>NZ_JBBEYB010000002.1:0-464336 GCF_037482285.1 Aquabacterium sp. G14
GGTAATCCCCCCGAAAAACCAGCGCAGTGAGAAGTAGAAGTTTTCGAAGGAAAATTTCTACCATGAAGAAGTCCCGATTCACCGACAGCCAGATCATTGATGCGCTCAAGCGCGTGGAGGCTGGCTTGGCCGTGCCGGAGCTGTGCCGAGAGCTGGGCATCAGCACGGCCACGTTCTACAAGTGGCGCTCGAAGTTCGGCGGCATGGATGCCTCGCTGATGGCGCGCATGAAGGAGCTGGAAGAGGAGAACCGCCGACTCCGCAAGATGTACGTCGAAGAAAAGCTCAAGGCCGAGATCGTGTCGGAGGCCCTCGCAAAAAAGTGGTGAAGCCATCTCGCCGCCGCGAGATGGCTCAACGATCGGTTCAAGAGTTTGGCGCTTCGATCAAGCTGGCCTGTCAGGCCTTCCAGATCAGCCAGGCTTGTTATCGGTACGAGGCCAAGCACCAGGCCGAGAACGATGAGATCGCCGACTGGCTGCTGCGCTTGACGGACAACAACCGCAACTGGGGCTTTGGGCTGTGCTTCCTGTACCTGCGTAACGTCAGAGGCTTTGCCTGGAACCACAAGCGCGTGTACCGCATCTACAGGGAGCTGGAGCTGAACCTGCGCATCAAGCCACGCAAGCGCCTGGTGCGCGACAAGCCCCAGCCGCTATCGGTACCAGAGGCCATCAATCAGGTGTGGTCAATGGACTTCATGCACGACCAGTTGGAGGACGGCAGAAGCTTCAGGTTGCTCAACATCATCGATGACTTCAACCGCGAAGCACTGAGCATTGAGGTCGACTTCTCGCTGCCCACGCTGCGGGTGATCCGCACGCTCACACAGGTCATAGCCTGGCGCGGCAAGCCGCAGGTCATTCGCTGCGACAACGGGCCGGAATACATCAGCGCAGCCATCGAAGCCTGGGCCAAGTCATGGGGCATTCGCTTTGAGCACATCGAACCGGGCAAGCCGCAACAGAACGCCTATGTCGAACGCTTCAACCGGACGGTGCGCTACGAATGGCTCTCGCAGTACCATTGGACAGACCTCGATGAGGTCAGGCTGTACGCCACCCAATGGATGTGGATGTACAACCATGAACGCCCAAACATGGCCTTGGGCGGCATCACCCCCAAGCAGCGGTTGGCCATGGCCGCATAGCTCTACTTCTCAGAGCTCTGGTTAATGGGGGGGATTACCCAGCGTCAGGCACAGCAGCAGCACATTGCGTCGCCACAGCGGGCGATAGGTGCGGGCTTCACCCGTGAACACGATGGGATGTCGAACAGACTGCATGAGTCCATTCTGAGTGTCCGGTTCCCGGACGAGCTGGCGCCCTGTCGCCAAACACCCCCCGTCAAACCCGGTGCTGCGCCACGCACAGCGCACTCCACAATGAGGGCACACGCTGTACCCTTCCTTGATGCGCCCCATGCCCTCCAGGCCCCTTTCCTGACATGAAGCCCCGCCTGCGAGCCCTCTGGTGGGGTGGCCTGCTTCTGCCGCTGCTCACGCTGCAAGCGGTCCCGGCGCGAACGCCGTCAGTCCCATCCCCCGCGCCATCCGCCACAGCCCAGCCCGCCCCGCCGCCCGGGATGGCGCCCGTTGCCCAGTGGGTGGACACCCAACTGTCGGACGCCCGCTTGCTGGCAGCCCCCCTCGGCACACCGGCCACCTCGCGCGCGGTGCAACTGGATGCCCACGGCTATGTCGAACAAGAGGTGTTCCTGCAGGGCCGAGCCCAGCACTACCGCCCCCGGCCCGGCTGGGGTGAATCGGGCCAGTGGGCCGTCCAGCCTCATGGCCAAGCCCACCCCTACGTCACCCGGCTGCTGGTACGGCGCCCGGCTGACCCGGCGCGCTTCAATGGCGTGATCGTGGTCGAGTGGCTCAACACCACACCGGGCTTCGACCTGGACGGCGGCTGGGTGCTCACCCGCGAGGAGCTGATGGCCCAGGGCTATGCCTGGGTCGGGGTCAGCAACCAGACCGAAGGCTTGCGTGCGCTGCAGAGCCAGTCGCCTCGCTATGCTGCCCTGCGCCTGGCCAGCAACGAAGGCGCCCACGCCGTTTTCGGTCAGGCGGGACACGCCATTCGCGCGAACTGGTCGCAGTTGCTTGGCCTTCCAGCCACCCTCAAGCCGTCCGCCGCGGCCAAGCCCCCTCGCCTGCTGGCCATGGGCTACTCCCAGTCCGGCTTGTACCTGTACACCTATATCAACACCTTCCACCTCGCTCACCAGGTGTTCGATGGTTTCTACCTGCGTGGCCCTGCCCCCCTGGCCCCAGCGGTCGAAAAGGACGGCGATGACGTCTGGGCCCCGGCCTTTCGCAATGACCTGAACACGCCCATCATGCAGGTGCAGACCGAGGCCGAAGCCATGGTCAGTTGGCCGCTGTCTCGCACACCGGACACGGATCGGGTCCGTTACTGGGAGGTCAGTGGCGCCGCCCACCTTGACGGGTACCTGCAGGCTGAACTGCCCCTCATCACCCCACCGAACACACCCAACGCCCTGCACGGGTGCCTGCGCCCGCTCAACGCCCTGCCCGCCTACATGGTGGACCATGCTGCGCTGCACGCGCTCACGCGTTGGGTGACCGAAGGGGTCGCGCCTCCCATTGCACCGCGCATGGACCGCAACGCCCTGGGATTTGTCCGCACCGATGAGGCTGGCCACGCGGCAGGTGGCGTGCGTCTGCCAGACATCCAGGTGCCCACGGCCCGCCATGGTCAGTACAGCAACTTCAGCACCCACTCGCTGACCGTGCGCAGCCAGTACGCATGCATCGCAGGTGGCAGCACAGTACCCCTGGCGGCCTCGGACCTCCACACACGCTACACCAGCCGTGCAGACTATGTGCAGGCCTACCAAGCCGCTGCCGATGTCTTGCTGCGCCAGGGTTTCCTTCGGCCCCGCGATCACCAGGCCTTGCTTGCGCGCTCACAAGCCGCCGCCGCCAGGCTCTGGCCTGGCACTCCCACCAGCCACGCGCCACACTGACCCCGCGTCAGGCATGCCGCACACCGAAGGGCTGCCGCCACACAGGCCCGATCAGGGCCGCCCCGCTCAGCTCGCCCGGCCAGCTCGGCGGTGCCGCAACAAGGAGACACTCATCGTGATGACCGTCAGGGGCACCACGAAGTACAGCATCACCGCGCTGAAGCGGGGCAAGGCGTCATGCGCCTGCGATGCGAGGATCAGGTAGGCAGTGTAAGCAGCGTAGTAAAGCAAGAACACCACACCTTCCCAACGCGCAATCTCGCGACCGGTGATAAAGATGGGCAGACAGGCCAGGGCCACGGCCAGCATCACCCAGGCATCAAAGTGGATCACCGACTCGGCCACGGCCAGACCCGTGCCAGACAAGATGCCCGACACACCCAGACAGCCCAGGATGTTGAAGGTGTTGCTGCCCACTACATTGCCCACGGCCATGTCGCGCTGCCCCTTCAAGGCTGCCGTGATCGACGTGGCCACCTCAGGCAAGGAGGTCCCCAGTGCCACGATGGTCAAGGCAATGACCACATCGCTGACGCCCAGTTGTTTGGCCGTGGTCACGGCCGCTTCGACCAGAAAGTGACTGCCGCCCACCAGGGCCACCAGACCCGCCAAAATCAACCCGACCTGCACCGACCAATGGCGATCCCAGGTGCTGCTCAAGTCCACCTCGTCTTCGAACTCAGCGTCGGCAGCAGCGCCCTGACGACGCGACTGCCACACCAAAAAGACGGTGTAAATCACCATGGCGCCCAGCAGCAAAGCCGCCTCCCAATTGGCCAATACGCCATCCAGCATCATGAGCAACAGGGCCACAGTGGCCGCAATCATGATCGGAACCTCCTGGCGGATCAACTGAATGTGCACCACCAGGGGCGCAATCAGGGCGGAGGCCCCCAGGATGAACAACACGTTCAGGATGTTGCTGCCCACCACGTTGCCGATGGCGATGTCGACCTTGCCGTCCAGCGCAGCGCCCGCAGACACTGCCAACTCCGGCGCACTGGTGCCGAACGCGACCACCGTGAGCCCCACCACCAGGGGAGAAACGCCAAACGACAAGGCGAGTTTGGCGGCACCTCGCACCAGCCAACCAGCCCCCAGTACGAGGGACACCAAACCGCCGACGAACATCACAACGATAGCGAGCGACATGAGTTTTCAGATGGATTGTGGACAAACAAACGCCCCCAAGAGGGGGCGACTGGGCGTGTCAGTTTGCAGTGGACCAGAGGCGTCGCCAAAGGACGCCTCACAAAACCCACACACTTCAGGGACTCTCGCCGCGGGGGCGGGCCCGAACAAGGATCAACCCACCCACTTGCGAGCATTGCGGAACATGCGCAGCCAAGGGCTGGCATCGCTCTTGTTGCCGCTGGTCCAGCTCATCTGGATGTTGCGGAACACACGCTCAGGGTGCGGCATCATGGCCGTGAAGCGACCATCGGCCGTGGTCACGCCCGTCAAGCCGCCGGGCGAACCGTTCGGGTTGAACGGATACACCTCGGTAGCGGCACCGGTGTTGTCCACGTAGCGCAGGGCTTTCTGCACCTTGGCGATGTCGCCACGCTGCGAGAAGTTGGCAAAGCCTTCACCGTGCGACACAGCGATCGGCATGCGGCTGCCTGCCATGTCCTTGAAGAACAAGGACGGGCTCTCCAGCACTTCGACCAGGCTCAGGCGGGCTTCAAAACGGGTGCTCTGGTTGTGCGTGAACTTGGGCCAGTCTTGCGCACCTGGAATGATGGGGCTGAGTGCCGCCAGCATCTGGCAGCCATTGCACACGCCCAGCGCGAAGGTGTCCTGACGACCGAAGAAGGCCAGGAACTGCTCTTCCAGCTTGGGGTTGAACATGATCGAACGCGCCCAGCCTTCACCGGCACCGAGGGTGTCGCCGTAGCTGAAGCCACCGCAGGCGATGAAGCCCTGGAACTGGTCCAGGCTGACGCGGCCAGCTTGCAGGTCGCTCATGTGCACGTCGAAGGTGTCGAAGCCACCTTGGGCCACGGCATACGACATTTCCACATGCGAGTTCACACCCTGCTCACGCAGGATGGCGACCTTGGGGCGCGCCTTGTGGATAAAGGGCGCGGCCACGTCTTCCAGCGGGTCGAAGGTCAGGGCCACGTGCATGCCGGGGTCAGCGGCCTTGCCAATGGCTTCGTGTTCGCTGTTGGCGCAAGCGGGGTTGTCGCGCAGCTGCGCAATGCGCCAGCTCACATCGTCCCAGGTCTTGTGCAGTTGCTCCACGGGCGCGGCAAACACGGACTTCGCATCGCGCCACACTTCCAGCGTGTGCTTGGCGTTGGGCTTGCCGATGACGTGGCTGTGCTTGCTCAGGCCATGCTCGCGCAGGGTTTGCAGCACGGCATCACGGTCAGCGGTGCGCACTTGCAGGACCAGGCCCAGTTCTTCGTTGAACAACGCCTTCAGGGTCAGCTCGTTGCGGCGCTCGCCCACTTGGCCCGCCCAGTTCTTCGAATCACCGAAGTCGGCACGGCTGTCGTCCACACCGGTGCTCTCGGTCACCAGCATGTCCACGTTCAGGCTCACGCCGGTGTTGCCCGCGAAGGCCATTTCGGCCACGGTCGCCCACAGGCCACCGTCACCACGGTCGTGATAAGCCAGCAGCTTGCCTTGAGCGCGCAGGGCGTTCACGGCGTTCACGGCTGCTTTCAGCATCTCGGGGTTGTCGCAGTCGGGCACGTCGTTGCCGAACTGGTTCAGCACCTGGGCCAGCATCGAGCCACCCATGCGGTTCTTGCCTTCGCCCAAGTCCACCAGGATCAGGCTGGTGTCCAGCGCCTGGCCGTTTTCCGACGTGACCAGTTGCGGGGTCAGCGTGCCACGCACGTCCGCGATCGAGGCAAAGGCCGTCACGATCAGGGAAACGGGTGCCGTGACTTGCTTGGTTTGACCGTTGTCCGACCACTTGGTGCGCATGGACAGCGAGTCCTTGCCCACAGGAATGGACACGCCCAGTGCCGGGCACAGGTCCATGCCCACGGCCTTCACAGTGTCGAACAAAGCAGCGTCTTCACCGGCTTCGCCGCAGGCGGCCATCCAGTTGGCCGACAGCTTCACGCGCGACAGCTCAATGGGCGCGGCCAGCAGGTTGGTGATGGCTTCCGCCACCGCCATGCGACCGGACGCTGGCGCATTGACCGAGGCCAGCGGAGTGCGCTCGCCCATGGCCATGGCTTCACCGGCAAAGCCCTTGAAGTCAGCCAGGGTCACGGCCACGTCGGCCACGGGCACCTGCCAGGGACCCACCATCTGGTCGCGGTGGTTCAAGCCGCCCACGGTGCGGTCACCGATGGTGATCAGGAAACGCTTGCTGGCCACGGTGGGGTGACGCAGCACGTCCAGCGCCACGGTGTCCAGCGACACGCCCGTCAGGTCCAGCTTGCCGCCATCCCACTGCACGCGCGTCACATCGCGGTGCATCTTGGGCGGCTTGCCCAGCAGCACTTCCATGGGCATGTCCACGGCCTTGTCGGCACCAGGCTGGGTGGTGTCTTCCAGCACCAGTTCCAGTGCTTCGGTGGCCACGCCAATCACGCCGAAGGGGCAACGCTCGCGGTTGGCCATCTCGGTGAACATGGGCAGCGACTCGGGTGCGATGGCCAGAACGTAACGTTCCTGGCTCTCGTTACACCAGATTTCCTTGGGCGCCATGCCGGACTCTTCCAGCGGCACCTTGCTCAGATCGAAACGCGCGCCCTTGCCTGCGCCGTCCACCAGTTCCGGGAAGGCGTTGGAGATGCCACCGGCGCCCACGTCGTGGATGGCCAGAATCGGGTTCTTCGCACCCAGGCCCCAGCAGTGGTTGATCACCTCTTGCGCGCGGCGCTCGATTTCCGGGTTGCCACGCTGCACCGAGTCAAAGTCCAGTGCCGCCGAGTTGGTACCCGCAGCCATGGACGAAGCCGCCGCACCGGCCATGCCGATGCGCATGCCCGGGCCGCCCAACTGAATCAGCAGCGTGCCCGCGCCGAACACGATCTTCTTGGTCTGCGTGGCATCAATGGTCCCCAAGCCACCGGCAATCATGATGGGCTTGTGATAACCACGGCGGATGGCCTTGTCGCCCTCGCCCACGTTCTGGTCGAACACGCGGAAGTAACCACCCAGGTTGCTGCGGCCGAATTCGTTGTTGAACGCGGCGCCACCCAAGGGGCCTTCGATCATGATCTGCAGCGGGCTGGCAATGTGCTCAGGCTTGCCGATGGGGTTTTGCTCCCAAGGCTCGTTGGTGCCGGGCAGGTGCAAGTTCGAAACAGAGAAACCGGTCAAACCGGACTTGGGACGCGAGCCACGGCCAGTCGCACCTTCGTCACGGATTTCACCGCCCGCACCGGTCGATGCCCCAGGGAAAGGCGAAATGGCCGTGGGGTGGTTGTGCGTTTCCACCTTCATCAGCACATGGGCCAGCTCTTCACGGGCCTTGTACTGAGGCGCGTTGGTATAGCCATCGGGCATCCAGCGCTCGATTTGGTGGCCTTCCATGATGGACGCGTTGTCGGCGTAAGCCACCACGGTGTGCTGCGGGTTCAGCTTTTCGGTGTTGCGTATCATGCCGAACAGCGACAAGTCCTGCTCCACGCCGTCCACGGTGAACTTGGCGTTGAAGATCTTGTGGCGACAGTGCTCCGAGTTCGCCTGGGCGAACATCATCAACTCCACGTCGGTCGGGTTGCGCTTCAAACCGGTGAAGGCACTGACCAGGTATTCGATTTCATCGTCCGACAAGGCCAGACCAAAGGTCACATTGGCCTCTTCCAGCGCAGCGCGGCCACGGCCCAGCACGTCCACGTGCTCCATCGGGGCGCCTTGCTTCTCGTCGAACAGGTGACGGGCTTCGTCGCGTGCCAGCAGCACGCTTTCCGTCATGCGGTCGTGCAGCAGCGCGGCGCAGGCCTGCAGGTCCTGGGCCGCCAAGCCCTTGGCGCCGCCCATCAAGGCACCGATCACACCCGACCTCACGGTCAGACGGTACTCGGTCACGCGTTCCACACGGCGAATCGCCATGCCACAGTTGTGCGCAATGTCGGTGGCCTTCGAGGCCCAGGGCGACACGGTACCCAGACGCGGTGCCACAACGATCAAGTCCCCGTCAGCCGGGCCCTCGTAGGCGTCACCATAGGTCAGCAGCGCCGAGAGCTTGTCCAACTCCGCATGGTCAAGCGACCGATCCATGGCCACCCAGTGCACAAAACGGGCATGAACGCCCGCAATGCGGGGGTTGATGGCTTGCAGCTTGGGCAGCAGGGCCTGGACTTGGTGCGGAGCCAGGGCGTTGCCGCCCTCAAAGTGCATCAGGGTGGACATCACGGGGGTGGTGCGTTCGGTCACGGCGTGGGGGCCTGGGTTGGCCTGCACACACACGGTGCGCACAGGCTGTCGTAAGGTAAAACGCGAATTTTACCGGCCCCAGGCCCCGAATGCCGACCCAAGGCCTTCAATCTGATGCCCCTGGCGCGACAAGCCACGCAGGAATTGCGGATAATTCTCAACCATGAGCATCACCATCAAGACCGGCGCCGAGATTGACGCCATGCGCAAGGCTTGCCGTCTGGCCTCCGAGGTCCTCGACTACCTGACCCCTTTTATCAAACCCGGCATCACCACCAACGAGATCGACAAGCTGTCGCTCGACTACATGGTGAACGTGCAGGGCACGAAGTCGGCCACCATTGGCTACGCTCCTCCTGGGCACATCCCCTACCCGGCCTCGCTGTGCACCTCGGTCAACGATGTGGTGTGCCACGGCATCCCCAACGACACACCGCTCAAGGACGGCGACATCGTCAACCTCGATGTCACCATCATCACGCCCGAGGGTTGGTATGGCGACAACAGTCGCATGTTCGTGATCGGGGAAGGCAAGATTGCTGCCAAGCGTCTGTGCTCAACGACGTTCGAGGCCATGTGGAAAGGCATCGAAAAGGTCAAGCCCGGCGCACGCCTGGGCGACATCGGCCATGCCATCCAGACTTTTGCCGAGAACGCCGGCTACTCGGTGGTACGTGAATATTGCGGCCACGGCATCGGCCGCAAGTTCCACGAAGACCCCCAGGTGCTGCATTACGGCCGCCCGAACACCGGCGTTGAACTCGTGCCCGGCATGATCTTCACCATCGAGCCCATGATCAATCTGGGCAAGCGCGAGATCAAAGAGGGCCGCAAAGGCAAAGCCCCTTACGACGGCTGGACCATCGTGACCAAGGACCGCTCACTGTCGGCGCAATGGGAGCACACCGTGCTCGTCACCGAAACCGGCTACGAGGTGCTCACGCTGTCGGCCGGTAGCCCGCCACCGCCTGACTTCATCCCGGCAGAAAAAGGCACTGCCGCCTGATGCACACCGGCCCTGACGACACTTCTCGTCAGGGCCTTTTTCTTGCTTGCGTCACTGGCCTTGATCCCTTGACCTCTTCGCTCAACATGACCCTGGACATCGCCGCTCTGCGTCAGCAATTTCGCACGGGCAAATCCGAGCTGCTCACCCAGTTCCAGAACAGCCGCCCCACCACCTCCTCAGCCAGCCTGCTCTTGAAGCGCATGGCCCAGTTGGTGGACCAGACCCTCACCACACTGTGGCAAGCGCACGGCCTGCCTGACAACGCGGCCCTGGTGGCCGTGGGTGGCTACGGCCGCGCCGAGCTGTTTCCGCACTCCGACATCGACGTGCTGTTGCTCGTGCAGTCTGCCCCGCTACCCGGCTGCAACGATGCCACCACGTGCGCCATCGAAAGCTTCATCAGTGCCTGTTGGGACACCGGCCTGGAAATTGGCTCCAGTGTGCGCACCGTGAGCGAGTGCATCGAAGAGGCACAACGCGATGTCACCGTGCAGACGTCCTTGCTGGAGGCTCGCTATCTGTGTGGGGACCTCGGTCGCTTTGAGGCCTTGCAGCAAGAGGCCATGGCCCACATGGATGTGCGCGCCTTCATGACGGCCAAGATCCTGGAGATGCGCCAGCGGCACACCAAGTACGAGGACACCCCCTACTCGCTGGAGCCCAACTGCAAGGAAAGTCCCGGTGGCCTGCGCGACCTGCAAGTGGTGATCTGGCTGGCGCGTGCCGCAGGCCTGGGAAGCAACTGGCAAGACCTGGCCCGCAACGGGCTGCTCACGCCGTTCGAAGCCCGCCAGTTGGCACGCAACGAAGGTGTGCTCAAACTCATCCGCACCCGACTGCACCAGATTGCCGGCCGCCGCGAGGACCGTCTGGTGTTCGACCTGCAGACTGCTGTGGCCGAGTCCTTCGGTTACGAGAACACCCGCGCCCTGCGTGCCAGCGAAGTGCTGATGCGCCGCTATTACTGGGCGGCCAAAGCGGTCACGCAGCTCAACCAGATCCTGATCCTCAACATCGAAGAGCGTGTGCATGGCTCACAAGATGCGCCGATGCGCGTCATCAACGAGCGCTTCCTCGACCGTGGCGGCTTCCTCGAAATCGTCAGCGACGACCTCTACCAGCGCGACCGCCACGCCATCCTGGCCACCTTCCTGACCCTGCAACAGGACAAGAGCCTCAAGGGCCTCTCGGCCCGCACGCTGCGCGCGCTCTATAACGACCGCAAGCTGATGGATGCCTCTTTCCGTCGCGACCCGGTCAACCGCGCCACCTTCATGGCCATGCTGCGCGAAAGCCAGGGCCAGACCCACGTGCTGCGCCTGCTCAACCAGACCTCGGTGCTGGGCCGCTACCTCTGGGTGTTCCGCCGCATCGTCGGTCAGATGCAGCACGACCTGTTCCACGTCTACACGGTCGATCAGCACATCCTCATGGTCGTGCGGAACATGCGCCGCTTCTTCATTCCGGAGCACGCCCACGAATACCCCTTCTGCACCCAGCTGGCCGCCGAATGGGACAAGCCCTGGCTGCTCTACGTCGCCGCCCTCTTCCACGATGTCGCCAAGGGACGTGGCGGGGATCACTCCGATCTGGGGGCCATCGAGGTTCGCCGCTTCTGCAAAGACCACGGCATCACGGGCGAAGATGCCGAGCTGGTGGAGTTCCTGGTGGCCGAGCACCTGACCATGTCACGGGTCGCCCAGAAGGAAGACTTGTCCGACCCCGACGTCATCCAGGCCTTCGCGCAACGCATGGGCAACGAACGCCGCCTCACGGGCATGTACCTGCTGAGTGTGGCCGACATCCGTGGCACCAGCCCCAAGGTCTGGAACGCCTGGAAGGGCAAACTGCTTGAAGACCTGTACCGCTTGACCTTGCGGGCACTGGGCGGCGCTCGCCCCCACATGGATGCCGAGATTGAAGCGCGCAAGCAGCAGGCCCGACAGGCCCTGGCACTGTATTACCTGCCCGCCGGCATCGAAACCCCGCTGTGGAAGTCGCTGGACATGAGCTACTTTGCGCGCCACGACGCGGGCGACATTGCCTGGCATGCGCGCATGCTGTTTCGCCACCTGAGCGATGACAAGCCGGTGGTCGCTGCACGCATTTCCTCGGTCGGTGAAGGTTTGCAGGTCCTGGTTTACGCCCCAGATCGCCCCGACGTCTTCGCCCGTATCTGCGGCTATTTCGACCGAGCCAGCTTCAACATCCAGGACGCGCGCATTCACACCACGGCGAGCGGCTATGTGCTCGACACCTTCCAGATCATGGCCAGCGACCCCTTGAAGTTCGAAGGTGTGCACTACCGCGACCTGATCGCATTGGTCGAAAACCAATTGGCCGAAGCGGTCGCATCTGAGACCCCCCTGCATCAGCCAGTACGCGGCCGACTGTCACGCCGCGTCAAATCATTCCCGGTGCCACCGCGCGTGAGCCTGCGTCCGGATGAGCGAGGCCAGCGGTGGCTGCTCAGCGTGTCAGCGAGCGACCGCTCAGGTTTGCTCTATGTCATTGCCCGCACACTGGCCAAACACCATGTGAACGTCCAGTTGGCCAAGGTCAGCACGCTGGGTGAGCGCGTGGAAGATACCTTCCTCGTCACAGGTGACACCCTGAAACTGGACAAGGCACAACTCGCACTGGAAACCGAGTTGCTCGAAGCGCTGAGTGCGTGAGAATCAGGCAGGCTCTTTCGGATCGAGCAGCAGCTCCAGCCGGGCGATTTCATCGCGCAACATCAGTCGGCGTTTTTTCAAGCGCCGCAAACTGAGCTCGTCAAAGGGCACCTGGTCGGCTGCCCGGTCAATCAGGTTGTCCAGATCCGCATGCTCCATGCGCAGCTCGATGAGTTGCCGTTGCGGGGAGTGCAGATTGGATTGCATGAAGGCGCCGAAGACCCTGATCAGGGGGCATGTGCAAGGGATGATCCTGCCTCGGAGCGACCGGGAGCAGGGCTTTTAGGCATTATAGTTTTCCCCATGACGTCCACTTCCACCAGTTTCCGCCTCGTCGCCACCACAGGCACCCATCGCGGAGACCGGGCCTATCAGCAAGACCAGGTCACCATCCTGCCCCACGCCCGAACCAAGGGCTGCCTGCTCGCCGTTGTGGCCGATGGCATGGGCGGCAAAAGCGGTGGACGCAAAGCGGCCGATCAGGTGATCCTGACCGCCAAGCAGTTGTTCGAGCGTTACTCGGCCACTCACGATCTGCCCGAGCAGTTCCTCAAGCAACTGGCCGAAGAGGCCCACTTGATGATCAAGCTCACGGCGATCTCCTCCGAGGAAGAGCCGCACAGCACCCTGGCGGCTTTCATCGTCAGCCCAGATCGTTCCGCTTGCATTGCCCACATCGGCGACAGCCGCGTCTACCACTTCAGTGGGGCAGACATGGTGTTTCGCACCACCGACCACTCCTACGTTCAACGCCTCATCAACGAGGGGCAGATCACGGAGGAAGAGGCGAACACCCACCCTCAGTCCAACCTGCTGACAGGGTGCCTGGGCAGCCAGACCGATCCGCCACTGTGCCTCAAACACATCACCTGCCTGCACCCCGGCGACACCTTGCTGGCTTGCTCGGATGGTCTGTGGCACTACTTCACACCCAAGGAACTGGGAGCGATCGTCCACACGCTGCCTCCGCGTGAAGCGGCAGAAATGCTCGTGGCCAAGGCGCGCCATCGCGCCCGCGGCGGTGGCGACAACCTGTCGCTGGCCCTGGTGCGCGTCGAGGACTAAGACTCCGACGCTCGCGCACACGATCGCTCAGGTCAGCGAGGTGTCCACCAGACGGCGCTCTTCGCTCAGGTACTCCTTGGACTGCATCTCGTTGAGACGCGAGACCGTGCGCGGGAACTCGTGCGACATCGGGCCTTCGGTGTACAACTCTTCCGGCGGCACCTCGGCCGAGATCACCAGCTTGACCCGGCGGTCGTACAACACGTCCACCAGCCACGTGAAACGCCGTGCTTCCGAGGCCAGGCGAACTGGCATGTGCGGGACATCGCTGAGCATGATGGTGTGGAACTGATTGGCCAGCTCCAGATAATCATTCTGAGAGCGTGGTCCGCCACACAGCGTGTGAAAATCGAACCAGACCACGCCCCCGGCCTTGCGTCGGGCTTGCAGCACACGGTGCTCGATGTGCAGCTTCGGGTCCTCGTCGGCTGACTCGGCCAGTTTGTCGAACACCTCGCCCATCTCCCGATCGGTGCCGGCATTGAGCGGCGTGAGGTACAGATTGGCCAGCTCCAGCGTGCGGCGACGGTAGTCGGTGCCGCTGTCCACGTTCACCACCTCCAGCTGGCTCTTGAGCAACTCGATGGCCGGCAGGATGCGGTCACGGTGCAGCCCGTTGGGATAGAGCTCGTCCGGGTGGAAGTTCGACGTGGTGACGATGCTCATGCGGTGGCGGAACATCGCGTCCAGCAGACGATGCAGGATCATCGCGTCCGTCACATCGGCCACGTGGAACTCGTCAAAACAGATCAGACGGTGCTTGCGCGCCATGCGCTTAGCCAGCACCTCCAGGGGGTCTTGCACACCCTTCAACTCATGCAGTTGGCGGTGCACCTCACGCATGAACTCGTGAAAATGCAAGCGCGTCTTACGCTGCAGCGGCACGGCATTGAAGAAGCAGTCCATGATGAAGCTCTTGCCGCGCCCCACCCCACCGTACATGTACACACCCTTGGGCAAGGGCGGGTAACGCAGCATCTTGGTCAAGGCGTTGGAGCGCTGGCCTTTGTACACAGACCACTCGTCCTGGCAACGCTGCAAGGCGGCGATCCCCTTGAGCTGCGCGGCATCGGCCTTGTAGCCTCGCTCCGCCAGGCTTTGCTCATACAGCTTCGTGACAGAAATGGCGGGCTTCGTCATGGATCAATACATCAAAAGACAAGAAAAAGGGGCGGCCAAGCCACCCCTCCCATGATATTGCGAAGGCAAAATCAGAAGTTCAGCGTCCGCTTGTCCACGGCCAGGGCCGCTTCCTTGGTCGCCTCGCTCAGACTCGGGTGAGCGTGGCAGATGCGCGCGATGTCTTCGGCGCTGGCCTTGAACTCCATCGCCACGACGGCCTCGGAGATCAGCTCGCTGGCCATCGGGCCAATGATGTGTACGCCGAGGATTTCATCGGTGGCGGCGTCGGCCAGGAACTTCACGAAACCGGTGGTGTCACCCAGCGCACGGGCACGGCCGTTCGCCAAGAAGGGGAAGGAACCGGCCTTGTAGGCACGGCCCTCCGCTTTCAGCGCCTGCTCGGTCTTGCCGACCCAGGCGATCTCCGGGCTGGTGTAAATCACCCAGGGAATCGTGTTGAAGTTGACGTGACCATGCTGACCGGCAATGCGCTCAGCCACGGCCACACCTTCTTCTTCAGCCTTGTGGGCCAGCATCGGGCCACGCACCACGTCACCCACCGCCCACACATTGGGCAGGTTGGTCTGGCAGTCGTCGTTGACCACGATGGCACCACGCTCATCGAGTTGCAGGCCCACAGCTTCGGTGTTCAGCCCGATGGTGTTGGGCACGCGACCGATCGAGATGATCAGCTTGTCGCATTCCAACTTCTGCTCGGCGCCCTTGGCGTCCGTGTAAGCCACGGTCACACCCTTCTTGGCAGCCTTGATCTCGCCAATCTTCACGCCCAGTTGCAGGTTCAGGCCCTGCTTGGTGAAGACCTTCTGGGCTTCCTTGGCCACTTGCTCGTCCACAGCCGCCAGGAAGGTCGGCATGGCTTCGAGCACGGTGACTTCGGCACCCAGACGGCGCCAGACCGAGCCCATTTCCAGGCCGATCACGCCGGAGCCGATCACGCCCAGCTTCTTGGGCACGTCGCCGATGGCCAGCGCGCCGTCGTTCGACAGGATCTGCTTTTCATCGAACGGCGTGCCAGGCAGTGCACGGGCGTTCGAACCGGTGGCCACGATGATGTGCTTGCCAACCAGCGTCTCGGCCTTTTCACCAGCGACGGCGATTTCGTAGCCGCCTTCAACGGCCTTCACAAACGAGCCGCGGCCGTGGAAGAAGCTGACCTTGTTCTTCTTGAACAGGTACAGGATGCCGTCGTTGTTCTGTTTGACGACGTTGTCCTTGCGGGCAATCATCTTGGACACGTCCATCTTCAGATCGCCCACGGTGATGCCGTGGTCAGCGAAGTGGTGAGCAGCGTGCTCGTAGTGCTCGGACGACTGCAGCAGGGCCTTCGAGGGAATGCAGCCCACGTTGGTACAGGTACCACCAGGGGCCGCGCCGCCCTTGGCGTTCTTCCACTCGTCTATACAGGCAACTTTCTTGCCCAGTTGTGCCGCGCGGATGGCCGCAATGTAGCCACCAGGGCCGCCGCCGATGATGATGACGTCGAATTGATTGGACATGATGTGTGGTGTTCAGCAGGTTGAGTCGGGGTCATTCGTCCGGGACGAAGATCCACAGCAGGATGTAGAGCAGCAGTCCTGCTCCCCAGAACAGGAACAACAAGGCGAATGCCAGACGCCAGATCCAGGACTCCATCCCGGTCAGACGCGCCACACCGCCACACACGCCTCCCAGCCACCGGTCGTCACGTGAACGCCGCAAGCGGTTCACGTTGGACAACACCGGAGCGCCCACAGGTGTGGTGGCGCTACCTTGAATGACTTGGGTCTTCAGCTGCTGAAACTCTTCTTCATTGATCACACCGCGATCACGCAATGTGGCCAGACGTTCGAGTTCATCAGCCTGAGACATGGTGTGTTGCTCCTCTGGTCAGATGCAGGTTCCGAGCGGGCCCTTGTGAGGCCCGCCCGGCCGCAAAACTCACAATCAGATGTCGAACAGCAAGCGAGCCGGATCTTCCAGCGCTTCCTTCATGGCCACCAGACCCAGCACGGCTTCGCGGCCGTCGATGATGCGGTGGTCGTAAGACATGGCCAGGTAGTTGATCGGACGGATCACGATCTGACCGTCTTCCACCACGGGACGATCCTTGGTGGCGTGCACACCCAGAATGGCCGACTGAGGCGGGTTGATGATCGGGGTCGACAGCATTGAGCCGAAGGTGCCACCGTTGGAGATCGAGAACGTGCCGCCAGTCAGCTCTTCCAGACCCAGCTTGCCGTCACGGGCCTTTTGACCAAACTCGGCGATCTTCTTTTCGATTTCGGCGAAGGTCATCTGGTCAGCATTGCGCAGCACCGGCACCACCAGACCACGGGGCGAACCCACGGCCACGCCGATGTCGAAGTAGCCGTGATAGACGATGTCGTTGCCGTCCACCGAAGCGTTGATCACCGGGTACTTCTTCAGGGCGTGCACAGCGGCCTTGACGAAGAAGGACATGAAACCCAGCTTGACGCCGTGTTCCTTCTCGAACTTGTCCTGGAACTTCTTGCGCAGCGCCATGACCGGGGCCATGTTCACTTCGTTGAAAGTGGTCAGGATGGCGTTGGTGGCCTGCGACTGCAGCAGACGCTCGGCCACACGGGCACGCAGACGGCTCATCGGCACGCGCTGCTCAGGACGCTCGCCCAGGCTCGGGCCGGTGGACGGGGCCTGCACAGCGGGCAGCGCCTTGGTCGGCACCCCGGTGGGGATAGCGGGCGCGGCAGCAGCAGCCTTGGCACCACCGGCCACAGCGGCGAGCGCATCACCCTTGGTGACGCGGCCATCCTTGCCCGAGCCAGCCACTTGCGAGGCGCTCAGACCGGCCTCGGCCAGCAGCTTGGCTGCAGCGGGCATCGCAACATCACCCTTGTTGCCACCGGTCGCGGCCGGTGCAGCCACAGCAGCGGCCGGAACCGATGCGGCAGCAGCCGGTGCTGCGGCGGGAGCAGCCACCACGCCAGCGGCCGCTTCGGTGTCAATGCGAGCGATGACTTCGTCGCTGGCAACGGAATCACCGTCGTTGCGCACCAGTTCAACCAACACGCCAGCGCCAGGCGCCGGCACTTCCAGCACGACCTTGTCGGTCTCGATTTCGATCAGGATTTCGTCGGCAGCGACAGCTTCGCCAGCCTTCTTCTTCCATTGCAACAGGGTGGCTTCGGCCACCGATTCGGACAACTGAGGAACCTTGACTTCAATGATTGCCATGATGTGTATCTCCTGTTGCGGTCACCCTTGGCGTGCCCTGCCCGTCTGGTGCCCTTCGCGGGCCGACCAACTTGGACGGGGTCGCAGGCACGCCTGGACCGCTTGAACCTTACTTGTTGAGAACGAAGCCCTTGAGCTTGGCGAACGCCTGATCCAGCAAAGCTTTTTGCTGCTCCTGGTGCAGGTGGGCATAACCCACCGCGGGCGAAGCGGATGCAGGACGACCTGCATAGCCCAGCTTCTGGCCCTCGGCCATGCTCTCGTGGATGTAGTGCTGCACGAAGAACCAGGCACCCTGGTTCTGAGGCTCGTCCTGGCACCACACCAGTTCAGTCAGGTTGGGATACTTCTTCAGCTCAGCGGCAAATGCCTTGTGCGGGAAGGGGTACAGCTGCTCGATGCGGACGATGGCCGTGTCAAACGCCTTCTTGTCTGCACGCTTCTTGACCAAGTCATAGTAGACCTTGCCGGAGCAGCAGATCATGCGTTTGACCTTGCTCGCATCAATGGCCTCGTCGACTTCGCCTATCACAGTACGGAACTCACCACGGGTGAACTCGGTCAGCGGCGAGGTAGCGTCCTTGTTACGCAGCAACGACTTGGGCGTCATGATGACCAGCGGCTTGCGGAACATGCGCACCATCTGGCGACGCAACACGTGGAAGATCTGGCTGGCCGTGGTCGGCTGCACGATCTGCATGTTGTTGTCGGCAGCCAGCTGCATGAAGCGCTCCAGGCGTGCCGAGCTGTGCTCAGGGCCCTGGCCTTCGTAGCCGTGCGGCAGCATCATCACCAGGCCATTGGCACGACCCCACTTCACTTCGCCGGAGGCGATGAACTGGTCGATCACCACCTGGGCGCCGTTGGCGAAGTCGCCAAACTGGGCTTCCCAGATCACCAGGCTGTTGGGATCCGAACCGGCGTAGCCGTATTCGAACGCCAGCACAGCCTCTTCCGAAAGGATGGAGTCGATGACGACGAACGAAGCCTGGTTGTCGGCCACGTTCTGCAGAGGCACGTAGGTGCCCTCATCCCACTTTTCGCGATTCTGGTCGTGGATGACGGCGTGACGGTGCGTGAACGTGCCGCGGCCGCAGTCTTCACCCGACAGGCGAACCGGGTAGCCCGAGGCCACCAGCGAGGCAAAAGCCATGTGCTCGCCCATGCCCCAGTCCACATTGATTTCGCCCCGGCCCATCGCGGCGCGGTCGGCATAAACCTTCTTGACCAGTTGGTGCGGCGTGATGGAGTCCGGCAGCGTCGTCAGACGCTCGGCCAGACGCTTCCACTCAGCCAGAGGAATGGCAGTGTCGCCACCGTCGGTCCACTTCTTTCCCAGGTAAGGCGACCAGTCCACCGCATGCTTGCGCTGGTAGTTGGTCAGCACCGGGTCAATGGTGTGACGGCCTTCATCCATGGCGGCACGGTAGGCCTTGACCATGTCATCGCCCAGCGTAGCGCCCAGACCTTGAGCGGCCAGCTTGTCGGCGTACAACTTGCGCGTGCCAGGGTGAGCCGCGATCTTCTTGTACATCAGCGGCTGGGTCAGGCTCGGGGTGTCCTGCTCGTTATGGCCCAGCTTGCGGAAGCAGATGATGTCAACGACCACATCCTTGCGGAAGGCCATGCGGTATTCCAGAGCCAACTCGGTCGCGAACACCACGGCTTCCGGATCGTCACCGTTGACGTGCAGCACAGGCGACTCCACACCCTTGACGATGTCCGTGCAATACAGGGTGGAGCGCAGGTCGCGCGGGTCGGAGGTGGTGAAACCGATCTGGTTGTTGATGATCAGGTGAACCGTACCGCCCGTGGTGTAACCACGGGTCTGAGCCAAGGCCAGGGTTTCCTGGTTCACGCCTTGACCGGCAAAGGCCGCGTCGCCGTGCACCAGAATCGGCAGCACCTGGTCCGCGCGGGCGTCGCCACGGCGGTCCATGCGGGCGCGCACCGAGCCTTCGACCACCGGATTCACAATTTCCAGGTGAGACGGGTTGAAGGCCAGGGACAAGTGGACCGGGCCGCCACGGGTAGAGACGTCAGAGCTGAAACCCTGGTGGTACTTCACGTCACCAGCAGGCAGATCTTCGGGAGCCGTGTGCTCGAACTCGGAGAACAGTTCCTTAGGCTGCTTGCCCAGGGTGTTGACCAGCACGTTCAGGCGGCCACGGTGAGCCATGCCGATCACGATTTCCTGGATGCCCTTTTCGCCGGCGCCCTGGATCAGTTCGTCCATGGCGGCGATGAAGCTTTCACCACCTTCCAGCGAGAAACGCTTTTGACCGACGTACTTGGTGTGGAGAAAACGCTCCAGACCTTCGGCAGCCGTCAGGCGATCGAGGATGTGCTTTTTCTTCTCGACGGTATAGGTCGGCTTGGAGCGCACGCTCTCCAGCTTTTCCTGCCACCAGCGCTTTTCACCGGGGTCGGTGATGTGCATGAATTCAGCACCAATGCTGCCGCAGTAGGTTTCACGCAGGGCTTGCACGATCTCGCGCAAGGTCATGTGATCGGCCTTGCTGAAGTACGTGTTGGTGGCGCTGAAAGAGATTTCCTTGTCGGACTCGACAAAACCGTAGAAAGCCGGGTCGAGCTCAGGAATGTTCGGACGCTCTTGACGCTTGAGGGGATCGAGATCCGCCCAGCGAGAGCCGAGGAAGCGATAAGCAGCGATCAGGGACTGCACGTCAACCTGCTTGCGGGCCACGGCCAGATCAGCGGAGCTGGTCTTGACCATGAAGGCGTTCGCCTTGGCACGCTGTGCAAAGGACTCGACCACGGGGGCATGAGCCACATCGCGCTGGTCGGTGCCGTCTGCGGCAGGGACGTTCTGAAGGGCGTCGAAGTAGGAGCGCCAGTTATCTGGCACGGAACCGGGGTTGTCGAGATACGCCTCGTACAACTCTTCGACATAGGGGGCGTTACCCCCGAACAGGTACGAGTTCGACCTGAACTGCTGCATCATTTCGCTCACCTCACTCCCAGGTTTCCTGGGACATTGGCTGGTTGATAAAACCTTCCGCGACACGGCTTGACCGGTTGGCGGATTGCGACCCGCCTTGCTGACTGCTTCGAACAAAATCGAGCAAGGGCGACGGGAAGGGCCGTAAAGAACCCAGTCAATGTAGCACCGAAGCGGAGTCCGTGCTGCCACGTCGGGCAAAACTTTTCAACCCCCGTCCGCAGGGCGAACAAATTCCACAAAAACAAAATAAAAAGCCGGGACAAGCCCGGCTTTGATGCACAAAACGTCTGGAATCAACCGAAGTTCTTGGCAGCGAAGTCCCAGTTCACCAAGCTGTTCAGGAAAGTCTCCACGAACTTCGGGCGGGCATTGCGGTAATCGATGTAGTAGGCATGCTCCCACACGTCGATGGTCAGCAGAGCCGTGTCACCCGTGGTCAGCGGGGTGCCGGCCGGGCCCATGTTGACGATGTCCACCGTGCCATCGGCCTTCTTGACCAGGAAGGTCCAGCCGGAACCGAAGTTGCCCACGGCCGACTTGGTGAAGGCTTCCTTGAAAGCGTCGTAGCTACCGAACTTGGCGTTGATGGCGTCAGCCAGCTTGCCGGTCGGAGCGCCGCCACCGTTCGGCTTCATGCAGTTCCAGAAGAAGGTGTGGTTCCACACTTGAGCGGCGTTGTTGTAGATGCCACCGCTGGACTTTTTGACGATCTCTTCCAGAGACAGGCTCTCGAACTCGGTGCCCGGGATCAGGTTGTTCAGGTTCGTGACGTAAGCCTGATGGTGCTTGCCGTAGTGGTACTCGAAAGTCTCGGCGCTGATGTGCGGAGCCAGAGCGTCTTGAGCGTACGGCAGTGGGGGAAGCGTATGTGCCATGGTGCGTTTCCTGATTGGGGTTGATATCGGTCACGATTGTAGGCACAGCCAGCAGCGTCTCTCGCATGCGCCCGCATGGCCCGTCAATGCGCAGGGCTTATCGCCGATTCAGTTTCGACCGGGGCGTCCGCATCTGTGACGCGCAAGTGCAACACGCCATCGGCAAGGACCGCCGACACCGCCTGGTTGGCCTGCGCCTGCCCGACGCTTGTGATCGCATGCCCCGCCTCATCCGCCAACCAGGCGTATCCGCGCTCAAGCACGCGCTGCGGACTCAAAGCCTCCAGCCGCTCACCGCGCGACACGACACGAGCCCGAGCTTGCGTCAGTTGGATGCCCACCGCACGAGACATGCGCGACTGCAGTCCAGGCAAGGTCTGACCAGCGTCCTGTACGCGCCGCTGCAGTGCCGCCAACATACGGTGATCCAGCACATGCAAGCGCTGGCCCTGCTGCCCCAGCCGCTGAGACGGCCTCGCCATGCGGAAGGCGAGCTGGTCCAGGCGCTGCGCCTGCCCGTCCAGGCGCTGCCCAACCCGGCGCGAAAGGTGCTGCGCCAAAGCATCCAGCTGCGCGCGCGCATCGCCAAGGTCACGCGCCACCATCTCGGCAGCCGCCGTCGGAGTGGGGGCTCGCAAGTCAGCGGCAAAATCCACCAAAGTGATATCGGTCTCATGGCCCACACCACTGATGACCGGTACCGGACACCCCACCACCGCGCGCACCACCCTCTCATCGTTGAAGGACCACAGGTCCTCCATCGAGCCGCCCCCCCGACACACGATGACAGCATCCAGGGTCAGGCCACCATGGTGAGCCAATGTCAAGGCGGCAAGAGCCTGCACCAACTGTGCCGGAGCCTCCACGCCTTGCACTGCCGCAGGCGCAACAACCACCTCGACGTGAGGCGCCCGGCGCGCCAGCGCTGTGAGCACATCTTGCAAAGCGGCAGCGGCCAAGGACGTCACCACACCAATGCGCCTTGGATAGGCAGACACCGAGCGCTTGCGCGCCGCATCGAACAAACCCTCGGACTCCAGTCGCGCCTTCAGTCGCAGGAACTGCTCATACAAAGCGCCAGCACCGGCACGCTGCAAGCCCTCGACCACCAACTGCAACTCGCCCCGCGCCTCATACACCGCGAGATTGCCGCGCGCCTCCACCAGCATCCCTTCCGTGGGCTGGAAATCGACCTGCGAGAGGGATCGACGGAACATCGCACACCGCAAAGACGCCTGCCCCCGCTCGTCCTTGAGCGTGAAATAGCCGTGTCCGCTGGCCGCGCGCGTGAAACCACTGATTTCACCTCGCACCACACACCCCGCAAAGCGGGCGGCCAAACTGTCACCAATGGCCTGGACCAGCGCCGCCACGCCCCACACCCTCGCCAGGGACTGCTCACCAGGCTCCCCCCATCGGCTCACAAAGCCCCCCAATCGAACATCGTCCAAATCACAAGTCCACAGCAGGGCAGATACCCCTGCAGGCACCTACCCCCTATGGGAAAACCACCCCACAACGTCATAAGTCGTTGATTCATATATGTTTTGCACTGCTCAAAATTTAAGCAAACCAAGGTTTCGCGCGTATTTTCGGGGCTCTGGCGACACGAAACACGGCTTACCCACAAAGTTATCCACAGGATCGGTGGATGACTTCACCTCGCACCCAGGGAAAATCCAGGGGATGAAACAGCGCGTGACCGGAGGGCGGCAGGCCAATTTTCCAGCCCATAATCAACGCTTCACCAAGTCCGCCCACGAACGCGTTCACAGGGAGTCTTTCGTTGCTGTCGATCTTACAAGCTGCCGGCTGGCCCATCATCCCACTGGTCCTTTGCTCCATTGTGGGCCTCGCCCTGATCGTCGAGCGCTTCCTGAGCCTGCGCCCCAGTCGCGTCATCCCACCCAGGCTCGTAGATGAGGTGATCACCGTCACACGCGGCGGCCTGCCGAACGCAGACACCATTGAGAAGCTCGCAGACAACTCGGTATTGGGTCAACTGCTGGCCGAGGGCTTGAGTGCCGCTTCAGCCGACCCGCGCATCAGCGAAGAGAAATTGCGCATGGCATTCGAAGTGGGCGGCCGCAAAGCTGTCCATGACATGGAGCGCTACCTGAATGCCATCGGCACCATTGCGAGCGCAGCGCCACTGCTGGGTCTGCTGGGCACCTTGATTGGCATGATCGAGATCTTCGGTGCCTCCGGGGGCGCGAACGGCGTGGGAGCAGACCCCACAGCCCTGGCGCACGGCATCTCTATCGCCCTCTACAACACCGCCTTCGGTTTGATCGTTGCCATACCAGCCTTGATCTGCCACCGCCATTTCCGCACACGGATTGACGGGTATGTCATGGACATGGAGGAAGCTGCGGAGCGCATGCTCCAGCACTTGGTGCGCCTGCCAGGCAAGCGCAACGGCGGTTGAGGCTCACAGCCATGGCGATGCATTTCCGCAAGCGACGCCCGCCGGAGGATCCGGAAATCAACCTGATCCCCTTCATTGACGTGCTCTTGGTCATCCTCATCTTCCTGATGCTGACGACCACCTATTCGAAAGTTTCCGAACTGAAGATCAACCTGCCTACGGCCAATGCGCAGGCCACCAAGGCTCGCCCAGCCGAGATCATGGTGCTTGTGGCCGCTGATGGCCGTTACATGGTCAATCAACGCATGCTGGCGGGTCGAGGCATTGAGACCCTGGCGGCCAGCCTGGCCCAAGTTGCAGGCAACGCCAAAAACACCGTGGTGATCATCAATGCCGATGCCCAGGCATCCCACCAGAGCGTCATCAACGTGATGGACGCCGCGCGGCGTGTGGGACTGACCCAATTGACCTTTGCGACACAAGGTCAGCACGACGGCGCAGCCAAGTCTGAGCCTTGACTCGCACCTTGAGCGCGCCCAGGCGCCCCGCCCCGACGTCGCCCCCATGAGCCTCCTCGCAGAGCATCTCCAACGCGCTTGGTTGCGGCGCGGCCCAATGGCGTACTTGCTGTGGCCGCTGTCCTGCCTCATGGCCGTTCTGGTGTGGGTGCGACGATTGGCGTACCACCGCGGCTGGCTGGCCTCGACACGCCTGCCCGTGCCTGTGATTGTGGTCGGCAACCGAATTGTGGGGGGGGCCGGCAAGACCCCCACCACCATTGCCCTCTTGCAGCACCTCCAGGCTCGCGGCCTGCGCCCCGGAGTTCTGACCCGCGGCTATAAGGCCCGGCAGGACACGCTACCACACCGCATCCTGGATGAGCGGACCCATGCGCAATTGGAGGCCACCGACACCGGAGATGAGCCTTTGCTGATCTGGCGCCGCACCCATGCCCCCATGGCGATCGCGCGCCATCGTGCCCAAGGTGGGCGGGCACTGCTGGACGCCCACCCCGAAATCGACATTCTGGTGTGTGATGACGGGCTGCAGCATCTGGCACTGCAGCGAGACATCGAGATCATCGTGTTTGATGAGCGTGGCCAAGGCAACGGCTGGCTGCTGCCGGCAGGGCCGCTGCGTGAACCCATCACCACCCCTGACACACCGGGTTTGCGCACACCACCGCTGGTGCTCTACAACGCCGCCACAGCCAGCACACCCTTGAGCGGCTTCACGGCACAGCGCACCATGGCCCCTCTGCGCAGCCTGAGCCATTGGTGGGCGGCAGATCGTGCCTCGATCGACAGCAAGCCTCCTCCCCCCGGCGCAACTGTCCTGGCCCTGGCCGGCATTGCCCAGCCTCAGCGCTTTTTTGACGCACTGACCGCGCTCCATTACCGAGTGCAGGGCATCCCTTTGGCCGATCACGCCGACTTTGCCCAATTGCCATGGGACGATGCGGACATCGACTTGATCGTGACCGAAAAAGACGCCATCAAGTTGGACCCCATCCGGCTACAACAGATGCGCCCTCGCACACGAGTCTGGGTGGCGGGGCTAGACTTCTGCCCTGAACAAGCCTTCTGGGCCCAACTGGATGCGGCCCTCAACCGCCTCCCCCTCCGACACTCGCGCGTCAACCCAACGGTGACGCCGCTCACTTGACTGCTCCTGTCATGGACACTCGCCTCATCGAACTGCTGGTTTGCCCGGTCTGCAAAGGCCCCCTTCACCGCCCGCCCCTGGCAGACCACCTGATCTGCCGCGCAGACCGCCTGGCCTTCCCTATCCGTGACGGCATCCCCGTGATGCTTGAAAACGAGGCCTTGGCGCTGGACGAACAAGACCAGCCCATCGACCCAGGCGCCGTGCCGGAGGCCTGATCATGAGCTTCACCATCCTGATCCCCGCGAGGCTGGCATCCACCCGCCTGCCGGACAAGCCTCTGGCAGACATCGCTGGCCTGCCCATGGTGGTGCGCGTTGCACAGCGGGCGGCGCAAAGCCACGCGAGCCAGGTGGTGGTCGCGACCGACAATGAGCGCATCGAGGCGGCTTGCCAAGCGCATGGCGTTGCCTGTGTGATGACCCGTGCCGATCACCCCACCGGCAGCGACCGTCTGGCAGAGGCCTGCGAGTTGCTGGGACTTGAAGGTGATGATGCGGTCGTGAACGTGCAAGGCGACGAACCCCTGATCGACCCGCATCTGATCGATGCCTGCGCAGCACAACTGACGCAGCGCCCGGATTGCGTGGTCAGCACTGCAGCACACCCCATCGAAGACCCTGCCCATTTTGGAAACCCCAACGTGGTGAAAGTGGTGACCGATGCACAAGGTAGGGCGCTGTACTTCTCGCGCGCGCCGATTCCTTGGTGGCGCGACGCTCCGATGGCCGGACAACCCGCCGATGGCGCAGACACACCCCTGCGCCACATCGGCATTTACGGCTACCGTGCGGGCTTCCTGCGACGCTTCCCCCAACTCGCGGTCAGCCCGCTGGAGCGACTCGAGTCGCTGGAGCAGTTGCGCGTTCTCTGGCATGGCGAGCGCATTGCCGTTCACATCACGCCCCATGCGCCCGGTGCAGGCGTCGACACACCGGAGGATCTGGCCCGCGTCCGTGCCCTTTTTGGTGCATGAACCTGGGAGTCTTGTAGAAGACTGTCCACATGCCCCACCTGAGCGAGGGGGTATGCGTGATATCCTCCGAGCTTGTTAATGCTGCCCGATATCGCTCGGGCGGCAGCTTCATCGGACACCGAGGATTTACATGAGACTGATTCTGTTGGGCGCGCCCGGCGCCGGCAAAGGCACGCAAGCGGCCTTTCTGTGCCAGAAATTTGGCATTCCGCAGATCTCGACGGGTGACATGCTGCGTGCCGCCGTCAAGGCTGGCACCGAGTTGGGTCTCGCCGCCAAGAAGGTCATGGATGCGGGCGGCCTGGTGAGCGATGACATCATCATCGGCTTGGTCAAGGAGCGCATCCAGCAAGCGGACTGCGCCAATGGCTTCCTTTTCGACGGCTTCCCACGCACCATTCCTCAAGCCGAAGCCATGAAGGTGGCTGGCGTCAAGATCGATTACGTGCTGGAAATCGACGTCCCAGACAGCGCCATCATTGAGCGCATGAGCGGTCGCCGTGTCCACGTGGCCTCCGGTCGCACATACCACGTCGTGTTCAACCCGCCCAAGGTCGCTGGCAAGGACGACGTCACCGGTGAAGAGCTCATCCAACGTGACGACGACCAGGAAGAAACCGTGCGCAAGCGCTTGGACGTCTACCATCAGCAAACCCGCCCTCTCGTTGACTACTACGGTCAGTGGGCCGCCACCGGCGATGCCGAGGCACCGCAGTATCGCAAGATCGAAGGTCTGGGCTCCGTTGACGACATCACGGCGCGCGCCCTGGAAGCTCTCACCAAGTAAGCGCCCCCTCAGCCTGCCTGCAGGCTGACCTCAACGGCCCCGCCGCCCTGCTGCGTCGGGGCCGTTGCGTTCTGATCGTCCGTTCGGGTCGTTTTACCCCTCATGTCGCCAGCACCGTGATCCCTCAGTCGTTCATTCAGGATCTGCTTGCCCGCACCGATGTCGCCGACGTCGTGGGCCGCTACGTCACCCTGAAGAAGGCCGGCATCAACTACAAGGGCCTGTGCCCGTTCCACGGCGAAAAAACACCGAGCTTCATTGTCAGCCCTTCGCGGCAGACATATCACTGCTTCGGCTGCGGCGTACATGGCAACGCCCTCGGGTTCCTGATGGAGTATGGAGGCCTGGGCTTCGTCGACGCCGTGAAGGATTTGGCCCAGATGCAGGGCATGCAGGTGCCCGACGAGGACATCAGCCCACAAGAGCGCGAGCGCCAGAAGCAGGTCAAAGAGAAGCAAAACTCCCTGACCGACGTGATGGCCACGGCGGCCCAGCACTGGAAGCAGCAACTCAAGAAGAGCCAACGCGCCATCGACTACCTGAAAGCACGTGGGCTCAGCGGACAGATCGCGGCCCGCTTTGCCCTGGGCTACGCACCGGACAGCTGGCGCGGCCTGGCCAGCGCGTTCCCCAAATACGATGACCCCTTGTTGGTGGAGTCCGGGCTGGTCGTCAGCCACGAGGCACAGGACGGCGAAGCAGAAGGCAAGCGATACGACCGCTTCCGTGATCGGATCATGTTTCCGATCCGTAATCCGCAAGGTCAGGTCATTGGTTTTGGTGGCCGCGTTCTGGACAAAGGCGAGCCGAAGTACCTGAACTCCCCTGAGACGCCCGTGTTCGTCAAAGGTCGCGAGCTCTACGGTTTGTTCGAGGGTCGCGCGGCCTTGCGCAACAAGGGCTACGCCATTGTCACTGAGGGCTACATGGACGTGGTGGCACTGGCACAGTGGGGTTATGGCAATGCCGTGGCCACACTTGGCACGGCCTGCACGGCCGAGCACGCTCAGAAGCTGTTTCGCTTCACCGATCAAGTGGTTTTCAGCTTCGACGGCGACGCCGCCGGTCGCCGGGCCGCAGGTCGCGCCCTGGAGGCCGTGCTGCCGCACGCCACCGATACCCGACGCATCAGCTTTCTGTTCTTGCCAGCCGAGCACGACCCGGACAGCTACATTCGGGAGTTCGGCCCGGAAGCCTTTGAGGCCTGCATCAAGAAGGCTGTCCCCCTGTCCCGCCAGGTACTGGAGCACGCCAGTGCCGACTGCGACCTCGACAGCGCCGAGGGCCGTGCTCGCCTGCTGGTGCAGGCCATACCGCTGATTGCCCAGTTCCCCGACGGCGCACTCAAGGGCTTGATTGCCGACGACCTGGCTCACATGGCCCGCACCTCACCGGAGGAGGTGCGCCGCCGGATCGCGGACCACCAGCCCTCGACACAGAGGCCAGTGCCTGCACAGCGCAGTAGTGGCGACCGCATGCGCAGTCATGACGGCACACCTCCGGCGTTCGATCCTGACGAAGGTGGCTCGACAGGACCACACGACGACCGCCATGTCCCCACCTTCGAACCCGACGGCGGCAATGACGCCTGGGCCGACGTGTATGTCGAGCAGGACATGCAGCCCTACACCCCGCCCGAACCGGCACGTCGCCGCGATGGCCAACCCTGGAAACCCTGGAAAAACGGCGGCAACTCGCGCTGGCAAAGCCGTGGCAGCCCGGTCGTGCAACGACCCGTGCCACAAGCAGCCACCCCGCTCGACCGCATTGTCTGGGCGCTGATCTCCCACAGCGACTTTTGGGAGCAATTGCCCAGCCCGACGCAAGACCTTCTGTGCGACCAAGCGGCGCCCTACGGCGAGTTCTTCCGATGGCTGGACCAAACCGTGCTCCACCATGGGCCCTTGAGTCGTGACGCGTTGACGCACCAAATGACCAACGACCCGGAGGAGGCGCCCTCCCACGCCGAGACGGCGCACTTCAAAGCGCTGGCACGCCGTATCGCGCATTTTCATGAACTGCCAGACGATCAGGACACCGTGACCAGCCTGATCAACCTGATTCGTCCCCTGGAGTTGGTGGCCCTCAGTGAAGAATTGAAGATGCTGCTGCAGTCTGGCGAGGAACTCTCCGAAGCCGCAGAAAACAGAAAAATGGAGCTGATTCGCCTCACCAACCAAATGAAACTTGAAATCAGCCAGCACCGCCCCATATCAGGGTGAGGACCGCCGGACGCCGCCTGACGCCCCTCGATCTCGCCCCATTTTTGACGCTCTCCATCGCTTGCGCGATAATGGAGGGTTGGACAAGCCCCTGCAATCTCTCCCGAGGAAGCGCATGACCGCGAAAAAAGCCGCGAAATCCGCTGTGACGACAGCCACCCCTGAAACCGACGAGCCAGAGAAGAAAGTCTCCAAAGTGAAGCGCGTCGCCAAGGCCGTGGAAGCCGACACCGTTGAAGCCGCCGCCGCTGAACCCAAAAAGCGTGGTCGCAAGCCCAAGGCTGCGGCAGGTGCCGAGACGCCTGCAGCGAAGAAATCGGCCAAGAAGGCTGCAGCGTTCGATGAGGATGACGTAGGCGATCTGGAGGCCGAACTCGAAGGCGAGCTCGACGCCACCGAGGCAGAAGCCGCCGAGGCCACCGCGGGTGACGACAAGCCCAAGGCCAAGCCCTTGCGCATGAAGGTGTCTCGCGCCAAGGAACGCGCACTGATGCGTGAATTCGGCATCGACGACACAGCCCTGTCCGAAGAAGAGGTCAACAAACGCCGTCAGGACCTCAAGACCCTGATCAAACTGGGTAAGACCCGTGGCTTCCTGACGCACCAGGAAATCAACGACCACTTGCCTGAGAAGCTGGTCGAGGCCGAAATCCTCGAAGCCATCATCTCCATGTTGAACGACATGGGCGTGGCGGTGTACGAACAGGCCCCCGACGCGGCCACGCTGCTGATCTCCAACAGCGCCCAGTCGACGGCCACCGAAGAGGAAGCCGAAGAAGCCGCGGAAGCCGCCCTGTCCACCGTGGACTCGGAATTCGGTCGCACCACCGATCCGGTGCGCATGTACATGCGCGAAATGGGCACGGTCGAGTTGCTGACCCGTGAAGGCGAAATCGAAATCGCCAAGCGCATCGAAGGTGGCCTGCAGGCCATGATGCTGGCCATTTCGGCCTCGCCCACCACCATCGCCGAGATCCTCGAGATGGCGGACAAGATCCGCGCTGGCGAAACCCCCATCACCGAGGTGGTGGACGGTTTCGTGGCTGCTGACGAAGCCGACGACTACGTGGCCGAAGAAGACTTCGACGAGTTCGACGAAGAGGACGACGACGACGGCAACGGCGGCTCCAAAGCGCTGACCAAGAAGCTCGAAGAAATGAAGAACCAGGCCCTGGTCAAGTTCGACGCCCTGCGCGCGAACTTCGACAAGATGGCCAAGGCCTTCGAGAAGGACGGCTACAAGTCGGCCCCGTACAACAAGGCCCAGGAAGCCATCAGCCATGAACTGATGACCATCCGCTTCACGGTCAAGATCATCGAACGCCTTTGCGGCCTGCTCCGTGGTCAGGTCGATGACGTCCGTCGCTACGAGCGCGAACTGCGCAAGATCGTGGTCGACAAGTGCGGCATGTCGCAAGACCAGTTCATCAAGAGCTTCCCGCCCAACATCCTGAATCTGGAATGGGCGGTCAAGGAATCGCAAGCGGGCAAGCCTTACAGCGCCGTCATGGGACGCAGCCTGCCCGCCATCCAGGAACTGCAGCAAAAGCTGATCGACCTGCAGGCCAAGGCCGTCGTGCCCATTGAAGACCTCAAGCAGATCAACAAGCGCATGAACGAGGGCGAAAAGGCCTCGCGCGATGCCAAGAAGGAAATGATCGAGGCCAACCTGCGTCTGGTGATCTCGATCGCGAAGAAGTACACCAACCGCGGCCTGCAGTTCCTCGACCTGATCCAGGAAGGCAACATCGGCCTGATGAAGGCGGTGGACAAGTTCGAATACCGTCGCGGCTACAAGTTCTCGACCTACGCCACTTGGTGGATCCGTCAGGCCATCACGCGCTCGATCGCCGACCAGGCCCGCACCATCCGCATCCCGGTTCACATGATCGAAACGATCAACAAGATGAACCGCATCTCGCGCCAGCACCTGCAGGAATTCGGCTTCGAGCCCGATGCCCCGACGCTGGCCGAGAAGATGGAAATGCCGGAAGACAAGGTCCGCAAGATCATGAAGATCGCCAAGGAGCCGATCTCCATGGAAACCCCGATCGGCGACGACGATGACAGCCACCTGGGTGACTTCATCGAGGACACCAACAACACCGCCCCGATCGAGGCTGCGATGCAGGCCGGTCTGCGCGACGTGGTCAAGGACATCCTCGACAGCCTGACCCCACGCGAAGCCAAGGTGCTGCGCATGCGCTTCGGTATCGAGATGTCCACCGACCACACGCTGGAAGAAGTGGGCAAGCAGTTCGACGTCACCCGCGAACGCATCCGCCAGATCGAAGCCAAGGCGATCCGCAAGCTCAAGCATCCCTCACGGTCTGACAAGCTCAGAACCTACTTGGACAATCTGTAAAGCTGGGCAATTGCCCTTGTGCCCTGCGCACCACAAACCCGGCCTCGTGCCGGGTTTTTTCATGGAGTGCTGCTAAATTCACCCCTGAATGCGTGTTTTCTTCACACCTGTTGCCAGCAGCTTGACCGGGACCACACCTCATGGGTAATACGACGGAACGAGCCATCCTGTTTGCCGACCTGCGCAGCAGCACGGCGCTCTACCTGAAGTTGGGCAACAAGGAAGCCGCTCGCCTCGTCACCCACAGCCTTGCCTTGCTGGGTCAAATCATCGAGCGCGCAGGCGGGCGTGTGGTCAAAACGCTGGGTGACGGGCTGATGGCCGTCTACGACAACGCGGAGCGTGCCGTGGATGCATCCACCTCACTTCATGAGTCCGTCGAGCGCGTGGCCCCTGGTGACGGTGGCGCAACATCCAAGGACGGCCCGGTCAAGCTGAAGATCGCGATTGCCTGGGGGGAAACCGTCGAGGTTGATGGCGATTGTTTTGGAGATGCGGTCAACGTGGCGGCGCGCTTGCTTGATCTGGCCGGTGAGAGCGAAACGCTCACAACCGCCGAACTGCTGCGCCAACTGCCTTCGGACCACCTTGATCGCTTCCGCAGCATCGACAAGCTCTACTTGCGCGGGCGCAAAGAGCCGGTTTCGGTGGTACGCATGGAGCGCAGTCGCTTTGGCGACACCATGTCCACTGTCGTGTTTGACACCCTCCCCTCCGACATGCCAGACGGCATCCGCCTGATCTGGATGGGCACGGAGCGGGTGTTCTCCACCGCCAGCATGCCTGTGATCCTGGGTCGCAGTCCGCAAGCCCATTTCTGTGTCAGCGATGCCCGCGTCTCGCGTTCCCACGCGCGCATCGAGTCCCACAGTGGCCAGCTTTATCTGAGCGATCTGAGCTACAACGGTACACACGTCAAGTTCGATCACGATGAGCAGGTGATGACCTTGAGACGCGGCACGTGCACGCTTCATGGCAGCGGGGTGATCGCACTCGGTGCACCGCCCAACGACCCCAGCAGCACACAAATCCGATTTGACGTGCTCAGCTTCTCAGACACCTTGCCGCAGTACTGACCCGTGCTTTTCACCCGCGCCCCACTGCGGCCCTTCGTGCAGATCCAGAACTTGAGCCGCACGGCATGAGTTGGTCTGGCCCGACCTCACCTGAACACGCACGCGTCGCCTTGCTGCAGGCCACTCGCCTGTTGGAAACGTCTGAAGCGCCTCCGGCTTTTGCAGCACTGGCGCGCTTGGCAGCCACGCAAACCAGCAGCCCATTTGCGGCAATTCACCTCATTGATGCGCATTCTGTGCAGGTGCTGGCTGGCGTGGGTAGCTTGCCAAGACGTCAGAGCCGAGAACACGCCCTGAGCACCCAGATGCTGCATCGTGACGGACTCTGGTTGGTCCCAGATACCCGAGACCTGACGCCCCCCCCGCACCTGCCTGACGATGCATGGCCGACCGCATATGCGGGACTCCCTCTCGTCGTCGAGGGGCATGTATTGGGCGCGCTGTGTGTGATGGATCTGCAAGTGCGCCATTGGCAAGCGGATCAAATGGCAGGCCTCGCCGACGCGGCCTGTGCTGCCAGCGCCTTGTTGGCGGCCGAACTGAACAGGCAACGCGCACGGCGCATGGACGCCCGCGTGCGCACGGCCAGCCTGGCTGGGCAAGACTGGCTGTGGGAGACAGACCGAGAAAGCCGCTTGGTCTGGGTCTCCAGCAGCATGGTTCAGCATCTGGGCCTGGACCCCGAATACGAGATCGGCAGCAAGGGTGTGGACTTTTATCAACCTCTGCCTGGCGCGGAGTACGCCCGGCAGTGGGCGCAATTCCAAGAGGCACGCATGCGGCGCGAGCCTTTCAGCAATGTGCTGGGACAACGAGACACACCACGTGGACGTGTCATTGTCAGCATCAGCGGTCTACCGGTCTTCGATCGTCAGGGTAACTTCATGGGCTACCGCGGCTCCAACCGTGACGTGACGCGCCAAGTGCAGACCGAGATCGCCATGCGCTGCGCCCAGGAGCAACTGCTCAGCCAGCAGGCAGAGTTGCGAGAAAGCGAGGCCCGACTCAGCGCTGTGCTGGAAGCACTGCCTGACATCTGGTTTGTTCTGGACGAAAACAACCACTATGTGGATGGGCACGAAGCTCACCCGCTGCTGATTCGCCCCATTGAGGAGTTGCGGCAACACGCCATCGGCTACGAGCTGCCGACCGACGTGGCTCAACTTCAGCAAGCCGCCCTGGAGCGACTCAGAGACAGCGGCCAGCCCCAGCGCCTGGAGTACGACCTGCGCACCAACGATGGCGTCTTGCGCCACTTCGAAGCTCGGTTGGTGGCCATGGGCAAAAAGCAGACCCTGTTCGTGGCGCGCGACATCACCCCCATCAAGAAGGCGGAGTTGACACTGCGCGACAAACAGGCTGCTGAAGCTGCCAACGCGGCCAAGAGTGCGTTTGTCTCGCGCATGAGCCACGAAATCCGCACGCCGCTCAATGCGATCAGCGGGTTCGCTCAGTTGTTGCTTCATCAATTGACACCCGCACCACACAAGGAAGAACACCTGGGCTACGTTCGCCACATTCTGGACGCCTGCGAACATCTGACCGCCCTGGTCAATGACGTACTGGATCTCCAGAAGATCGAGACCGGCCACTTGGCGTGCAGCACCGAGAAGGTCAGCCTGTCCGAGATCGTGCAGCGGGGGATTTGCATGCTGGGGCCCCTTTCAGCGCGTCAAGGAGTAAACCTGCTTTCGGACATTGCGCCGGGCTGCATCGTGCACGCTGACCGTCGACGACTCAGCCAGGTTGTGATGAACCTGGGCTCCAACGCCATCAAGTACAACCACGCCGGTGGCTTGGTGCGATTCACAGTGGAGCCTTTGAGCACGGGACAATGGGCCTTGCACATAGAAGACAATGGCCCCGGCATGACCGAGAGTCAACTCGCCAGACTGTTTCAACCCTTTGAGCGACTGGGCAAAGAAATGTCCCACATTGAAGGGTCAGGTCTTGGCCTTATCATCACGCGCTCATTGATTGAGGCAATGGGGGGCGAGTTGCAGGTCCGCAGCAGCCCGGGTGTCGGTACCCGTATGAGCGTTATCCTGAACCGGGGCTCGGCGGACCCACTCACAAACGATGACACCGAACCCTCAACTCCTCAGCCAGCCTCGGACAGGTCTTTGCCACAACCCATGCCGACCACGCCAGACCCACTCGATCAGACCCCGTTGAGCGTGTTGTACGTCGAAGACAACCGCATCAACGCCATGCTGTTCGAAGAGGCCTTGCGCCCCCACACACGCCTCGCCGTGACCGTGGTCGAAGATGGGCAGACGGCCATCGCGCAGGTGAGCCAATCCATCCCGGATGTACTGGTGCTTGATGCCCATCTGCCTGACATGGACGGGTTAGCCTTGTTGGCCGCGCTGCGCAAGCTGCCAGGTCTGGCCAACGTACCTGCTTACATGTGCTCGGCCGACGCCATGCCCGAAGACATCGCCCAAGCCAAATCGGCTGGATTCACCGGATACTGGACCAAACCCATCGATATCCGCCTCATCGTCAGCGAATTGACACAACTGGCCGACAAGAAGTACCTGCAGCCATGAGCACTCAGCCAGAACCCGCTTTCCGACACGGACAAGCACCCCGAACTGGGGTGCTGCTGGTCAACCTGGGCACACCGGAAGCCCCAACGACCGCAGCCCTGCGCCGCTACCTCGGGCAGTTTCTCAGCGACCCTCGTGTGGTCGAGATTCCGCGCCTGCTGTGGAAGCCGATTTTGCACGGCATCATCCTGCGCGTGCGTCCGCGCAAGTCCGCCGCCAAGTACGCGAGCATCTGGACACCAGAGGGTTCGCCTTTGCGCGTGTGGACCGAGAAGCAAACCAAGCTCTTACAAGGCTTTCTGGGAGAGTCGGGCCATCAAGTGCTGGTGAGGCACGCCATGCGCTACGGCGAACCCGCCATTGGCAAAGCCCTGAGCGCGCTCAAGGCTGAAGGCGCGACCCGTGTGCTGGTTGTCCCCTTGTACCCGCAATATTCGGGTGCAACGACCGCCAGCGTCATGGACGAAGTGTTCGCATGGGGACGCTCAACCCGCCTCTTGCCAGAGTTACGGCACATCAATCGGTTCCATGATGACGCTGGCTATCTGGAAGCGCTGGCCAATACGGTGCGCCGCCATTGGCAGGAGAACGGCCAACTGGGAACCAGAGACAAGTTGGTGATGAGCTTTCACGGCATGCCCCGTCGCACGCTGGATCTGGGTGACCCCTATCACTGTGAATGCCTGAAAACAGGTCGCCTGCTGGGAGAGCGACTCGGGTTGAGTCGCGAGCAGTATGTCGTGACGTTCCAAAGTCGATTTGGCAAGGCAAAGTGGCTCGAGCCGTATACCGAGCCCACGCTGCAGGCTCTGGCCAAGGCAGGTACGGAACGCGTCGATGTGATTTGCCCAGGCTTCGTGTCTGACTGCATCGAAACGCTGGAGGAAATTGCCATGGAAGGCAAGGCCGCCTTCCTGAACAACAACGGCAAGGTGTTCCATTACATTCCCTGCCTGAATGATCAACTCGACTGGATGCGTGCCCTGAGCCAGTTGGTCAGGCAGCACATGCAAGGATGGCCCACCCACGCAGACCAGTTGCCATCCGCAGATGCTCTAAGCCGTCAGCATGATCGGGCCTTGGCTGCGGGAGCCAAGGAATGAGCTCGCGCTGTCGCCGGGACCGTGCTGACTCAGTCCTGAGATGGCGCCTCACCCGAGTCAGGCTCCCCGGGTAACAGTTCTTGCGCCTGTGCGTCCGGCATGGCTTCGACCTGCTTGAGCGCGCGACCCATGACACGGGTACGTGTTTCGACGGACGAGATCGTGTGGCTGGCCTCGTCCAGTTTTTTGCGGGTCTTGGCCAACACATCGCCAAACTTGCCGAACTCGGTCTTGACCGCGCCCAGCACCTGCCAAACTTCGGACGAACGTTTTTCCAGTGCCAACGTGCGAAAACCCATCTGCAGGCTGTTGAGCGTCGCGAGCAAGGTGGTGGGCCCGGCCAGCATCACGCGGCATTCGCGCTGCAGAGACTCAACGAGGCCCGGGCGCCGCAACGCCTCGGCGTACAAGCCCTCTGTGGGCACGAACAAGATGGCAAAGTCTGCGGTGTGGGGAGGGGCCAAGTACTTGTCTCGGATGGTTTTGGCTTCCTGACGCAGGCGCATTTCCAGGGCTTTTGCTGCGGCATCGACGCCCGCCACGTCAGCTTTGTCCTGCGCCTCAAGCAAGCGCTCGTAATCCTCACGTGGGAACTTCGCGTCCACCGGCAGCCACAGCGGCGCGTCGCCCGCCCCACCCTTGCCAGGCAGACGAATGGCGAACTCCACCCGAGCGCCACTCCCCGGCACGGTCTCGACGTTGACGGCATATTGTTCAGGCGTGAAAACCTGCTCCAACAGGCCAGCCAGTTGCACTTCACCAAAGATCCCTCGGGTCTTGACGTTGTTGAGCACACGGTTGAGCGAGCCCACATCGCTGGCAAGACGTTGCATGTCGCCCAGGCCGCGATGGACCTGCTCCAGACGCTCGGCGACTTGCTTGAAACTCTCCCCAAGGCGCGCCTCCAGTGTGGCGTGGAGCTTTTCATCCACCGTCTGACGCATCTGCTCCAGCTTTCTCTCGTTGTCCGCCTGCAAGGCCTGCAGTCTCGTTTCAACGGTTGAGCGCACTTCGGACAAACGACGGTCGTTGGACTCCGACAAGACTCGCAATTGCTCGGACACTGCCTCACTCAGGCGACGTAAAGCTGACTCTTGCGACTCGTTGAAGCGTGCCAAAGCGATCGCCTGAGCCTCACGCAAGGCTGTGGCTTGCAGGCCCTGTTGATGCGTGGCATCTCGCAGGCTATCGCTCAGACCTTGCTGCAAACGGGCCAACTGCACACGGAAACTGTCGAGTAGCTCGTTCTGGGTTCGCGTTGTATCGCCCTGCTGCGCCAACAACGTTTGCTGGAACTGCGCCAGGGTGGCCCCCAGCTCCTGCCGCGTTCCGGTCGCGCTGCGAGCGACCTCATCGCGCAACTCACGACTCAACTGCTCCGAACGCTGACGCGATTCCGCACTGAGATCCATCCCGAGTTTGACGATCGCGTCATCGTTGAAACGTGCGGGGCGCAATGCCAGCCACAAGATCGCCGCCAGATTCAGCAACAACAGCGCGAGAATGATCCAGTTCATGGGAGGGATTGTCTCAGAGCCTCGACCATGAAAAAGGCTGCCCGCAGGCAGCCTTGTGTCTTCCATCAGCGCTCGCTGAACTCGCACCCTCAAGGGGCCGTCCGTTCAAGACTACACCGATCAAGCCTCGAGGTGCGACAGGTGCACATGCGCACCGGTCTTGGTGCGAACCTCTTCCGGGGTCACCCCCGGAGCCAGCTCCACGCACTTGAACCCGTCAGGCGTCACATCGAGAACGCACAACTCGGTGATGATGCGGTCGACCACACCCACCCCGGTCAGCGGCAATGTGCATTGCTGCAGCAACTTATGTTCGCCATTCTTGGCACTGTGCTCCATGAGCACCACCACGCGCTTGACACCAGCGACGAGATCCATCGCGCCGCCCATGCCCTTGACCATCTTGCCAGGGATCATCCAGTTGGCCAGATCGCCCTTCTCGGACACCTGCATGGCCCCGAGGATGGACAGGTTGATCTTGCCGCCGCGGATCATCGCGAAACTCTCATGCGAGCCAAAGATGGACGAGCCAGGCAGCACGGTCACCGTCTGCTTGCCGGCGTTGATCAGGTCGGCGTCCACCTCATCTTCTGTCGGAAACGGACCAATGCCCAGCATGCCGTTTTCCGATTGCAGCCACACGTCGATGTCAGGGGACACATGGTTGGCCACCAAGGTAGGCAAGCCGATGCCCAGGTTCACATAGAAGCCGTCTTGCAGTTCCTGCGCGGCACGCGCCGCCATTTCATCATGGGTCCAGGGCATGGTCAGGCTCCAGCAGTTTCACGAAGGGTACGCTTCTCAATGCGCTTCTCAGGTGAGGCATTGAGCACGATGCGGTGCACGTAAATGCCAGGCAAGTGCACGGCATCGGGATCGATGCTGCCGGTTTCGACAATTTCTTCCACTTCGACGATCGTGACCTTGCCAGCCATGGCTGCAGCAGGGTTGAAGTTGCGGGCGGTGCGACGGAAAATCAGATTGCCCGACTTGTCGGCCTTCCAGGCTTTCACCAGCGCCACTTCGGGCACCAGCGCACGCTCCATCACATAGAGCTCACCATCAAACTCACGGGTTTCCTTGCCTTCGGCCACCAGAGTGCCCACACCGGTCTTGGTGAAGAAAGCGGGAATGCCTGCGCCACCGGCACGCAACTTTTCGGCCAGCGTGCCCTGCGGAGTGAATTCCAGTTCAAGCTCGCCAGCAAGGTACTGACGCTCAAACTCCTTGTTCTCACCGACATAACTGGAGATCATCTTCTTGATCTGGCGGGTGTTGAGCAACTTGCCCAAACCAAAACCATCCACCCCAGCGTTGTTGGAGATCACCGTCAGGTCCTTGACGCCGGACGCCTGCAAGGCATCGATCAACGCCTCTGGAATCCCGCACAGGCCGAAGCCCCCTACTGCGAGCAACTGCCCGTCTTTGACGATCCCAGCCAGCGCACTGGCGGCGTCGGGATAGACCTTGTTCATCCACACACTCCTTGGCAACAGGGGTTATTTATGCTGCGTCGCAGCATTCAAAGCGTACACCGGGATGTCATGAAAAACCAGACACCCGGCCGAAAAACGACAGGGGTATCCACGCAAAGCGACGCCAGGGAATGTACGGCCGTGTCTGGGGGCGGCTCAGTGACTGGGCAAAGCGGGCGGCCTGTCCTGACCTGGCAGTGCTGGCACCTTGCCCTGCAGGGCCCGAATGGGCTCTGGCAAAGGCACTGGGCGACCATCCTCACTGCTCACCCACACAAGCGTGGCACCGCCCGCGGCGTAGGGCTCGCCTGGCTCATCGCGCCGCTCAATCGTCACAAACGTGTCAATGCTGGTACGACCCGGTGAGGCCACATACAACTTCACCACCAAGTCTCCTGGAAAAACCAACGGCCGGTAGAAGTTGAAAAACGCATTGGCTATGACTGGGCCCCCTTTGGCGTCGTTGATGCTGCCCGTCATGGCCTCGATCCACGTCACCCGCGCCTGTTCCATGTACCTGAAGTAGACGGTGTTGTTGACATGGCCGAGGCTGTCCATGTCCCCCCACAAGATGGGTAAGGACGTCTCATGGACAAGGATTTTGTGTTCAGGAATGTCCAATCGCATGGTGTGTGCTCGCTTGGGTTCTGCCAGTGAAGTGAAAAGTGCCACCAGCAGCAAGTACGGCCTGCGCCGCCAAATTCAAGCGTCAGGACGCCGCCATGCCATCATCGGCGGAAATGACCGCACCGTTGATGAAGTCACTCTGCGCCGAACACAGCATCACCAGCAGCGCATCCAGATCCTTCGGATGACCCACGCGTTGACGCGGCAGCATCTTGATCAGCTTCTGCCCACCTTCGGTTTCCCAATGGTGGTGGTTGATCTCCGTGTCGATGTAGCCAGGGCAGATGGCGTTGGTGGTGATGCCAAATCGCCCCCACTCGGCCGCCATCACCTTGGTCATGTGAATGACAGCCGCTTTGCTCATGCAATACACCCCGATTTGAGGGAGGGTGCGCAGACCGGCCGCGGAGGCAATGTTGATGATCCGGCCACCTGCAAAGACCCCCGGTGCTGCGCCCTTGGCACGGGCCAACATGCGCTTGGCAACCTCTTGGGCCATGAAGAATGCGCCGCGCGTGTTGGTGCCGAAGACGTGGTCGTAACCGTCCTCGGTGACATCCACCAAACGCTCTGTGGTGCTCACCCCGGAGTTGTTGATGAGGATGTCGATGGGCCCGACTTCGGTCTCTGCGTGAGCGACCGCTGATCTGATGCTGTCGACACGTGTCACGTCGAGAGACACCACGTGGGCATCGCCGCCTGAGGCCTCGATCTCCGAGCGCAAATCCTTGAGCCGCTCGATGCGACGGCCACCCAGCACAACCGCTGCGCCGGCACCGGCCAGCGTGCGGGCAAACTGGGTGCCGAGACCGCTGGAAGCACCGGTGATCAGGGCCACACGGCCAGAAAGATCAAGTGTGTAACTCATGGAAACGTATCCTTCGCAATGGGTGATCAGACCTTAGCACGCCATCGACTCCCGTCGACTGCACGGCAACAATGCAAAGCTGCCTTGCTTAACTGGCAAGGAATTTTTGCACTTCCGCAGAATAGAATCGCACTTTTGATCGATAACAACAGAACGCTGTTTGTCAGAAACAGAAGGAATCACGATGACGCCCCAGGAAATCCTTGAGCAGTTTGGCCCCCGCGAGTCGATGGAATATGACGTCGTGATCGTGGGCGCCGGTCCTGCTGGCCTGTCCACCGCCATCCGCTTGAAACAGCTGGCCGAGAAAGCTGGCAAGGAAGTCAACGTCGTCGTGCTCGAAAAGGGCTCGGAACCCGGCGCGCACATCCTGTCGGGCGCTGTGATGGACCCGATCTCGATGAACGAGCTGTTCCCGAACTGGAAGGAACTCGGCGCTCCGCTGAACCAGCCAGTCACGGAAGACCAGGTGCTGGTGCTGAGCGAAACCGGCGCCATGGCCACACCTCAGGCCCTGATACCCAACAACTTCCACAACCACGGCAACTACGTGATCAGCCTGGGTGCGGTCACCCGCTGGCTGGCCCAACAGGCCGAGAACCTGGGCGTGGAAATCTTCCCTGGCTTCGCGGCCGCTGAAGTGCTGTACAACGACGACGGCTCGGTCAAGGGCGTCGCCACCGGCAACATGGGCGTCGACAAGTCGGGCGAACCGACCGACAACTTCCAGCTGGGCATGGAACTGCTGGGCAAGTACACCATCTTCGCTGAAGGTGCACGGGGCCATCTGGGCAAGCAACTGATCGCCAAGTTCAAGCTGGACGAAGGCAAGGATCCGCAAAGCTACGCCATCGGTATCAAGGAACTGTGGGAAATCGACCCGGCCAAGGCCAAGCCTGGCCTGGTGGTGCACACCGCTGGCTGGCCGATGGACACCCAGACCTACGGCGGTGGCTTCCTGTACCACCTGGAAGACAACAAGGTCACCCTCGGCTTTGTGACCGGCCTGGACTACAAGAACCCCTGGCTGAGCCCCTTCGAGGAAATGCAGCGCTGGAAGACCCACCCCAGCATCAAGCCGATCTTGGAAGGCGCCAAGCGCCTGAGCTACGGCGCCCGCGCCATCACGGCTGGCGGCATCCTGTCGTTGCCCAAGACCGTGTTCCCGGGTGGCGCCTTGGTGGGCTGTGACGCCGGCTATCTGAACGCCGCCCGCATCAAGGGTTCGCACGCCGCCATGAAGACCGGCATGCTGTGCGCCGACGCCATCTTCGACGCCCTGAACGCCGACCGTCAGCACGACGAGCTGAGCGCCTACCCTGCTTCGTTCGAGAAGAGCTGGCTCAAGGAGGAGCTGGACACCTCCAAGAACTTCAAGCAGTGGTTCAAGAAGGGCATGTACGTTGGCATGCTGATGACCGGCATCGAGCACTGGCTGCTGCCCAAGCTGGGCATCAAGTCGCCTCCCTGGACCATCCACCGCACGGCTGCCGATCACACCTATCTGCAACCGGCAGCCTCGATGCCCAAGATCGAGTATCCGAAGCCCGATGGCAAGATCACCTTCGATCGCCTGAGCTCGGTGTTCATCTCGAACACGAACCACGAAGAGCACCAGCCCGCTCACCTGACGCTGAAGGACGCCTCGGTGCCCGTCAACGTGAACTTGGCCAAGTTCGGCGGTCCGGAGTCGCGTTACTGCCCGGCCGGTGTGTACGAATTCGTGAAGAACGACGACAACAGCGATCGCCTGGTCATCAACGCGCAGAACTGCGTGCATTGCAAGACCTGCGACATCAAGGATCCGACCCAGAACATCGTGTGGGTCACGCCCGAAGGCGGCGGTGGTCCGAACTACGCTGGCATGTAAGCCCAACGCAAAAGGAGTCCCTCGGGACTCCTTTTTTCATGGGCTCCATCACTGAGCTATGCTTGGCGCCATGTCCGCTCACGGCAAGCTCCCTTACCTCACCATCGGACAGGTTTCGCAGCACACGGGCGTGAGTGCAAAAGCCATCCGCCACTATGAATCGCTCGGCCTGATTCCCGCTGTGCCGCGCCGTGGCACCTACCGCCTTTATCGCCCAGAACACGTCGATGCGATTCGCTTGATCCGCAAAGCGCAGAGCCTGGGATTCACGTTGGCGGAGTTGCGAAGGCTGGGTACCGATGGCTGCACACCTGATTGGCACCGTTTCGTCGAGGCGCTGGTCCTGAAGCGAAAATCTGTGGCGATGGAAATGGCGCGACTTCAGACGCTCGACGCAGAGCTCGCAGACCTGCAGGCCACCCTGCCTGGGTTGATTGCTTCCGAACTGGACTGTGCCATGTTGACGACAGCGTTAACAGGGTCTTGACCTTCCCTCCGGGGGCAAGGTTCAACATGTGACCATGCCAACTTCGGAGGCGCCATGACCATCCGCACCTTGCTCATTCTGGGACACCCCAACCCCGCCAGTTTCAATGCGGCCCTGGCCGATGCGTACGCGACAGCTGCCCAAGAAGCGGGAAGAGAGCTACGCCGACTTGACCTGCACGCCTTGCGCTTTGACCCCATCTTGCACGCTGCTTATCGAGGCGAACAGGCGCTGGAAGCGGACTTGCAGGCCGCACAGACCGATATGCTGTGGGCCGAAGAGATCGTCTGGATCTATCCGGTGTGGTGGGGCGGCCTGCCCGCTCTGCTCAAGGGCTTTCTGGACCGGGTGCTGCTGCCTGGATTCGCCTACAAGTTTCACCCAGGACATCTTCGCTGGGACCGACTGCTCAAGGGGCGAACGACGCGCATCATCGTCACCCAGGACACCCCAGGCTGGTACGACCGCTTTGCTTATGGCCGCCCTGCATGGCGGCAGATGAAACACACCGTCCTGGCATTCTGTGGACTCAAGCTGCTGAGCAGCACCTTGTACGCGCCCGTGGTCAGCTCCACCCCCGCCCTCCGTGAACGCTGGCTTGCCGATGTCAGCCGCCTGGCGAAGCTGTGACTCGGCGTGATGATCAGACTCACGACATCGCCAGGCTCAACTCACACCCGCTCGCCGTCGGTCTCGCCGTCGATCACCTGCGGCAGGGGAATCGGCTCATGCTGAGGATCAGGCTCGATGACATCCAGCCCATTCATGGCCTGACGGGAGGCAGCAGCCTGTCGCGCATCGCGCTCGGCCTTGATCTGCGCACGACGCTCAGCAAAAAACTGCTTGAGCAGTTGACTGCTGGCTTCAGCCATCACCCCGCCGACGATCTGGGTGTGGTGGTTGAGTTGGCGTAACGCAAACAGGTCCGTCACAGAACCTGCCACACCGGTCTTCGGATCGGTGGCCGCAAACACCACCCGCTTGAAGCGCGCATGCATCAGCGCCATGGCACACATGGCGCACGGCTCCAGCGTGACGAACAACTCGCAATCTGGCAAGCGATAGTTTTCGAGCAACTGAGCGGCATGGCGCAATGCCACGATCTCGGCATGCGCCGTGGGATCGTGCGTGGTGATCGGGCGGTTGTAGCCTGTGGCAATCACCTGCCCCTCACGCATGATGACCGCCCCCACCGGCACCTCACCTGCCAACCAGGCGTTGTGGGCCTGATCGAGGGCAATGCGCATGGCAACTTCGTCGGAAGGCAGGAACATGGAAGGGACAAGACAAGCCAAAAACAGGACGCCATTATCGCGTTGAAGGGGCAAGTCCCCTCCTCAATGCGGTATCAAGGCTGTTTGCGCTCCAACTCCTGGTCAAGCTGGTCACTGCGGTTTTGCATCATGCTGTTGACGTCTGTTTGCACCTGCTGCGGCAGCTGACGTGCCTGTTGCGGCGTGCTCACGCTCGGCACGGCCACGGTGTCGCTGGCCACTGAAGCGGCTGGCGCCACGGCCTGCACAGCACCCAGTTGCTTCTTGACCAGCACGGCCACAATGAGCAGAACAACCACCAGAGACAAGAGGCTCAGACTTCTCATGCGCGGCACCAACAATCAAGGAAAATGGGAGGGTTTGGGAACGAACAGGTGGTCAGAGGCCACTGACGTTGGCATTGTGCCCTCAACATCCAAATTTGCCACCTGATGTCCACATCACCTTGTGAGACCGTTGCACTGCCGACCTGGGTGGTGCATTGCGACGGCAGCGCCCTCCCCAACCCAGGACGCATGGGCTTGGGCGTGGTGATCAGGGCCCCCGATGGTGAGCGGCATATGCTGTCGCAAGCCGTACAAGGGGTGGGCTGCAACAATGAAGCGGAATTGCGTGCCGTGATGACCGGCTTGCACAGCCTGCCGCACTCGTGTCGACATGTGGTGATCTACAGCGACAACAGCATCCTGGTGAGCCAATTGATGCAGCTGGATGCGAGGCCAGTTGCACGCCTGGCCAACCTGTTCAACGAGGCCCGCACCCTGCTGAATCGGTTTGACACCGTTGCGCTGAAGTGGATACCTCGCCATCGCAACGCGGAAGCCGATGCCCTTGCTCGGGGCGCTCTGGGCCTGGCTCCGAAATTGGCACGCAAGACCGTTTCAACACGCCAACCGGGTTCATGAGAACGCACGACTCATGATCCAATCTCATCATGAATATTAAAACCATTCTCACAGGGGGAGCAGCCTTGCTGCTGCTGAGCGTGGCCTGGAAAAATCGGGATGGCGAATGGATGCAAAGTTTCACCTCCACGCATCGCTCGCAAGACCAACCGGCCATCCGCTTTGACAACGACGCGCCAGACAGTGGAGCGCCTTCAGCCGGCCTCTCACCCGCGCAAGCGACACAGACGGCGCGACCAGTCGGCATACGCAAATGCCGTCGCGGTGACCATGTGATCTACACCGACGAGGCGTGTCCAGCCGGCAGTCGTGAACACGCCATGAGCGGAGGCGCCGTGACCGTGGTGCCTACTCAGCCGTCACCACCCACCGCCAAGCTGCCCAGCGTATCGGGTACGCCCGGCAGCCGCTTGCCTCACGCGAAGGAGATCCTGCTGCACGACGATGGTCAGGCGCGTTTGCGCGATCAGGCGATGGAACGTGTCATCAACCGCTGACACACAACCGGGTGAAAGCCTGAGGTCATCAGAGTAGGCTTGAGGGCACTTCTGCGCTACGCTGACACGGTCTTGTGTGTTCTCCACTTTTTCAAGGACGTTGGCATGCCTCACTCCTACAGTCAGAAGAACATTGGCCAGGGCGCGGCGCCCACCTCGAACGCAGATCAAGGCATGCGTCTGGTGGCTCCCCTTCACCTGCGCACCTCGACGGCCACCTGCTGGAAATGCCATGGTTTGACCCAGGTGCACGCGCTGGTCGCCAGTGACGTGGTGGACCTGGGTGAGTCAGGCCAAGCTCGCACCTATGTACACGGCATTGCCAACCCGCCAGAAGAGTTGACCCAGTCCCTGCGCTTTCTGGCGCCCAACCTGCGGGTGGATGAGCCCGACGCCGACGGCGAGTTGCGCCTGACCAACCACTGCGGACATTGCGGCGCCTTGCAGGCCGACGTCTACCTTTTTGAGGAACCTGGTGCACCTTTCTTTGGCCGCCCGCCAGAAGGGCATTTGGGCGCCGAGATCCTGGGCCACGACGTTCAGGTCGATGACGCCCGTTACAGCACCTGAGTCACGCCGGCCCGTTGGGCCTCAGCGCCCGGTGAGTGCCTTCCCATATGGACAATCTGTTTAACGACCGGACTCCACCCCAGGAGGGTGAGCGTTTTGATGAACTCTTGCGCCACAAGGGGCTGGTGATCGAGCGGATCATCAGCTCCTCCCGCATCGCTCATGAACGCTACGTCCAGACTCAAGACGAGTGGGTCGTGCTGTTGCAAGGTGAAGCCACCCTGGACATCGATGGCCGCACTGCACAACTGACCGCCGGCGATCATGTGTTCTTGCCGGCGCAGACGCCCCACACGGTGAAAAAGGTATCGGACGGCGCCTTGTGGCTGGCCATTCACTTGCACCCCACACCATGACGATGCTGGTCGTGTACACCACGCTGCCCGAAGCTGAGTCCGCTCGTCACATGGCACAAATGCTGGTGGAACGGGGGCTCGTCGCATGCGCCCAGATGGACACCATCGACAGCATTTACCGCTGGGATGGCGCCATCCAACATGACCATGAGCATCGATTGATGCTCAAAACCACCTCGGACCGCTATCCGGCGGTTGAGGCTTTCATTCGGGAGCACCACCCCTATGAACTCCCTGCCATCTACGCCATACCAGTGACGCATGCATGGGCGCCCTATGCGGAGTGGGTTGCAGGGTAAGCAGCAGGCTCTGGCCGCACCTGAGGCCTCGCGAACCCGCCACCTCGTTGACATGACGTGCGAGAGGTGGCGCGGCTGGTCAACGCGCTCCGAACCAGGCAACCCATTTCAGTTTGCCCGGTGGCAAGGCGCCGAGCATCGCACCGATGGAGACCACCACGATCCCCACCACCGCTGTGATCCCGAGTTGCTCACCCAGTATCAGCAGCGCCCCAACGGCAGACACCGCCGGCACCAAGGCCAGCATCAATGAAGCTTCGCCCGCACCGATCTTCTGCACCGCGTAGCTGTACAAGCCTGCCCCCAGAAAAGCAATCACGACACCTTGATACACCGCTTGCAAGGTGATCGCACCCCATGAGGCACCGCTGATCTGACTGGGCAGGCACCACGCATAAATCGGCAGATAGACCACAGCAGAAAACAAGGCGATACCCAGCACACTCAACTGCGGACGAATCTGCCAGCGCCGGGTGAGCAGCCCGAACACCGCCCACGTCAGCGCGGCCGTGAGGAACAAGAGGTCGCCGATTCATTCGTCACCGCCGCGGTTGAGCATCAAGCTCTCGTAGCCGATCAGCAGCAGCCCGCTGGTTGACAGCAAGAGCGCCACCACCGTCTGCCGCGGAATGCGAAACCCCGTCATGAACGCCATGATGACGATGGTGGTCCAGAAGCCGATCCCGCCGTTGACGAAGACCCCTGCGTGTGACACGGGAGCATAGGCAAAACCTGTGTAGACGAGCGTGCAATATCCCACACCGCCAAACAGGGCGAGCACCGCATGCTTGAGCCAGTCCTGCCGTGGTACGAGGCGCAAGAACAGGGGCAAGGCGATGGCGCCAGAGACGCCGAAACGGATGGCAGCAATGTCAAACGGGGTGAACGAAGCGGTCGCGCCAAATCGCGACACGATGTTGAAGCCCGACCAGAAGAACACGACCGCCAAGGCGGCCAGCAAGCCTTTGCCAGTATCCGATGGAGCAGCGTGTGGCAAGTTCAAGTGCGATTCCTCAAAAGTGATGCCAACAAAAACAAATGCCCTGCTCTGTCATTGACACAGCAGGGCATGCAGGGCTCAGCTTAAATCAAACCGAGTCTGACTTATTCCCACTCGATCGTGGCAGGCGGCTTGCTCGACACGTCATAAGCCACGCGGTTGATGCCGCGCACTTCGTTGATGATGCGACCGGATACCTTTTTGAGCAGGCTGTACGGCAGCTCGGCCCAGTCGGCGGTCATGAAGTCGCTGGTCTGCACGGCGCGCAGGGACACCACGTACTCGTAGGTGCGGCCGTCGCCCATCACGCCCACGCTCTTGACCGGCAGGAACACGGTGAAAGCCTGGCTGGTCAGGTCGTACCAGCTCTTTCCGGTTTCGGGGTCGATGCAGTTGCGCAGCTCTTCAATGAAGATGGCATCGGCACGCTTGAGCAGGTCGGCAAACTCGGGCTTGACCTCGCCCAGGATGCGCACGCCCAGACCCGGGCCCGGGAACGGGTGACGGTAGACCATGTCGTGCGGCAGGCCCAGGGCCACGCCCAGCTCGCGCACTTCGTCCTTGAACAACTCGCGCAGCGGCTCCAGCAACTTCAGACCCAGCGTTTCAGGCAAGCCGCCCACGTTGTGGTGGCTCTTGATGGTGGCCTTCTTGGTGTGCGTGCCGCCCGATTCCACCACGTCCGGGTAAATGGTGCCTTGCGCCAGCCACTTGGCGTTGCTCAGCTTCTTGGCTTCGGCCTGGAACACTTCCACGAACTCACGGCCGATGATCTTGCGCTTTTGCTCGGGGTCGGTCACGCCCTTGAGGTGGCCCAGGAACTGGTCGGCGGCATCAATGTGCACAACCTTGGCATGCAGGCGACCGGCGAACATGTCCATCACCATCTTGCCTTCGTTCAGGCGCAGCAGGCCGTGGTCCACGAAGACGCAGGTCAGCTGGTCGCCAATGGCGCGGTGAATCAGAGCCGCAGCCACGGACGAGTCCACACCGCCCGACAGGCCCAGGATGACCTCCTCGTCGCCCACCTGCTCGCGGATCTTGGCGACGGCTTCTTCGATGTAGTCGCCCATGATCCAGTCACCCTTGCAGCCGCTGATCTCGCGCACGAAGCGCGTCAGCATGGCGTGGCCCTGCACGGTGTGCGTGACCTCGGGGTGGAACTGCACGGCGTAGTAGTTCTTCTCTTCGTTGGCCATGCCGGCGATCGGGCAGCTGGGCGTCGAAGCCATCAGCTTGAAGCCGGGCGGCAGGGCCGTGACCTTGTCACCGTGGCTCATCCAGACCTTGAGCATGCCGTGGCCTTCGGGCGTGGCGAAGTCCTGGATGCCATCGAGCAGCTTGGTATGACCGTGGGCGCGCACCTCGGCATAGCCGAACTCACGGGTGTCGCTCCACGACACTTCACCGCCCAGTTGGACGGCCATGGTCTGCATGCCGTAGCAGATGCCCAGCACGGGCACGCCGGCGTCCCACACCGCCTGCGGGGCACGCAGTTGGTGGTCTTCGTAGGTGCTGGCGTGGCTACCCGACAGGATGATGCCCTTGGCGCCGAAGGACTTGATGAACTCGTCCGACACGTCGTTGGGATGGATCTCGCAGTAGACGTGGGCTTCGCGCACGCGGCGGGCGATCAGCTGGGTGACCTGGGAGCCGAAGTCGAGGATCAGGATCTTGTCATGCATGGTGGAATCTCGGGGAATCAATCTGACGCAATGTGGATGCGGATCGTGCGCGGGCCGTGGCTTCAGGCCTGGGCACGCCCGGCCAGGGCAGCGTCATGCGCATGGCGGGTCCGGCTGAAATAACGAAAACCGATGATGGCCGCCACCCCTTGGATGGCCGCACACAGGTAAAACGGGATGCCGATGCGCCAGTCACCCTGCGGGTAGCTGGAGGCCACGGCCAGCAAGGGGGCAGCCAAGATGGGGCCCAGCATGGCAGCGATGCTGTTGAGCGACGATACGGCGCCCATGCTCTCGCCCTGGCGGCTCGGGTCCACGGCGTTGGCCACCAGGCTTTGCAGGCCGGGTTGCACCATGTAGCCAAACACGTTGACGATGATGATGATGTACATCATCCAGCCCTGGGGCACCGCACCGTAGGCAAAGTAGCACAGGGTGGACGAGATCAGGCCGATGCTGACCAAACGGTGCAGCGGGATGTGCTTCTGGAACTGGCGCAGCAGCCCACCTTGCACGATGACCGCCATCAGACCGACCACGAACAAGGAGTAGCCGTTGTCCTTCGGGGTCCAGCCGAATTTGAACTCGGTGTAAAGGAACCAGATGGTGTGCAGGCAGAACTGCGCCAGGATCGACAGCCCCATCACCCACATCAGCTGTTCCACACCCTTCAGTTGGCGCAAACGGGCCAGCGAACTGAAAGGGTTGGTGCTCAAGAGCTTGAATTCGCGACGGCGCTCCAGCGGCAGCGATTCTGGCAGCACGAAGTAGCCGTACACCGCGTTGAGCAGCGTCAGGGAACCTGCCAGGAAGAAGGGCCAGTGAACGTCGATGTCGCCGAGCACTCCCCCCATCACCGGGCCCAGGATGAAGCCCAGGCCGAACATCGCGCCCAACAGGCCGTAGTTCTTGGCACGGTCTTTGGGTTCGGTGATGTCGGCCACATAGGCGTTGGCCACGGCAATGTTGGCGCACATGGCGCCGCCCATGATGCGCACCGCCAGCAGCATCCAGAAAGCACTGGCCAGGGCCGTGACGAAGAAGTTGATCGCCATGCCGACCAAGCCGAGCAACAGCACCGGACGGCGACCGTAGCGATCAGACAGCGCACCCAAAACAGGCGCGCTGAAGAACTGCGCAATGGCAAAGGCCGCTTGCGCGGCCCCGTATGCGAACGATGTGCCCGCCCCAGAGTCCATGAAGGACCCAATCAGCTTGGGCAGCACCGGTGCAATGATCCCGATCGACATCATGTCGAGCAGGACCGTCACCATGATGAATGGCATGGCCGCCTGGCGGCCGCTTGTCGAACCCATTGGCATCCTGTCAGTGGTTCAGAAAGGCGGCCGGCAAGGGCCAGAGCCCATCACTCCATGCGGTAGTTGGGCGCTTCCTTGGTGATCTGCACGTCGTGGACGTGGCTCTCACGGATACCAGCAGCCGTGATTTCCACGAACTCTGCCTTGCTGCGCATCTCTTCGATGGTGCCGCAACCGCAGTAGCCCATGGACGCGCGCAAGCCACCGGCCATTTGGTAGATGATGGTGATGACCGAGCCCTTGTAAGGCACGCGACCCTCGATGCCTTCCGGCACAAGCTTGTCGGCGTTGGGGTTGGCGCCTTCGTCGTTTTCCTGGAAGTAGCGGTCGGCTGAGCCGTCTTTCATGGCGCCGATCGAGCCCATGCCGCGGTAGCTCTTGTAGCTGCGGCCCTGGAACAGGATCACTTCGCCCGGCGCTTCTTCGGTGCCGGCGAACATGCCGCCCATCATCACAGTGCTGGCGCCAGCGGCGATGGCCTTGGCGATGTCACCCGAATAACGGATGCCACCGTCAGCGATCAGCGGCACACCCGTGCCTTGCAGCGCAGTGGCGACATTGTCGATGGCCATGATCTGGGGCACGCCCACACCGGCCACGATGCGCGTGGTGCAGATGGAGCCAGGGCCGATACCAACCTTGACCGCATCGGCACCGGCCTCAACCAGAGCCAGCGCGGCAGCGCCGGTGGCGATGTTGCCGCCGATGACGTCGACCTGCGGGAAGTTTTGCTTGACCCAACGCACGCGGTCGATCACGCCACGGCTGTGACCGTGGGCGGTGTCGACCACCAGCACGTCCACGCCGGCCTTGACCAGCAGTTCAACGCGCTCTTCGGTGCCCTCGCCCACGCCCACTGCAGCGCCGACGCGCAGCTTGCCGTGCGAATCACGGGCGGCGTTGGGGAAGGTGTTTTGCTTGGTGATGTCCTTGACGGTGAAGACGCCGCGCAACTCGTTGTTGTCGCTGATCATCAGCACGCGCTCCAGCTTGTGCTGGTGCATCAGGGCCTTGGCTTCGGCCTGCGAGGTGCCTTCCTTGACCGTGATCAGACGCTCACGCGGGGTCATGATGTCACGCACCGGGGCGTCGAGACGGGTCTCGAAACGCAGGTCACGGCCGGTCACGATGCCCACGACCTTGCCCTCGTCGACGACGGGGAAGCCGGAGATGCCGTGTTGCTGAGACAGCTCGATCACTTCGCGGACCTTGACGCCCGACGAAATGGTGATCGGATCGCGCAGCACGCCGGATTCGTAGCGCTTGACGCGCGCGACTTCGGCAGCCTGCTGACGGGCCGTCATGTTTTTGTGGATGATCCCGATGCCGCCTTCCTGGGCGATCGTGATCGCCAGACGGGCTTCCGTGACAGTGTCCATTGCCGCGGACACGAGCGGCAAATTCAACTGAATGTTGCGGGTGAGACGGGTGGCCAGCGATGTGTCGCGGGGCAACACTTCAGAATACGCGGGCACCAACAACACGTCGTCAAACGTGAGGGCTTTACCAAGCAGGCGCATGAACAGGCTCCAGACGCAAAAGCGGATTATACGCGGAGCAGCGGCAGGTTCGCCAGCGTGGAGATCTTGGTGCTTTTACATTCATTCACGTGGATGATCTTTCGTCCATTGGCTAAACTGTTCGTCATGAAATCTGCGCGCTACGCCCCCCACGTTCTGGCCCTGATCTTGTCCGCCAGTGCGGTCTTGTGCACACCGGCCCTGGCCAGCGGGCAGTGGAAATGGCGTGACGCCAATGGTTCCATTCAGTACAGCGACCGCCCTCCCCCGCAAGGCACGCCGGAATCGGCCATCTTGGCCAAGCCGCGCGCGAGTACTGCACGCATCGTGACGCCCCCCGTGGAATCCTCATCGGCCGCTGCAACGGGCAGTCGCTCGTCGTTGCAGACCGGCAAAGCCAGCGAAAACGAGTTGGATGCCAAACGCCGCAAGGATGAGGAAGAGGAGAGGGCCAAGCAGCAGGCAGAGGACGCAAAACAGGCCAAAGAGCGTGCCGAGAACTGCGAGCGTGCCAAGATTTACCAGCGCAACTTGAACGATGGCATCCGCATTTCGCGCACCAATGCCAAGGGCGAGCGAGAAATTCTGGACGACACAGGACGTGCAGAGGAAATGCGCCGGGCGCAAGACGCCATCCGTGCCAACTGCAAGTAAAGCAGATTTTCGTTTGGCGCAACGGGCGATTCGCTCTGATCAGGCCCCTTTAACCGGGGCCTTTTTGCTGCCCTTGCCCTTCTGGAGACGTTGAGACCCCTTGGGCCACTTCTTCAGATGATCTTGATAGCGCAGGCGGCGCGCCTCTTTGGGATCCACCGTCAAGGGGCGAAGCAGTTCGATGCGATCCTGATCGCGCAGAACATGCCCCAAGCGCTCCTTGCGCCCCCAGACTGCCAGTGCCCACCGTCCTGCTGACAACGCTTCAGGCGTGAGACCCGGCACTTGCGACATCAACCCACAAGCCAGCAGGGCATCCCTCACGGAGCTGCCCTGGTTCACCTGCAATCGCACCCGCTGCACGTGACGGGGGGCCACACTGACCGCGACCTCGACTGTGATCAAAGGACGATCGACCGACAAAACTTCTGGGAGAGCGGACTCAGCGTGGACCATAGACCTGCTCGGCGCGTTTGACGAACGATTCGACGAAAGTGTTGGCAATGCGATCGAACACCGGGCTGACCACCAGCGACAGCGCCTTGCTCGAAAAAGCGTAGCTCAGTGAGAACTCCACCTTGCAAGCTGGCGCATCAGCAGGATCTGCAGAAGGATCGCCGGATTGGCCGGGCTTCTGAAGCGGCAGGAAGCGCCAAGTGCCCTCCAGCTTGGAGAATGGTCCATCCACCAGGTTCATGGTCACGCTGCGGCCAGGGTCGTTGACGTTGCGTGTGGTGAAGGCCTGGCGCACACCGGCAATCGCAATGTGCACACGGGCGGTCACCCCGTCTTCATGAGTGTCGACAACCTCGGCGCGGTCGCACCAAGGAAGAAATTGGGGGTAGTCTTGAACGCCGGTCACCAACCCATACATTTCATGGGGTGAGTACCAAAGCAAGACAGACTTGTGAACGTGCTTCATAGAATGTCGGTATTTTAAAGACGCTGGCGACGTGCCGCGCTACAACATGTCCATCGCAGAAAACAGAAAAGCCCATTTCAACTACCACATTGAGGAACGCTTCGAGGCGGGTGTGGTGCTGGAAGGGTGGGAAGTGAAGGCCATCCGCGAGGGACAGGTGCAGATGACCGACGGCTATGTCGTGATCAAGGATGGCGAGTTGTTCCTGATCGGACTGCGCATCAATGCGCTGCGCTCGGCTTCGACCCATGTCAAGCCTGAAGCTGACCGCATCAAGAAGTTGCTGATGCACCGTGAGCAGATCCGTCGCCTGATCGGCAAAACCGAGCAAAAGGGCTATACCTTGGTGCCGCTGAATCTGCACTGGAAGGGTGGACGCGTGAAGGCGGACATCGCGCTGGCCAAGGGCAAGGCTGAGCACGACAAGCGCAACACCATCAAGGATCGCGATTGGGAGCGTGAAAAGGGCCGTTTGATGAGACACAAAGTCTCATCCAGTCCGAAAGACTGAGACTGACCGCTCAGCGTTTTGCGCCAGGCTTCACACTCGCTCCTCTCACCTCGAAGCGGACCTCATCCATCAAACCGCCTTGCGGATTGCGCAAGCTCAGAACGTGGCGCCCAGGCCACGGCTGCCACCGCGTGAGGGTCGCCGCCCCCAGTCGTTTGCCGTTGAGCCACCATTGCGCCTCGCGATGCGTGGTGCGCAAACTGATCCGTTGGGCGTGCGGGGGCATGTCAGGGTCCAGAGCAAAGATGGCCCCCGGCGGTGGCGACTGGATGGCACGCGCGGCCCCCTGCCCTGCCTGAGTCTGCGCCAAAGACCAGATGGCTTGCTCGGTTCCGGCGAGGAACACTTCGTGCCTGGGGGGTTCCACCATTTCCGACTCCGTCGGGTTAATGGAGGCATCGAACCTGATCGGCAGACGCACCACGTTGGCCGGACGCACAGGCGTCAAGGATGGCTGGGTGCGGTGCAACTCACGCACCAGAGCGCCCCAGATGGGCGCCGCCCCGGAGACCCCGCTGACGTTACGCATGGGGCTGCCGCTGGCATTGCCCACCCACACACCCACGGTGTAACGACTGGTATAGCCCACACACCAGTTGTCTCGCATGTCCTTGCTGGTGCCGGTTTTGACGGCAGCGAAGCCACGGGTCGCCAGAACACTGTCCAAACCAAAGGTCAACGCCCGGGCCGTGTTGTCTGCCAGGATGTCACTCACCAGGTAAGCGACGTCAGCCGCCAGAACACGACGGGGCTGTGCAGATGTTGACTTGCCTTGCGCAGGCGGTGACGCATGCCATCGCGTCGGTGACCAGATGCCGCCATTGGCCAGGGCGCGATACGCATTGCTCAGGTCGTGCAAGGTGACTTCGGCGCTGCCCAAGGCCAGACCTGGGCCATAGTAGCCGCCGGGCTCGCGCAGGTTCAGCCCCAGATCATTCAGGTGCTGTGCCAATTGGTCGGGGCCCAGCATGGCCCCCGCGCGGACTGCCGGAACGTTCAGGCTGTTCCCCAGGGCGGTGCGGACGCTCACCCAACCTCGGAAACGTCGGTCGTAGTTTTGAGGGATGTAGAGGCCGGCTCCCGTTGGCAACTGCACCGGGGCGTCGTGCAACAAGCTGGCTGGCGTGAGCAAGCGCTGCGCAAAAGCTTGGGCGTACACAAAGGGCTTCAGGGTGGAGCCGGGCTGGCGACGTGCCAGCACCGCATCGACATGGCTGGCCTGGGACAACTCTCCGCTGCCCCCCACCCAGGCGAGCACCTCACCCGATCGGTTATCGAGCACGATGACGGCGCCGTCTTCGACGCCCTGCGAGGACAGTTCGGTCAGATGCTGACGCAGCAGGTCACGCGCCAGACGCTGCCACCGGGCATCCAGGCTGGTGGCGAATTGGGTCGTTGCCGGAGGCGTTTGCTGGATCGCCCACCTTGCGAGATGTGGTGCAAGTTGCTCGCCCAACATGGCTGAGCCCTTTTGCGCCAAGGCGACCGAGGTGAGGAGGTCAATGCCCTGGCAAGAACGTTGCTGCAGGGTGAGCACTTGGCAGGCGCGCCGCACCACCACCCCAGCCGGGGCGTTCGGGCTGCGAACCAGCGCCGCGGCGATCGCGGCTTCCTGCGCGTCCAGGCCACTGGGGTGCTTGCGAAACAAGGTCTGGCTCATGGCGGATAGACCCACCATCTCGCCTCGGAAGGGCACCAGGTTGAGATAGGCTTCCAGAATCTGGCTCTTGTGCCAGTGCCGCTCTAGCTGACTTGCATGCCAAGCCTGACTGGCCTTCTGGGTCCAACTGCGACGCGCAGCGCCAAGCGTTTGCGCTTCGCTGAGCAGTCCAGCCAATTGCATGGTGACGGTGGAAGCCCCACGGGTGCGTTGGTTCCAGAGGTTGGCCCAGGCACTCCCAGCCACGGCCTGCCAATCCACGCCACTGTGCTGCCAGAATCGCTGGTCTTCCGACAACACGATGGCCGTTCGCATGGCAGGGGACACGTCAGCCAGATTCACCCACGGCAGTCGGCGCACCGTCAGGTCGCGCCGCGTGGTGTGCAAGACGTGTCCGTGCCGGTCGAGCAGCATCAGTTCACTGGACTGATGGGTCGCGCGCACTTGCTGAAAGCTGGGCAATGGGGAGGCATGTGCCGATGCCGTGAAGCCGCAGAGGCCCCAGGCCGAGGCCGACAGCGCCAGCACAAATGCGGCCTTGATCAAGGAGAGACCTCCACCACGGCATTGGGGATTTCGCCAAAAGTTTCGGGGGCGTACATGGCCTCAACCCGTGTCGGAGGCAGCTGGAAGCGGCCCGGGTTGTTCAGACGAACCGTGTACTCGACCACATGCCGCCCCTTGGGCAGGTAGTCAAAGTAGGCGCGATAGCCATCAAAGGCCCGCTCGATGTACGTCGGCCAAACACCCTCGCCTCGCTCACCCGCAGCGGCCAATGCACTGTCACGTCCCAAGCCGCTGCCAAGGACTGTGGCGCCACCCGGAACAGGGTCGTTGACGACCACCCAGGTCATGTCGGACTGGGCGTCGATCTCCAGGCGTACGCGCAATACCGTGCCTCGTCCGTATGCCTTGCCGCCTGGTGCGGCATGAGGACCGACGTCTTGAATGCGGATCGACTTGCGGATGGCGTAGCCTGCCTGCAGTGGCGCCTTCAAAGGCACCGCTGCCAAGGCCTGAACGGTCAGCCAGGGGCGACCCGCCCCCTCATGCTGGACCTCCAAGGACGAAACAGCGGCAGTTCGGGATGCCACGGCCGCTGCCCAAGGCAGGCTCACGTCGCCCTTGTGTGGCCCGCTCGCCCATTGATGGGCGCGAGTCTGACCGCCGAGACTGGCACGCGTCACGCCGCTAACCGGCACCTTCTCGAACCGTTGTGCGAACTTGTCCAGCGCCAGCGAAGCCCACAGGTTGGCATGTGTGCTCAGCCATGCGCCATGACGCTGCCGCGCCAGCGCGCCGACCACCATCCTGGGCAGATCTTCTTGCCAGGCGGGTCGGTTCAACACGGCCAGGATCATGCGTGCTGCATTGGCGTCCGGACTGTCCATGATCCACCACCAGAAGTCATCCGCTTCGGTGGAGAAACGCAGCGTTGTGCCGGCAAAAGTCATGCGACTGCGCAGGACCTGCTCGGCCTCAAGCAGCCTCTGATCTCGCGCGGGCATGGTGGACACACGTTGCAGAATGTTGAACCAGTTGATGAGCGCCGCCGTGGGCCACTGCTGAGGCGCAATCGACACGGTGTCCAGCATGCGGGCATCGGCCCGGCCGTAACGAGACAGGGCCTCGATGGCGGCCAGCCGCCGCACGTCGTTCATCACGCTGCGCTGCGGGCCGGCGGGTGACCAAACCTGACGTTGCACACGGCCTTGCACGTAGGCAGCCAGGCCCTGCAGCATGGCCTCGCGGGCTTGGTCTGGCAGTGCAAACCCGGCTTCATGGCTCACGGCCAAGATGTGCGCCGTCAGGTAATCGGTACCCTGGCCGCTCATGCCGGGCATGGGCGGAAAATAACTGGCCAGGCCATCGGCATCCAGGTAACTGGGCAGCTGTCGGGTGATGTCTGCCCACAAGGTGGCGTCATGCAGGCCGACGGCCTTGGTCACCTTTTGCTCCAGGCACACATAGGGATACTGCTGAAAATAGCGACGCAGCCCCGGCAGATCACTGGTCAGTGTGGCTTGCAACCCCAGCTGGATGCCGCCGCGCGCTTGGCGAGTTGTGCCAACTGCATCGGTGAGCGCATCGGCAGGAGGGGCAACCGGCAAGCTGTATGGCCCGGTCAATTGGGTGAGCGTGGCTTGCATCACCCGCACGGGCACCGCAGGCATCACCTGCTGCATCAGCTTGACGCGATCGCTCACGCCCGCCTTGCCGGAGGCCACGACTGAGCCTTCCCAGTTCAGTTGTCGAACGCCGACGGGCACATCCACGGGCCAACGCAACTCGCGCGCGCTGTCGGCGGGCAGCTCCACTTCCTGAGAAGGCAAGCTCAGGGTGGCAGCTGCAGCCGCGGTGCCGGCGGCATCGTCACGCTCAGTTTGCGCAGCCAACTTGGCCTGAACACGCAAAGTCTGAGAGGTCGTGTTGCGCAGCGTGAAGATGGCTTCGAAGCGATCCCCCTCACGCACCAGGGGCGGCAGCCCCGGCAGCACCTGCAGATCCTGGGTGATGCGGATGGTGGACGCGCCCGTGCCGAAACGAGAAAGTCCGGAACTGGCCACAGCCACCAGGCGGAAGCTGGTCAACGAATCGTTGATCGGGACCTGAACCCACCCCTCCCCTCGGGCATCCAGTTTGACACTGCCTTGCCAAAGCAAAAGCGTATCGAAAAGCTCGCGTGTGGCGCCATTGCCCCCGCCACCTCCAGCTGCGACTGCCTTACGGCCGTAGTGACGGCGCCCAACGATCTCGTTCTGAGCGGTGCTCGTCTCCACACCCCAGGCGCGCTCTTGCAAGACAGCATCGAGAAGCTTCCAGGAATCATTGTCGGACAGCGCCAGCAAGGACTCGTCCACCGCGGCAAAAGCGAAGTCGCCTTGAACCGGTTGCCCCTGATGAGTGACACGCACCTTGACCTTGGCTGTCTGACGAACAATATACTGGGATTTGTCAGGCGTGACGTCCACCTTCAACTCGTGCTCGGCCGTCCCGATGCGCAACGCGGCCACACCCAGTTTGTAGGCTGGCTTGGACAAATCGACCATGGCCGTGGGCGCCTGGTATTCACGCCCCTCGTACCAGAAAGCCTTGGCCCACTCGATGGGAGAACGCCAACCCCACGTGAAGAAGCTGTACCAAGGCACTTCACGGATGCGTCCGCGCAAGGCCATCACGCTGACATACACATTGGGCGCCCAGCTTTGCAGTTCGCCATCCGGGCCCACCTTGGCTTTCGGAATGGGCAACTCGATGACCGGGTCCTTCCCGGTCAGGGTCATCACACGTTGCTCCAAGATGCCTTCGCGCTCGACCGACACCAGCACGGTGGCTTCGCGGAATGGCATGCGCACCTGCAGGCGAGCGGTCTCGCCAGGCTCATAACGCTGCTTCTCCGGCAATACGTCCATCCGGTCGTCGTTGTCCTGACTGAACCACAACTCGCCTTGGCGCGTGACCCAGACGATGGTGGCCACCTGCACACGGCGTTGGGTACTGTCCTTCGCCTGCGCAATCAACTCGATCTCGCCGGCCTCGTCCAAAGTCGTCTCGCACATCAGCAGCCCACGAGCGTCGGTCGTGCCACTGCACACCGAGCCCAGGTTCTTCACTTCGGTGCGGTTGTCATAGGCGTAAAAGCCCCCGACGATGCGCTTGCGGGTACTGAAGGTTTGGCTGAGGCGAGCTTGTACGCTCACGTTCTGGCCCTTCAGCGGCTGGCCACGGGTGTCCAAGGCCACCACCTGGAAACGGGTAATACCTTGCGCATCGCCCCCGGTACCAGTCCAACGGGCGCTGCGGATGCCCAGCACCACCGACGATGGCCAAATGGGCACCGAGGTGGCCACAGTCTGGACCTCGCCATTGGGGTCGGTGAAGGTCATCTCGGCGTGCAGCAGGCCAGGGCGAGCGCGTTGCGGCAAGTCCTTCAGCAGCACCTTGGCGGCACCATCTCGGTCGGTGAGCACGGCCAGCTTGTCCGCCACCACGCGATCGGCACCGGCGCTCTCCCCCTCATCGCCCTCGTCTGCATCGTTGGCGTTTCGATCCGGCCTGGCCTGAGGCTCTTGAGGCGCTTCGAAGCTGTAGTCCTCGTAACCCGTGAAACGTGGGGTGCGCTCCTTCAGCACCGCTGTGACCTGAACCGGCGCTTGGGAGACCCCACCGCCTGACAGGTAGCGCAACTGCGCCGACAGCGTGATTTCCCGCGGTGCCAGTTGCACCTCCTTCGGCCCACTCAAGCGAGCGTCCACCAAAGGCAGGCGGAACTCTTCCACCCGGAAGCGACCGCTGCTCAGGCTGCGCCGACCATGACGGGCGTGGCCCTCCAGGCTCACCTCGTACAGCCCCAGCTTGGCCTCCTTCGGTATGCTCCAACTGGACAGGGCCTGCTGACGCGCTTGCCACGTCAGTGGCTGGCTGTATTCCGTGCCACTGCCCACATGGGTGATCTTCACGGTGTCGGGCAGGTACTCTTTGGGCACAGCGCCCAGACCCGTCCCAGTTTCTGCACGCATGAAGTGCTTCATGGACACGGTTTCACCGGCGCGCAACAGCGTGCGATCCAGCACCGTGTGGGCGCGCTCGCTGTCGTCCTCGGACGCATGCTCCGGACTGACCGTGGGATGCTGGAAACGCCAGGGCTCAATCCCTTTTTGCCAATCGGTGAACACAAAGGCCAGATCGGTCTTGCCTTGATACGGACCGTCTTTCAAAACCTTGCGGGCGGTCACAAACAGCCCGTCTGACACGAGGCAGTTTGACGCGCGCGAGACGGTGAAAACCTGCTGCACCTTGGCCAGACCATCTGAGTTGGTGCGCCCCCGCCACAAAGCCACCCCGCGACAGTCATTGATCGTCACCTCGGCATCGGGCACCGGTTTCCCTTTATCGAGGGAGGTGACCCAAACCGAAACGCTGTCACGCCCGAGCTTGACGTGCACACCCATGTTGCTCACCAGCACCCCGGTGCGCACATACATGGGGGCCTTGCGTGCCAGCAGGCTGGTCCCCAGTCGAACCGAGCTGAGCTCGATGACGTGATAGCCAGGCCCCTGCACGGGGATGCCCACCACCTCGAACGGTCGTGGGTCCTTCGCATCGGCGGCGGGCACAGTCAGCTTGCGGGCCTCTTTCACGCCGCCGAGCAGTGACAGCTCACGGGTCCCAATGCGCCTCTCCCGCTGGTATCGCTGCGGCTTGCCCTCCTCATCGGTCTCGCTCACCCACTCCATCCATTCAGACTTGGGTCGCCCCAGCTCCTGGGCGCTGAAACTGGACTCGTGGTAGCGACGCACCTTGGCCATCCAACGCAAGATTTCCGCATCGCTGTGGACCGACTGCGTGCGCACGCCCAAGGACGCGTCGACCCCTCTGATGGTCAGCGATTTCTCGACATGGCGCACGGTCACCGGCACCAGTGGCGGCTGCCCAGGGTCCCCCATGAGCTCAATGACGCCAAACGGCGCCGCGGCAAACTTCGCCAGAGGCGGCATGCTCGATGTCGCGACCTTCAAAGGAAAGACACCCGCGTTGGCCAATGCGCGGCCACTCTCGTCGCGCAAATCCTTGGGCAACGCCACCGTGAAGGCACTGGACTCAGGCAACGGGGGCTGAAAACGCACCTCACTCACCGTATCGTCGCGTTCGTCCTTGCTCCAAAAAGGCGCAATGGCAGCCCCTGAGGCGGGCTGCAGACGGATCTGCTGTGCCAGCGTGCGACGTACGGGCGCAGACAGCTTCACCGTCATCGGCCGCAGCGGCAAACAAGGACTTTGCGCCCGTTCGCGCTCGCAACTGAATTCGGCCACGAAGGCACTGCGCACCTGAAAGTCAAACGCCTGCGGCTGCCGCGTGACGAGGCCGGGCGCCCCCCGGGAGGCAATGCCTGGCCCCCACACCAGCTTCATGCGAGCGCCGGCAGGCAAGGGACGCTGACAGCGCAACAGCACACGGCTTGCAGCCTCAGCCCCCGTGATGCCCTGCTCTTTCACCACAGCAGCCAAGGGGGCGCCGCGCACCACAACCACAGGCAATCGCTCGCCCAGCCCCTCCACCTCGCAGTGTGCATGTTGGCTCACGCTGGCCTCATCCGCGGCCCCGGTCAAGGTCAGGAAGAAATGCGTGTCCTCTTCAATCTCGCCCCCACGGGGCTCGATGTCGCGCACTGCGGGTCCGCCTGTCTGGAACCGGTAGGACGTGGGCTGTAGCGCCCCGGCCTCTTTCAACTTGGGCATCCACCCTGAACGGGGGGCCACCACACAGCGCACCCCAGGACCCAGGTCTTCCGCGAAGTCATACACCCAGACCTTGTCGGTCGCCCATCGCCCTCCTCCTGGCGGCACCGTCCCCTGGCACTGGACGGTGAACGGATCATCGTGCCGCAGGTCCCCGAGCGGCGTCACGGACTGGGCGAAGGTGATGCGAATCTGGCGAGCCTGAGCCACCTCGCCCTGGGGCGACATCTGCCGCACCGAGGCAGCTTGCGCGGGCAAGGTCCCCAGCACCCCGAGCGCTCCCAATCCGACAGCAACACGCCAACCCAGTTGCCAAATGCGGTGTCTCACGTTCATGGGGACGCTCTCATTTTTTATGACGATGATTGGCCGGCAGTCTAGCGAGGCCCGGTGACAGCGCCCACCCCATCATGGGCGTATGAAAGGCGGACAACGCCAAGCGCAGAGACGCTGCCGTCCAGGCTGACACACGGGAATCAGGCGCGCAAAACGCGCAGTGCCTGATCCAGATCTGCGATCAGATCCTCCACCCGCTCCAAACCGATGGCCAAACGCACCAACGTGCCTTGCTTCCCGGCCAGAGGTCCGTACTGGCGCATGCCCTGCAGTTCATAAGGCATGACCAGACTGAGCGGGCCGCCCCACGAGTACCCAATCTTGAACAATTTCAGCGCGTCCACGAATGCCTCGACGCGGTCTTGCGTGAAGTGCTGCGCCTCGAACACCATGGACACCAGCCCACCCGCCGCGCGGCAGGTCTGCGACCAGTGCGCATGCCCGGGAGAGTCGGGCAAAGCGGGATGCAACACCTGCGAGATCTCAGTCCGCTCGATGAGCCACTTCGCGATCTGACGCGTGGACGCATCGTGGGCTGCGTAACGCACGGCCAAACTGGGCAAGCCGCGCAGCACCAATTCGGCGTCGTTCGCCCCCACCCCCAGCCCCAGCCGCATGTGGGTCATCTTCATGCGGTGGTGTAAGGTCGCATCGCGGGTGACGACAGCACCCATCAACACATCGCCACCGCCCGAGGGGTACTTCGTCAGCGCGTGAATCGTCACATCCACGCCGAAAGCCTCGCCTTCCGGCGTCTGCCCCAATCGGAACGCGTCAAACGCCAAACCGGCGCCCCAGGTGTTGTCCAGCACGCTCACGACCTGCGGGTGGGCACGGGTGACCGCCAGCAGACCGGCCAGATCAGGAAACTCCAGCGTCACGCTACCGGCTGCTTCCAGCCAGACCAGCTTGGTACGCTCGGTGATCTGTGCCGCCAGCGAGGCCGGATCCTGAGGGTTGTACACCCGGTGCGTGATACCCCAATGGGCCAGTTCACCGCGCGCAAAATCCTTGCCCGGGCCATAGGCGTTGTCAGGGATCAGCACCTCGTCGCCTGAACGCAGCAGCGCCATGTCCACCAACGCAATGGCCGCCAGGCCGGAGGGGACCAGCAAGGTCTGCAAGCCACCTTCCAGCGTGGCCAGACGCTCTTCCAGCGTGAAGGTGGTGGGGGTACCGTGCAGGCCGTAGGTGTAGCCGCTCTTGTCCTTCCACTGCCGCGTCTTCAGGGCAGCGGTGTTCTCGAAAATCACCGTGGAAGCTTTGTGCACCCCTGGTTGCACCGTTTCGAACCCGCCGGGGGGCTGGTAAGGGTGGTGAATCAGGGCCGTGGCCACATCGTTCAGACGGGCCGGATCACCCGTTGGCAGGGAGGACAGGGAGGCGTTGGCAGGTGTGCTCATGCAGGGATGCTAATGCACCCGCCGCATGAAAGAGGCCGCAAGCCGTATACCAACGGGGCCGAGCGCCCCCCTCTGATCAGATCGGCTGACCGATCAGGTCATGCCCTTCCACGGCCACGATGCGGGCCTTGGTGAACTCACCCACCTTCAGCGTCTTGCTGGCCTTCTGGGGCGGCAGCAGGCGCACCGTGCCGTCGATCTCAGGCGCATCGGCATAGGTACGACCCACACCGCCCTTGCGGCCCAAGGCTGGCGCACTGTCGACCAGCACCTGCATGGTGGCGCCAACACGGCGTTGCAGCTTGGCAATCGACACCTCTTCGGCCACAGCCATGAAGCGCGCACGACGCTCTTCGCGCACCTCGTCAGGCAAGGCGCCTTCCAACTCGTTGGCCGGCGCGCCTTCGATCGGCGAGTAGGCAAAGCAGCCGGCACGGTCGATCTCGGCCTCGCGCAGGAAGTCCAGCAGGTACTGGAACTCCTCTTCCGTCTCACCAGGGAAGCCGGCAATGAAGGTCGAGCGCACGACGATTTCCGGGCAGATCTCGCGCCAGCGACGCAGGCGGTCGAGGTTCTTTTCACCGTTGGCCGGGCGCTTCATGCGCTTGAGCACATCGGGGTGGGCGTGCTGGAACGGCACATCCAGGTACGGCAGGATCAGACCTTCGGCCATCAACGGCACGATCTCGTCCACGTGCGGGTAGGGGTAGACATAGTGCAGGCGTACCCAGGCACCGTGCTCACGCGCCATCTCGCCCAACTGTTTGGCCAAGTCGTACATGCGAGTCTTGACCGGCTTGCCGTCCCAGAAACCGGTGCGGTACTTGACGTCCACGCCATAGGCACTGGTGTCCTGGCTGATGACCAGCAGCTCCTTCACGCCCGACTCGAACAGGGCCTTGGCCTCACTCAGCACATCGCCAATCGGGCGCGACACCAGGTCGCCGCGCATGCTGGGAATGATGCAGAAGGCACAGCGGTGGTTGCATCCCTCGCTGATCTTCAGGTAAGCGAAGTGCTTGGGCGTGAGCTTGATGCCCGCCACACCACGCGCCTCGGGCACCAGGTCAATGAAGGGGTCGTGGGGCTTGGGCACATGGATGTGCACCGCGTCCATCACTTCCTGGGTGGCGTGCGGCCCGGTCACGGCCAGCACCTTGGGGTGCACTTCCTTGATCAGGTTACCGCCATCTGCACCCGCCTTGGCCCCCAGGCAGCCGGTGACGATCACCTTGCCGTTCTCGGCCAGCGCCTCACCAATCGTGTCCAGGCTTTCCTTGACCGCATCGTCGATGAAACCGCAGGTGTTGACGATGACCATGTCGGCCCCGTCATAGGTCTTGCTGGTTTCATACCCCTCCGCACGCAGTTGCGTGAGGATCAATTCGGAGTCGGTCAGGGCCTTGGGGCAACCGAGTGAAACGAAGGCAATCTTGGGCGCCACGGCCGAGCCCGCAGCCATGGAGGGTGTGTGTTCAGAACTCATGGGGCGAGATTGTCCGGCAAATCGGCCGCGCCCGACAGGAATTCATGCACAAGCCCCTGTATTCCGAGGCGGGCGCAGATCAATCTCCGCAGAACAAACGGCACTTGGGTTTCAGCTTGAAATCGGCCAGAAACTTGTTGAAAGTCGCCTGATCCAGTGGCGCGTAATGCAACTTGGGCGCCAGGTAACGCACCAGCCAGTACTCGTTTTCGTGGATGAAGCCGATGGACTGGCTCACATACTCCAGCCCCCAACTGTTGAAGCTGCGCGTTTCGAGTTTGAAGGCGTCCACGCCATCCAAGGTGACAGGCCGAATGGCGATGCGCTCCACCGTGCCGGGCAAGGGCTTGCCGTGATCGACCGGGAACAGCGCCAGCACACCCTCCTTTTCCTCGTCCTGGTAACGAGCGAGGTCCAGCTCGTTCTCCCGGAAACCGCGCAACTGCAGTGTGGCCAGCTCGCTGGGCGCCGCATCGGGCTTCAGTGTGACCCCTGCAAACGCCTCGTCCAGCTCATGGTGCGTCACACTGATCTGCTGCAGGAAAAGGCCATCACGGGTGATCAGCAACACATCACTGTCGGTGGGCGCGCGCTTCCAACCTTCGGGCAAGGTCGCCACGTAGGCCCGTGCGGGCCCTTCAAAGCGCGCTTCTTTGCGGATGTTCTGCCATTTGGGTGCACACCCGGCGCTCAACACTGCGATCGCCAGCAGCGTCACCCATGTCTTGATGCTCATTTCGAGGCCTCACTCAGTTTCTTGTCAATTTGTCGCAGATGCTGCTCGACGAATCCGCGCTCATCCCCTTCGGGCACAAACCTCAAGACTTTGCCCAAATGCTCTTTGGCCTCGGCCCATTGACCCCGTCGATAAGACAGGTTGCCGAGCAGCTTCCACATCCGAACGTCCTCTGGATGCTGAGCCAACAACTCTTGAGCCAAGGCCAAGCCCTTGCCCTGCAAGGCAGGGTCATTGGTCGCCGCGTACCCTTCTGCCAGCAGAGCACGTACACGATCAGGCAGCTTCCATGCCTGTCGCGGGCGCTCGATGTTGCGCATCAATCGTCGGTATCGCCCCGCCTCCAACTCGGCCTCCAGCAGAGGCATCACAAGCGGCGCGATCGCCTGGTGATAAGCGACCTCTTCAGTGCCAGAGGCGTCAGGCGCAGCCGACTTGGCATTCGCCCTCTCAGGTGCGAGCTCTGGCAATCCGGGCTCCAATCCCTCAGGCACCACCGCGACCACATTGCTGGACGACAACACCACGACCACATCGGGCTTGACGCCCGCCCCACCCGATTCAGGTTGCACGTCAGAGGCATTACCGGGCACGCCCTCCGCTGCCTGCGGGACCACCGGGGCGGTTGCAGCGACGGTGAGAGTCTGAGGAGAGGCCATCAACGCCGGAACAGCGCCTGCAGCAGGCCCATCCACTGCGGCCGCCGTCGCCGGCAGAGTGCCGGGCACACCCGCCTCGCGTCGCCCCTGAAGTTCGCGCTCAAACTCTGCCAAAGCCTTCAACCGGTCCGACAAGCGATCTTCATTGGCATAAAAGACGGAGAACTTCTTCTCATCCAGCACGGCCTCGTCATACAGACGCTGCATCACGCGCCGGTAGGCGTCGGTTGACCCCTGCTTCTGCTGGATGAAGGCCATCGCATACCGATCCGACTCCTCCTCCAACGCATCCCTGAAACCGAAAATCGAGGATTTGACGACCATCCCGATCCCCGTCACCGACATGCTGCGAAAGAAACTGTCCGCCAGAATCTCCCTGAGTCGGTTCAGCCGGTCTTGCAAGATCTCGCGCCCGCTCGTGAGCAACATCTCCTGCGACAGACTGGCCACGCTCTTGGCCAAATCCATCACACCCACCCCGGTGGCAATCTTGGAGGCGATGTCTGCGGCATCCAAGGCGGTTGAGGCGATCACCTTCGCACCAGCCCCCATGCGCGCCGCATGCACTGTGCGCACCGTGTGTCGGTGCGTGAAGTGCGCAATCTCACGAGCCAGAATCACCTGCAACTCGTCCTCCGAGTCGAGACGGAGCAACATGCCGGCACTCAGGTAGATGTCCCCATTCGCACTGGTGAACGCGAGCACATCGGCCTGATCAATCACAAACACAGTGACCTTGCGTGACAACTCCGGCCAGTGCTTCGTCAACACACCGCGCACCAGGCGCTGCATGGTCTCCACGGCTGGCGACGGCTTGCCGCGAATGAACTGCCCGCGCAGCAACTCGGCCTCGTCCCACAAACGCTCTTCCAGCTCATCAGCAGCCTGAATGCTGGCCGCATCCGGAAACGGGTCATAGCCCACCAGCGCGTGCGCTGACAGGGCGCTCATGCCCCAGGCTGCGACGAACACCCAAGACCATGCCCACGGCCGTGCCATGCTCAACGCCCCTCGCGAGATTTCAGCGAACGACGGAAATCTGACAGCACCGCTTCGGCCATCTCCTTCACGTCTTCTTCATCGGTCAAGGCCTTGCGGTTGGCCATGTCGCTGTCGAACATCAGGACATTGCCCGTCGCGACGTCGATCACGCCCAACACCACGGCGGCGGGCTGCGCGCTGAGCGACTCCCCGACCGGCAACACCGAGGTGATCGCATCGAACACCTTGCGTGAAGTGCTGCGAACCTTGTCCTTGCCAACCACCAACAAAGTCGTATCCAGTTGATGCCTGCGCGCCACATCGGCCATGCCGGCACCCAGTGTGTAGTCAAAGTAGTCTGCCTTGGTTGACCACGCGTCCACGGTCTTTTCCTTGACCAGCAGCATCTGGCTAACCATCGTGGCGAACAGGGCTCGGTGCTGCAAGACCAACGCCTGGTCTTCTTCGCTCAAGTCGTCAAAGCTGACCAGCTGGAAAGTCTGCTGTGCACGCCCAAGATCCTGCACATGCGCCGCGAGGGCCTTGGCGGCCTTTCTCTCTGCCGACACCACACGCTCTTCGGTCTTGCCGAAGGTCACCTCGGTGATCACGAAATCGGCTGGGACCACCAGCACCCGTCGGGGCGCATCCGACCTGCCTCCAGCCAGCTCAGACCGAACAATGCCGCGTGAGCCACACCCGGCCAAACACACCAAGATCAACAGGGCACATGCCCAACGTCCCCACCGTGTCTCTGCAACGTGACGCATCTTTTTCATTCCCCACAGACTAACGTCGACCACCCCGTTCACCCGGATCAGACCGCTCAATCTGCACAACAAATTTGAACGATCAGATGTAACTGCGCGTGCCATCCATGGCACCTCACACCCACTTGCGTGAACCAAAAGGCGGTCTGATGTCACACAGACAGTGCTTGTCCGCACGCTACAATGGCCGCCTGTCAGGAGAGAGCCACGCCCCGAGCGAGGCCGCCGAAGGCGCAGGACCCCACAACGCGAGTTGACGGCCCGAACGCTCAGGCAAAAGGACTGGCAGGCATGGCGGCTTTCGAGCCCCCATGATCCTCACTGGAGAGAGTCCGGAGGCTGGCACCACGTGACAGCGAGCCAGGCCACCGAAGGGGCAAGCCCACAACGCTGCAACATGGTTGCAGCGAGGGGTCAATCTCTCAGGTAAAGCGGACAGAGAGGGCAGCACCGACCGGCAACACACTGGCCCAGCCAGCGCAGCGCATGTCGGATCCACTCAGATTGCCCTCCACTGGCTTCCAGGCCAGACACCGCCATGTCCGCTGACCTGCTCAAAACGCCCCTGCACGCCCTGCACATCGAACTCGGCGCCAAGATGGTTCCCTTCGGGGGCTACGACATGCCCGTGCAGTACGCCACCGGCATCCTCAACGAACACAAGCACACCCGCGCCGCCGCCGGCCTGTTCGACGTGTCCCACATGGGCCAGGTCCTGCTCAAGGGCGACGGTGCCGACGCGGCACTCGAATCGCTCGTCCCGGTCGACATCGTGGACCTGCCGGTGTTCAAGCAGCGCTACGCCCTGTTCACCAACGAGCAAGGCGGCATCCTCGATGACCTGATGGTCACCCGCCGTGAAAACGACCTCTTCGTGGTCGTCAACGCCGCGTGCAAGAACCAGGACATCGCCCACATGCAGCAGCACATCGGCGCCCGCTGCACCGTGCAGCCTCTGCCTGACCAGGCTCTGCTGGCGCTGCAAGGCCCCCAAGCCGTCACCGCCCTCGCGCGCCTCAATGCCGACGTGCAAAAGCTGGTGTTCATGACCGGCGCCCACGTCGTGCTGGACGGCATCGACTGCTTCGTCACCCGCTCCGGCTACACCGGCGAAGACGGCTTCGAGATCTCGGTGCCTGCCGACAAGGCCGAACAACTGGCCCGCGTGCTGCTGGCCCAGCCTGAAGTCAAGCCCATCGGCCTGGGTGCCCGCGACACCCTGCGCCTCGAAGCCGGCCTGTGCCTCTACGGCCACGACCTCGACCTCACCACCACCCCCGTCGAAGGCAGCATCACCTGGGCCATCCAGAAGGTGCGCCGCGCCGGTGGCGCCCGCGCTGGTGGCTACCCTGGCGCCCAGACTATCGACACCCAACTGGCCAACGGTGCCACCCGCAAGCGCGTCGGCCTCATCAGCAGCGAGCGCATGCCTGTGCGTGAAGGTGCCAAGGTCGTCACTGCCGACGGCACCGAAATCGGCGTGGTCACCAGCGGCTCGCCCAGCCCCAGCCTGGGCCAGCCCATCGCCTTGGCCTACGTGCCCCCAGCCCATAGCGCCGTCGGCACCGAGTTGTTCGCCGTCGTGCGCGACAAGCGCGTCGCCATGACCGTGACCACCCTGCCCTTCGTGCCCAACCGCTACTACCGCGGTTGAGCGACGCATCCCCGCAAGTTCGCGCTTCTGTCGTCAAAAACGCGCCGAAGGGCTGAGATACTCATGCCCGTTCGGCAAACCAACCTTTTTCCATTTTCAGGACGTCTCCCATGACCATCAAGTACACGCCCGACCACGAATGGCTGCAAATCGAAGCTGACGGCACCGCCATCGTCGGCATCACCCACCACGCACAAGACGCCCTGGGCGACGTCGTGTTCGTCGACCTGCCTGCCGTCGGCACCACCTTCAACCCCAAGGACGTGGCCGGTGTGGTCGAGTCCGTGAAGGCCGCCGCCGACGTCTACATGCCCGTCACCGGCGAAATCACCGAAGTGAACGAAGCCTTGCGCGACGACCCCTCGCTCGCCAACACCGACCCCACCGGCGCCGGCTGGTTCTTCAAGGTCAAGCTCAGCAACCCCGCTGAACTCGACGCCCTGATGGACGCCACCGCCTACGACGACCTGCTCAAGAACGCCTGAGCCTCGTCTGACGCCATCGCGCCCTGCGATGGCCTCTGCCCCGCGCACCAGTGGTGCGGGGCCGCACACCCTGCCTGACGCCGTTGCCCACCATGCCGAACACCGCCCTGCCCACCCTCGCCGAACTTGAGAACGCGAACGAATTCCAGGCCCGCCATCTGGGCCCTTGGGATGAAGAACAAGCCCAGATGCTCAGCGCCATCGGCGTGGCATCGCGTGAAGCGCTGATGGAAGGCATCGTGCCGGCCAGCATCCGCCGCACAGCGCCGATGGACCTGCCCGCGCCCGTTACCGAGGCGCAGGCACTGGCCGAGCTCAAGACCATCGCGCAGCAAAACAAGGTGATGCGCAACTTTATCGGGCAGGGCTACTACGGCACCCACATTCCTGGCGTCATCCTGCGCAACATCCTCGAGAACCCCGCCTGGTACACCGCTTACACGCCCTACCAGGCTGAAATCTCGCAAGGCCGCATGGAAGCCCTGGTCAACTTCCAGACCATGGTGACCGACCTCACCGGCATGGCGATTGCCAACGCCTCCATGCTGGACGAAGCCACGGCCGCCGCCGAAGCGATGACCCTGGCCGCCCGTGGCGGCAAGAGCAAGTCCACCCGCTTCGTCGTCTGCCACGACGTCTTCCCGCAAACGCTGGAAGTGATCCAGACCCGCGCCAAGCCGCTGGGCATCACCGTGGACCTGGTGCACGCCAGCAACCTGGCAGCCCATCTGGAATCCAACGACTGCTTTGCCGCCCTGCTGCAATACCCCGGCGTCAACGGCCAGATCCGTGACCTGCGCCCCCTCATCGATGCCCTGCATGCCAAGGGCGCGCTGGCCATCGTCGCCGCCGACCTGCTGGCCCTCACCCTGCTGACCCCGCCCGGTGAACTCGGCGCCGACATCGCCCTGGGAACCACCCAGCGCTTCGGCATGCCCATGGGCAACGGTGGACCTCACGCCGCCTACCTGGCTACCAAGGACGAGTTCAAGCGCTCCATGCCTGGCCGCCTGGTCGGCGTGAGCGTGGACAGCCACGGCGACACCGCCTACCGCCTGGCCCTGCAGACCCGCGAACAGCACATCCGCCGCGAAAAGGCCACCTCGAACATCTGTACCGCCCAGGTGCTGCCCGCCGTGATCGCCAGCATGTACGCGGTCTACCACGGCCCTGAAGGCCTGAAGCGCATCGCCCTGCGCGTGGCCACCTACACCGCCATCCTGGCCGAAGGCCTCAAGGCACTGGGCCGCAAGCTGGTTCACGACACCTACTTCGACACCGTTCACGTGCTGGCCGAAGATCGCGAAGCCGTGATGGCGAAGGCCGTCGCAATGGGCATCAACCTGCGTGATGCCAGCGCCGACAGCGTCAGCATCTCGCTGGACGAGACCACCACCCGCAACGACATCATCGACCTGTGGACCGTGCTGGCTGGCGACAAGGCCCTGCCCTCCTTCGCCGCCTTCGAACACGGCATGCCCCTGGGCCTGCCCGCTGCCCTGCGTCGTGCCAGCACCTACCTGACACACCCGGTGTTCAACACCCACCACAGCGAAACGGAAATGCTGCGCTACATCCGCGCCCTGTCCGATAAGGACCTGGCGCTGGACCGCACCATGATCCCGCTGGGCTCGTGCACCATGAAGCTGAACGCCACCAGCGAGATGATCCCCATCACCTGGCCGGAATTCGCCCACATTCACCCCTTCGCCCCGCGCGACCAGCTCAAGGGCTACGAGTTGCTCAACGAGCAACTGTGCGCCTGGTTGTCGCAAGCCACCGGCTACGCCGGCATCAGCCTGCAACCCAACGCCGGCTCGCAAGGTGAATACGCCGGCCTGCTGGTCATCAAGGCCTACCACGAGTCGCGCGGCGAAGGCCACCGCGACATCTGCCTGATCCCCGAGTCCGCCCACGGCACCAACCCGGCCAGCGCCCAGATGGTCGGCATGAAGGTGGTGGTCACCAAGTGCGACGCGCAAGGTAACGTCGACCTCGACGACCTGAAAGCCAAGTGTGAACAGCACAGCGCCAACCTGGCCGCGGTGATGATCACCTACCCCTCGACCTACGGCGTGTTCGAAACCCGCGTCACCGAGTTGTGCAAGCTGGTTCACGAACATGGCGGCCGCGTCTATGTCGATGGCGCCAACATGAACGCCCTGGTCGGCCTTGCCGCGCCAGGTCAGTTCGGTGGCGACGTCAGCCACCTGAACCTGCACAAGACCTTCTGCATCCCGCACGGCGGTGGCGGCCCGGGCGTCGGCCCCGTCTGTGTGGTCGAAGACCTAGCCCCCTTCCTGCCCGCCCACCGCTCGGCCGGTGTCGGCAGCGATGTTCAAGTTGGCGCCGTGTCGGCTGCCCCCTTGGGCAATGCTGCCGTGCTGCCCATCAGCTGGATGTACATCCGCATGATGGGCGCCGAGGGTTTGAAGACCGCCACCGAAGTGGCCATCCTCAACGCCAACTACGTGGCAGCCCGTCTGGCTGACCACTACGACATCCACTTCAGTGGTGGCAGCAACACCATCAAGGGTGGCGGCGTAGCCCACGAGTGCATCCTGGACCTGCGTCCTCTGAAGGAAACCAGCGGCGTCTCCGCCGAAGACGTGGCCAAGCGCCTGATCGACTACGGCTTCCACGCACCCACACTGAGCTTCCCGGTGGCAGGCACCTTGATGGTGGAGCCCACCGAGAGCGAATCGCAGGCAGAACTGGACCGCTTCTGTGACGCCATGATCGCCATCCGCGAAGAGATTCGCCTGGTCGAACAAGGCAAGTTGCCACAGGACGACAACCCGCTCAAGAACGCCCCGCACACGGCCGCCAGCCTGCTGAAGGCCGACTGGCCGCATGCATACAGCCGCGAGTTGGCCGCCTACCCGGTGGCCAGCCTGCGCAAGCAGAAGTACTGGTCGCCTGTGGGTCGCGTCGACAACGTGTATGGCGATCGCAACCTGTTCTGCTCGTGCGTGCCGGTCAGTGATTACAACTGATCAGAACCCACCGCCAGCTCAAAACACAAAAGGCCCCTCTCGGGGCCTTTTGCTTGGGTTCAACGCTCTTTTCAGAGCAAGACCCGACGACTCAGATACTTCTTCAGGCCTTGCGGCGGGTCGCAGCACCGGCACCGAGCAAACCCAGGGCGATCAAAGCCAGGGCACCCGGTTCAGGAACTGTAGAGCCGCCGATGTCAGCGGTCGATGCCACGGTCCAACCTTTGCTGGTTGCATCACTTGTCGGGGAGAAAGTAAAAGTCGCCTTGAGATCACGAATTTCGCCGTTCAGACCAACCTGACTGTCTGTATCGAAATGGTACGCCCAGTCGCCACCGATGATGTCGAGGTACGCACTGCTGTTTCCAGAGATACCAGCACCATTAAAAACGCTACTGAAAGTAGTAGTGGTATCACCAAGCAAGGTTCCAGACCCAAACACGCCTTGCAACACCAGCTGACCACCGCTAATGCCTGGATACAGGCCAGCGTTCAAATCCTTGTTGACCCCAACATTGGGGCCCAAAGACGTGTTGTAGTCGAAAGCGTTCTTATAGACGGCGAAGGTGCCACCGACCGAGGTTGTCGCAACGAAGGGCCCAAAAAGGCTGACGGAGCTGTCTTGAAGGTTTCCGAAAATACCGGTCAGATAGCCATCAACACCGCGTGTAAACCACTGAATGTTGTCAGATACACGGGTGATGGACGAAATTGAAAAAATACCCATCGTGTCGGCACTCGTGTTCACCGAACCGATGCTTCCCGCAGCCTGCCCGCCAGGCGCCACAGCAGCATCACAACTGGCGACTGAATTACACGTTGAAGTGTACGAGGCCGTCGCAGAGTCATACAGATCGACGGTCATCTTGAAATCGCCGCCAACGATGACAAAAGCATTAGCAGAACCAACAGAAGCCGCAGCCAACGCCATGGCCGTCAGTGTTTGTTTGATTGTGGACTTGATCATGAGACCTCCTGGGTGATTGAACGCTTCCAACGCCTACAACCAAGCAGTCTTCATGCCAACCCCAAAACGATGATTAAGTCATTGATTTATTTGAACTTTATTGACAGCCTGGTCGATCGCATCATAGGCATGTCAAAAAAATCGACATCAACCTGCTGGCGCATCCATGTACGCAAACTTCCGCTCATGGTCTAGCAGGGGGCGCCATGGGAAAGCCGTCGCCGCCAACGCTTCGGCCTGGAGCGGTGTCTGCCAACGTTCCCGCAGCATCACGGTCAGCCGATTTGAGAGAAAAGCCAAGTCAGACTCGGTGTCTGGACGAGCCTGGAAGACAACCCGCATGGGACCACCTTCGTCCACCAAGATCTTGAAGGCCCCCGTCAAACGGTCAGCAACAGCGTGGTCACGATACAAGCACTCTTTAACCCCCTCGACAGAGGGCAATCCAGCGAGCTGATCCTTGATTCGCCCCTTCACCGCAATCATCGGCAACCAAGGGGGAGCACCGCCCGACTGGATCGCGAGTGCACGAGCCTCTTCCTCGCTCAACAAGCGTGCCATGTCACCTGTGGTGTAACGCGGCAGAGGAATCACAGCCTGCTGGTCCAGCATCGTCACGCACATCTCCCCATACCCGTCTTCATCCGGGTTGAGCACCTCAATGAACGAGCGCAGCGGGTTGTAGCAAAACAAGGACGGAATAGACGCGATGCCATCGCGACACCCTAGTGCCTGCGCGACACGAGCATCGCGAACTGCTGCGCGGCGCATGCGAATGGTGTCACGCGTCTCAAACAGCAGGTTCAGCCCCAACTCCCCCACGCCGAACGAACTGCCAATCAGACGGCTGTCGTCGACGTCCAGATCGATGCCCATGCGCGACGCGATGTAATCTCGCTGAGCCTCCACCAAGATCTCTTCGCCGATGATCACACTGGTGTTGAGCGCCTTCCAGTCAACGCCCGCGACCTCCGCCTCCTCCAGCAACGCTCGGATGAAGAGCGGATCGGTGCACAGCACTGTTTGCTGAAACTTCGGTCCAACATCCCGAAGAATCGAGCATGCCATGTCCTGCCGGACACTCACATTGGCCACGGCAACGGCCTTGGAGCGAAACACCACTCCCATTGGCAAGCAGTTCACCAAGAGCGTGGAACGCCGGTCAACGTCGAAAACATCCTGAAGACCCAGGTCGATGTCAAACCACCCGTCTTCGTGCTGATCACGCGCAGTCAACCGGAACCCGAAACTGCGCCCGCCGCGTCCGGAGCTGGTGAGCACGTCCGCCAATTCCTGAGCAGGAACGTCACGTGCCAACTCGTTCAGTGCAAAACGTCCAAATGTGTTCTGCTTTGTGAGAACCGGCAATTGAGCCCATTCAGCTGACCCGGCTGGAGTGTGACCACACCCATGCTCCCGCAGCAAGACACGATAGGCAGCACTGTGTTGCGCCGCCAATGGAATCATGCCCATCGCCCTGCGCCGCGATTGAGCCAGCATTTTTTGCCTGTCCATTCGCCGCCCCATCTTCAAGATGAGTCGACGGAGTCCCCGCAACGCGCCATCGGGCAGCAACGATAACCAGCCCATTGCTCAACCAGGACTTTGCAACCATTCCAGCAGGGCGGGCGCCGAGTTGCTCAGGCCATCTTCCAGTTGACGCAGATCTCCCAAGAAGGGAGCGACCGGACCATAGTAGTCCGTGTAAGGACCTATCTGCTGAAAACCAAAATTCATGCCGGCTAAGGCATTGGCCAGATAACGCTCCATCGCGGCGTACCAATAGCGAATGTCGTGCTGCAGGCTGTACTGATACATCTGCCGATACATGCACAGCAGGATTTGAGGCGAACTGACCCGACGCTCATGATCGGACAAGTGCTCTTCATTCACCGTCACGCCGGACACCTTGTCCCCACGGCGGCGGCGGTAGCGAGATGACACCATCAGGCGACTGATCTCGGCAGACTTGTCTGCAGGCGGCAAGGACACTCCCTCAAGCAACTGCACACAGTGGGTCTGAAATGGGAACGTCTGAATGGCATCCGGATGTACCAAACGCACGTAACCGGCCATTTCACCCTGAAGGTTCAGCGCGACGAAGTGAGACGAATGCACATCACAATCATCTCGTTCACGACCGTCTGGATAATCATCGACATCCAGGTAATGGCATTCCACACAGTAGACCTGATGGCGAAGCTGATACACCTTGTCCATCAAGCCGGCATCCTCGACTCGCCTCACCTCTCGTCCGGTGAAGAACGGGGCGAAATTCACGGGCTCTGCAGTGAGTGCGCTCATGGCAAACCATCTTTCAGGTGAAGTGGCCAGCGAATTCATTCAGGCAACTGGCGATCCCCAGGGACGGCGCCTGCAACAGGCAAGACAACCACCCCGTCCAAACGATCATCCCACTCGACCGACAGCCAAAGTGTAACGGGTTGTGTTCAACACGTTTATGCAGCAATGTAAAGCAAATTTCTCACGAAATACACTGCCGCTTACATCAACAGCACATTTCTGGCGGGCGCACAGCCTCGAAGAGGCTCGGGTGCCCCTCGCTGAGTTGGGCTGCCAAGACGTGCAAATCAATCAGGTAAGGTGCCACGGGCCCGTAGTAATCTGTCACCGGACCAATTTGCCGAAACTCGACCCCCAACATCCGCTGCAGCACACGTACCAGAGATCGCTCCATGGCGGCGTACCAATAGCGAACGCCTTGGCGAACGCTTCGCATGTACATCTGCCGGAACATGCTGCACAAGATCTCGGGGGACCGGTCAGGCTGACGTCGATGTATCGCGCTCACCATCAACCGGCTGATCTCCACCGATTGATGGGTAGGTGGCAAGACGATGCCTGGGTACAGCGCGTCGCAATGCGCTTGAAATGGGAAAGACCCAGCCGCGTCCGCACAAACCAAACGCACGTAACCGGCCAGACCACCGTCTGTGCCGCAGCTTGCAAAGTGAAAAGACCGCAGGTCGTGTTCGTCAGCCTCATACCCTTTCGGATAGTCAATGGCATCCAAAAAACCTTGCTCCAGGCAATAAACCTGAAACCGCAGCTGGTGAATCTGACGCATCAAGGCTGCGTCATGTGATGGATCTACTTCGAGAGCTTGGAATCCCGACAGTTGAGGATTCTGTTCCGTCGCGTCAAGGCTCATCGTCGCTCTTCGGTTGTTCCTGGCACAGCCACACCAGAACACATCGACAGATGCCTTGCGGCATACCAGTCGCGGGGCGTCATTCGACGCACCCCAGCATGTTCCACTGAGCGGATGATCCCACCAAAGAGGGTCCCCCCTGTAACAGCACGTGTCTCACTCAATCGCTCAACTCGCGCCCAGCCTACGCTATCAACGCTTGCGCTTACGTGCCGGCTTTGCTACGCCGGCTGGCTTTACCCAAGGCTTGAGCTCCTCTTCCAAGCCCAACATGACGTCGCCCAGAGTCTCTTGATGCACCTTGTCCAATTCGCGCCAACGTCGGCGCACCTGGGCTGCACACGACTGAAAAGATGCCTCGTCCGCAGCAAGGACCACCAAGTTGCCGCCACATGGCACTTCCAATGGCACCACGGGCTCACCGAACATCTGCCAGATTCTGCCAATCAAGCGGCTGCACAGCGGTTCAGCGTCCTGGAGGTTCACCATCAACACCCCAGTTGACCGCAGAGCAGCTCGGCAGGCTTTGTAAAACGCCAAACTGCTCAAAGCCTCCGGCTGTTCGCCCTGTGGACCAAAACCGTCAACCAGAATGACGTCGTAACTGCCGCGCACGGCCTGAGCCACCACATCGGCTCCATTCGCGCACACCACAGAAAGTCTTGCATCATCCGGAGGCACCAGAAACGCGTCCCTCGCCGCGATCACCTCCGGATTGATTTCAACCACGGTGATGCGCGTCTGCGGCAAGTGGCGATGACAATACTTCACCAGAGACCCGCCCCCCAACCCGATCATCAAGATCGACTCAGGTTGGGGTTGCATCAACAAAAACGCCATCATGGCGCGGCTGTAATCCAGGTCCAGCGCAGTCGGATCATCCAACCGCATGCGACTCTGGATGCTGGTGTCATCAAAACTCATGACAACAGACTGACCATCCTGCTCAATGATCGGCGAGGGCAACTCAGCGTCGCCCAGCACGGGTTTCACATGGCCGCTCATCAGTACACCAACCGATCAGGGCGAATGTCGCGCAAGATCGTTGTGGCGATCTCCTCAATGGATTTATGGGTGGAGGACAGCCAGTCAATGCCTTCACGGCGCATCATGGCCTCCGCCTGATTCACCTCGAAACGGCAGTTTTCCAAGCTGGCATATTTGCTCCCCGGACGCCGCTCGTTGCGAATCTGACTCAGGCGCTGAGGGTCGATGGTCAAGCCAAAGCACTTTTTCTTGTAAGGCTTGAGCATCGTGGGCAAGAAGCCTCGGTCGAAATCCTCAGGAATCAAGGGCACGTTCGCTGCCTTGATGCCGTGCTGCATGGCCAAGTACAGCGAAGTCGGCGTCTTGCCGCACCGACTCACCCCAACCAGCACCACGTCAGCGGCATCCAGGCTGCGCGACGACTGTCCGTCATCGTGCTCCAACGCAAAGTTGATGGCTTCGATGCGTTCGTTGTACCCCGTGTCCTGGCTGGGGTCGCTGAAGCGCCCCACACGGTGGTTCGACTTCATGTTGAACTCTTCTTCGAGCGGCGCCACGAAGGTCTGAATCACGTCGAAGACCTTGCCATCGCAGGTCTTGAGAATGGGCATCACGTCATCATTGGCCATCGTGATGAACACGATGGGACGCTTGCCCTCGCGCACCCCGGTGGCGTTGATCTCCCGCACCACCTGATAGGCCTTGTCCACCGAGTCGATGAAGGGACGGCGGATGTGGCGTGGCTTGATCGCGAACTGCGCCAGGATGGAATTGCCCATGGTTTCGGCGGTGATGCCGGTGCCATCGGAAATGAAGAAGACGGTACGGTCGGACATGAAATGGTGGGGCGCTGAACGATGAGGGGCCCCAGCGGGACGCCGCGCTCACCACCCAGTAACACGCCCTGGAATAGGAAACAGACAAACCCGGATCATAGGCCTGACCGTACAATGTCGCACATTGATGCCCTGCCACAGCTCTTGCGCACCCAGGCCATACAAATAGAACTCCAGGCCTCTTTGCAACATCGTGTGACATCGGACAGGGCAACGCCAGATTTTTTCACCATCCTGGAGTTTTCATGACCAACCGATTTGAGCCGACCGCCCTGGTCGTCCCTTTCGAACAACTGCGCAACGAGGACGTTGAAGTCGTCGGCGGCAAGAACGCCAGCCTCGGCGAGATGATCTCGCAGTTGCCCAACGGCGTGCGCGTGCCCACCGGCTTCGCCACCACGGCCCACGCCTTCCGTGAGTTCCTCAAGCACGACGGCCTGTCCGAGCGCATCAGCCAGCGCCTGGCCGCGCTCGACACGGAAGACGTGCGCGCCCTGGCCGAAGCTGGCGCCGAAATCCGTGGCTGGGTCGAAGCCCAACCCTTCCCCGCCGATCTGGAACAGGCCATCCGCACGGCCTACGCCAAGCTGGCCGGCGACAACCCTGACGCCTCGTTCGCTGTGCGTTCGTCCGCCACCGCTGAAGACCTGCCGGACGCCTCGTTCGCCGGTCAGCAGGAAACCTTCCTGAACGTGGTTGGCATCGAAGACATCCTGCACAAGATGAAGGAAGTGTTCGCCTCGCTGTACAACGACCGCGCCATTTCCTACCGTGTGCACAAGGGCTTTGCCCACGACGTGGTCGCCCTGTCTGCAGGCGTGCAGCGCATGGTTCGCTCTGACCTGGGCGCCGCTGGCGTGATGTTCACCATCGACACCGAGTCAGGCTTCCAGGACGTGGTCTTCATCACCTCCAGCTACGGTCTGGGCGAAACCGTGGTGCAAGGCGCCGTCAACCCTGACGAGTTCTACGTGCACAAGCCCGCCCTGAAGTCTGGCAAGCAGGCCGTCATCCGCCGCAATCTGGGCTCCAAGCTGATCAAGATGGAGTTCGCTTCGGCCGAGGAAAAGGCTGCCACAGGCAAGCTGGTGCGCACCGTTGACACCACCGTCGAGGCCCGCAACCGCTACAGCCTGACCAATGAAGACGTGACCGAACTGGCACGCTACGCCGTCATCATCGAAGAGCACTATGGCCGCCCGATGGACATCGAATGGGGCAAGGACGGCACCGACGGCAAGCTCTACATCCTGCAGGCTCGCCCTGAAACCGTGAAGAGCCAGCAGCAAGGCAAGGCCGAGCAGCGCTACAAGCTCAAGGGCACCGGCACCGTGCTGGCCGAAGGTCGCGCCATTGGTCAGAAGATCGGCACCGGCCCCGTGCGCATCGTGCACAGCATCTCGGAGATGGACACCGTCAAGCCCGGCGATATCCTCGTCACCGACATGACCGACCCCAACTGGGAACCCGTCATGAAGCGCGCAAGCGCCATCGTGACCAACCGTGGCGGCCGAACCTGCCACGCGGCCATCATCGCGCGTGAACTGGGCATCCCCGCCGTGGTCGGCTGCGGCAACGCCACCGAGCGCCTGACCGACGGCACCCTGGTGACCGTGGCCTGCTCCGAAGGCGACACCGGCTACATCTACGAAGGCCTGCTGGAAACCGAAGTCACCGAAGTGACCCGTGGCGAGATGCCGCACATCGGTCTGAAGGTCATGATGAACGTGGGCAACCCCCAACTGGCCTTCGACTTTGCCCAGATGCCCAACAGCGGCGTGGGCTTGGCTCGCCTCGAGTTCATCATCAACAACAACATCGGCGTTCACCCCAAGGCGATTCTCGACTACCCGAACATCGACAACGACCTGAAGAAGGCTGTCGAATCGGTGGCCCGCGGCCATGCTTCGCCGCGCGCGTTCTATGTGGACAAACTGGCCGAAGGCATCGCCACCATCGCCGCCGCGTTCTGGCCCAAACCCGTCATCGTGCGCCTGTCGGACTTCAAGTCCAACGAGTACAAGAAGCTGATCGGTGGTTCACGCTACGAGCCGGAAGAAGAGAACCCGATGCTGGGCTTCCGTGGCGCCTCGCGCTACATCAGCTCCGAATTCGGTGAAGCATTCGCCATGGAATGCGAAGCGCTCAAGCGCGTGCGCAACGACATGGGCCTGACCAACGTCGAGATCATGGTGCCCTTCGTGCGCACCCTCAAACAAGCCGAGCGTGTCACGAACATGCTGGCCGACCACGGCTTGGTGCGCGCATCCAAGGGTGGCAAGGACGGCCTGCGCGTCATCATGATGTGTGAGGTGCCTTCCAACGCGATCTTGGCAGACCAGTTCCTGGAGTTCTTCGACGGCATGTCGATCGGATCGAACGACCTGACCCAGTTGACCCTGGGTCTGGACCGCGACTCAGGCCTGGAGTTGCTGGCCGCCGACTTCGACGAACGTGATCCGGCCGTCAAGGCCATGATCTCGCGTGCGATTGCCGCCTGCCGCGCCCAGGGCAAGTACATCGGCATCTGTGGCCAAGGTCCCAGCGACCACCCCGACTTCGCCGAGTGGCTGGCCGCCGAAGGCATTGTGTCGATTTCGCTGAACCCTGACACCGTCATCGACACTTGGCAGCGCCTGGCCGCCAAGTAAACTGACGACATCAAGCGGGACGCGGACGTCCCGCCTTGAACGATTCACTGATGCGCCGCCCACGGGCGGCGTTTTCATTGCTATAATCATGGGTTTTCTGAATGTTGCTTTGGGATTCAACCACCAGAGCAGCCCTTGCCGTCAGCGGGTTTGACGCTTCGCGACGGCTTCCATCAACTGGAATCCACAAGGAGTTTCCATGCGTCACTACGAAATCGTCGTGCTGATCCACCCGGATCAAAGCGAACAAGTGCCCGCCATGCTCGAGCGCTACAAGACCCTGATCACCACCACCGGTGGCCAGGTTCACCGCGTTGAAGACTGGGGCCGTCGTCAGCTGGCTTACCAGATCAACAAGCTGGCCAAGGCACACTACCTGTGCCTGAACGTCGAAATCAGCAAGGAAACCCTGGCTGAAATCGAAACCGGCTTCAAGTTCAATGACGCTGTGCTGCGTCACCTGACCGTGCTGAAGGACAAGGCCGAGACCGCTCCTTCCGTGATGATGAAGCAAGTTGAGCGTGAAGAGGCCCGCAAGGCCCAGCAGGAACAAGCCGCTGCCTGATTGATGCCGCAAGGCATTCAGGCATCGCGTCCACCGTTCACCGATTGACTGCATGAACCGCGTCCTGCTGTCTGCACAAATCATTGAACGCAAAGCGCTGAGATACACCCCCGCCGGCCTACCCGCCCTCGATCTCGTGCTTCAGCACGAATCCGAGGTGACAGAGGCACAGCAAAACCGCAAGGTCAAGCTGGAGATCAAGGCAGTTGCACTGGGCCCCATGGCCGAGAAACTGAACCGGCAAGAAACAGGCGTGACCTTCGGGTTGGCTGGTTTTCTGGGTGCTCCTCGCGCCGGACGTGGCGTTCTGCTGCACATCACCGAACTCAACGACATCGTTTAACACATCCATTCGGATACTGAGAGGTTCTCATGGCTGCACCCCGCTCCAAGAACGGCAAGTTCTCCAAAGACCGCAAGGGCAAGCGCAACACGCAATCCCTGCTGTTCCGTCGCAAGCGCTTCTGCCGCTTCACCGTCGCCAACGTCGAACAGATCGACTACAAGGACGTTGACACCCTGCGCGACTTCATCGCTGAAAACGGCAAGATCATCCCCGCACGCCTGACCGGCACCCGCGCGATCTACCAGCGTCAACTGACCACCGCCATCAAGCGCGCTCGCTTCCTGGCCCTGCTGCCTTACAGCGACCAGCACCGCGTCTAAGGAGTCTTCGTCATGCAAATCATCCTCCTCGAAAAAGTCGCCAACCTGGGCAACCTGGGTGATGTGGTCAAGGTCAAGGACGGCTACGCCCGTAACTTCCTGATCCCGACCCGTCAAGCTCGTCGTGCCACCGAAAAGGCCATCGCCGAGTTCGAAGCCCGTCGTGCCGAGCTGGAAAAGGCTCAAGCTGAGAAGCTGGCCGCCGCTCAAGCCGTGGGCGAAAAGCTCAACGGCAAGACCGTGTCCATCACTCAGAAGGCTGGCGTTGACGGCCGTCTGTTCGGCTCGGTGACCAACTTCGACATCGCTGAAGGCCTGAAGGCTGCCGGCTTCGAAGTCGCCAAGCACCAGATCCGCATGCCCCACGGTCCTCTGAAGACCACGGGCGAGCACGCTGTGTCGGTGGCTCTGCACACCGACGTGGTCGTGGACGTGACCGTTGCCGTGGTTGGCGAAACCGCCTAAGGTTTTCCTTCCTCTGCGATTCACACCATCGCCTGAAACCGGTTTCGGCCGGTTTCAACCAAAGCCGGCCTCACCGCCGGCTTTGTCGTTTGTGGCCTGACTTATCCCGCAAAGTCCCCAGCATTTCCCAAGGCTGCCCACAGACTTGTCCACAAGCCTGGGACCGCTCCGCTTTTATCATTGAGCCATGTCTGCAGCATTCCCCACCCCGTTCTCCGCCCGTGGCGCCACCGACTCATTGAGCAGCGACGAGGTCGCCAAACTCCGCGTGCCGCCGCATTCCATCGAGGCTGAGCAGAGTGTGCTGGGGGGGCTGTTGCTGGACAACAGCGCCTGGGATCGCGCGGCCGACCTGCTGCATGAGGGTGACTTCTATCGCCACGAACACCAGTTGATCTTTCTGGCCATTCAGCAGTTGGTGGGCGCCTCCAAGCCCGCCGACGTGATCACGGTGTTCGAGCAGTTGCAGATGCAGGGCAAGGGGGCCGAAGTGGGCGGCCTCGCCTACCTGAATGCCCTGGCCCAGTCGGTGCCCAGTGCGGCCAACATGCGCCGCTACGCCGAAATCGTGCGCGAGCGCGCCGTGCTACGTAAACTCGTCACCGCCAGTGACGAGATCGCCACGAACGCCTTCAATCCGCAGGGCAAGAGCGTCTCCGACATCCTGGACGAGGCTGAAGCCAAGATCATGAAGATTGGCGAGGAAGGCAGTCGCAACAAGCAGGGTTTCTTCGCGATGGATGGCCTGGTGGTGGACCTGCTGGACCGCGTCACCGAACTGGCCGACAACGGTGCCGAGGACGTGACCGGCGTGCGCACCGGCTTCATCGACATGGACAAGATGACGGCCGGCCTGCAAAAGGGTGACCTGATCATTTTGGCCGCCCGCCCCTCCATGGGTAAAACTGCCTTCGCGCTGAACATTGGCGAGAACGTTGCCGTGAACGAAGGCTTGCCGGTCGCCGTGTTCTCCATGGAAATGGGGGCGTCACAGTTGGCGCTGCGTATGGTGGGCTCCATCGGGCGCATCAACCAGCAGAACCTGCGCACTGGCCGGCTCACCGACGACGAATGGGGCCGTCTGAGCGAAACGGTCGAAAAGCTGCGCACCGCCAACGTCTTCATTGACGAAACCCCCGGCCTGTCGCCCAACGAGTTGCGCGCGCGTGCGCGACGCCTGGCCCGCCAGTTTGGCGGGACGCTGGGCCTGATCATCATCGACTACCTGCAACTGATGAGCGGCTCTGGTGGCAACGAAGAAAACCGCGCCACCGTGATCGGTGAAATCTCGCGGGGCCTGAAAGCCTTGGCCAAGGAACTGCAGTGCCCGGTGATCGCGCTGTCACAGCTGAACCGTTCGGTGGAAACGCGTCCGGACAAGCGTCCGATGATGTCCGACCTGCGGGAATCCGGTGCCATTGAGCAGGACGCGGACGTGATCATGTTCATCTACCGCGACGAGTACTACAACAAGGAATCGAAGGTGCCCGGCACGGCCGAGATCATCATCGGCAAGCAGCGTAACGGCCCGGTGGGCAGCCTGCACCTGGCCTTCTTGAAGTCCAACACGCGCTTCGAGAACCTGGCCCCTGGCACCTACATCGGCGAGGGTGATCAGTACTGATCACGTCCCCGGGAACTCAACATGATGTCCCGTGCGGTTTGACGACCTCACAGCCCATGCCGCGCCAGCCAAGCCTGCAGTTGGGCGGGTGGTAAGGCCCCGGACACTCGGTCCACCTCCCTGCCCTGCTTGAACAGGGCCAGGGTGGGGATGCTGCGGATCTGGTAGGCGGACGCAATGCCCTGCTCCACTTCGGTGTTGACCTTGGCGAAGCGCACACGGCTGGCATACGGCGCGGCCAGTTGCGCAAACACCGGCGCGAACATCTTGCACGGCCCGCACCAGGGCGCCCAGAAGTCCACCAGCACCGGCAGTTGATTGCGTGTGATGAAGCGCTCAAAGCTGGTCTGAGTCAATTCAACCGGTTGCGGCACCAGAACCGGCTGATGGCACTGACCGCACTGGGGTGCATCGCCCAAGCGCTGCGCCGGGACACGGTTGATCGCACGGCAGTGGGGGCACACCAGTTCCAGGGACGTCGTCATGAGCTCTCCTCGTGAAGTCTTGTACCCCAGATGGTATCCAAGTGCCAAAAAACAAGCCCGCCAGGGCCGCAGGCCAGGGCGGGCTCAGATGTGAGGCGCGGCGGAACTCAGTCGTCGCCGCCACCCAGCGCCGTCAACAGGTGCAACAGCGACGAAAACAGGTTGTACACGCTCAGGTAGACCGACAGCGTGGCGGTCACGTAATTGGTTTCGCCGCCGTCGATGATCTGCTTGAGGTCATACAAGATGAAGGCGGAGAAGATCACTACGCCCATGGCCGACAGGGCCAGGTACAGCGCCGGCATTTGCAGCCAGATGTTGGCGATGCCGGCCACGATCATGACCATCAGGCCCACGAACAGCCACTTGCCCAGGGATGACACATCGCGCTTCATGGTCGATGCCAGGGTGGCCATGCCCCCGAACACCAGGGCCGTACCACCGAAGGCCGTGGCAATCAGCGAAGCGCCATTGGACAAACCCAGCACCATGCCCAGCATGCGCGAGAGCATCAAGCCCATGAAGAAAGTAAAGCCCAACAGCAACAGGACGCCGACGCCGGAGTTCTTGAACTTTTCGATGGCGAAGAAGAAACCAAACGACACCGCCATGAACACCATCAGGCCCATGAAGGGGCTGCCAGAGAAGAAGCTGAAGCCTGTGGCCACGCCCAACCACGCACCCAGCACCGTGGGCAGCATCGACAAGGCCAGCAAGGCGTAGGTGTTGCGCAGCACGCGCTGTCGGTCACCGGCCACGGCCGCGCCGTACACCACGTCAAGGGGTTTCATTGATCGATCCATGTGCTCTCTCCAGGTTCGCCGCACCGACCCAAGAGGGCCGCGCGGCGTGTGTCAAACTTCGGAACATTGTAGGGTGTTCATCCGGACTACCCCGGCCCTGAAATCCATTCCGCCCACAGGGCATCGGTCAGCCGATGGCGGTCTGGGCGGGCAAGCATCACAAGCGTCGGCGCATCGACTCGTAGAGGCAAACAGCCGCGGCGGCGGCGACGTTGAGCGACTCCTCGCCCCCCGGCTGCGGAATGGCCACTTTCAGGGCGCACTGGCGCATCACGGCCTCACCCACCCCCTGTCCTTCGTGCCCCATCACCCAGGCGCAAGGCTCCGGCAAGGCGACGGTCGGCAGCAGGTGCTCGGTGTGCGAACTGGTCGCCACCAGGGGGATCTGCAAGTCAACCAGGGCCTCTGGCAAGACCTGCTCGACCAGATGCAAGGCGAAATGCGCGCCCATGCCAGCCCGCAGCACCTTGGGCGACCACAAACCCGCCGTGCCCTTGAGTGCCACCACCTGCACCACACCCATGGCCGATGCACTGCGCAAAATGCTGCCCACGTTGCCGGCATCCTGTACCCGGTCGAGCACGACGGTGGGCACGCCCGCTCGCAGGGAGCTCTCGGGAGCCTCGGCCGGCGATCGGGCCAGCACGAAGCCGATTCGGGCCGGGGACTCCAGGCCAGTGAACATCTTCCACAGGGAGTCTGGGACGACCACGACCTTCTCTGCCTGTCGCGCCAAGGCGCTCAGACGCACAGCCTGCGCATCGGCCCCGGATGCCATGCCATGCTCGCCCAGCCAGGCAGTCTCGGCCACCACGGCGAGGCCGACCTCGATGCCACGCTTCAGGCAGGCATCGCACAGGTGATCGCCCTCCAGCCAGACCTCACCCTGCTTGCGGTAAGCCACCGGGTCCTGGCTGAGACGCCGCAAGCGCTGCACCAAGGGGTTGTCACGCGAGGTGACCAACTGGGTGCTGCGCAGGCGGGCGGGACGCTGTAGGAGGGAATCGGTCATATCAGGAAAGAACGAAGTCAACGTGCCGCCGCAGCCAACGGGTCGGCGGTGCCGGCCAGTGCCAGCTTGACGGGACCAAAGGTGCGTCGGTGCGCGGGCGTGGCGCCGTGCTCGCGCAATGCGGCCAGATGCGCCGCCGTGGGGTAGCCCTTGTGCACCTCAAATCCATATTGAGGGTACGCGTCGTGCAATTGCGTGCACAGGTGGTCGCGGTGCACCTTGGCCAGGATGGACGCCGCCGAAATGGCCTGCACCTTCGCATCGCCCTTGACGATGGCCTGCGCGGGCACGTTCAACACAGGAATTCGGTTGCCATCCACCAGCACCATGGCCGGCTTGAGGCGCAATCCCTCCACCGCGCGCCGCATGGCCAGCATCGTGGCCTGCAAGATGTTGAGCGCGTCAATCTCCTCGACGCTGGCCTCGGCAATGCAGCAGCACAGCGCCTTGGCACGGATTTCATCGTACAGGCTGTCACGCCGACGGGCAGTGAGCTTCTTCGAATCGGCCAGCCCGGCAATCGGCTGCAGGTCATCGAGGATGACGGCTGCGGCCACGACCGGTCCGGCCAAGGGACCACGGCCCGCCTCATCCACCCCGGCCATCAACCCCACGGCGTCCATGGGCCAGAGCAGATCCAGCTGGAACGGCGCCTCGTTGGCATGAGCCCGATCAGCGCGTTTCGATGACTTGGGCGATGGCATCACTGGCGGCGCGAGCCGTATCCTGTTTCAGCTGGTGATGAAGTTCAAGGAAGCGCTGCTGTACCGAGGTCGCACGTGCAGGCTGATCCAGCCACGCGAGCACGTCGGCAGCAAGCTGAGCCGGATTGGCATCGTGCTGCAAGCGCTCGGGCACGACCGAATCCGACAGCAGGATGTTCGGCAACCCCACCCACGGCAAATAAGCCATGCGCTTCATGATCTGCCAGCTCAAGCCGCTGATCTTGTAGGCAATGACCATCGGACGCTTGAACAATGCGGCCTCCAAAGTGGCCGTGCCGCTGGCGATCAAGGTGACATCGCAGGCTGCCAAGGCTTCGTGCGAGCGGCCATCCAACAAGGTCAGCGGCGCATCTGGCGCGTGCTCACGCACCAGGGGTTCGACCATTTCACGCAGCCCCGGCACCACCGGCAGCACAAAGCGCAAATCGGGACGCTGTCTGCTCAGCAAGGCCACCGTTTGCAAGAATGCGGGTGTGTTGTGCTGTACCTCACCGCGACGACTCCCCGGCAACACGGCCACCAGAGGAACCTGATCGTCCATACCGAGGCTTTGTCGTGACGCCACACGGGGCACTTCAATCGGAATGGTGTCAGCCAAGGGGTGTCCGACGAACGTGGCGGCAATGCCCTTGGCATGGTAGAGCGCAGGCTCGAACGGAAACAGGCAGAGCATGTGATCCACCGAGCGATGGATCTTGTTGATGCGACCACCACGCCACGCCCAGATGGACGGACTGACGAAGTGAACGGTCTTGATGCCAGCCGCCTTGAGGCGCGCCTCCAGACCCAGATTGAAGTCAGGCGCATCGACTCCGACAAACACATCCGGGCGCTCGGTCAACAAGCGATCACCCAGTGCCTTGCGGATGTTCCAGATTTCACGGAAGCGGCGCAGCACTTCCATATTGAATCCATGAACAGCCAGCCTCTCGTAGGTCCACCAAGGCTCAAATCCATGCGCCGCCATGCGTGGCCCGCCTATGCCTGCCGAGGTCAGGCCCGGCCAGCGTTGGTGCAAACCTCCCAGCAACAAGCCAGCCAGCAGATCACCGGAGGTTTCTCCTGCCACCATGGCCACATACGGCGCGCGCCCCTCTGCGCCCGGAGCAAAATCGAAAGGCCCGCCCATGCGCTTACCGCACAATGCCGCGGTCAGCCTGCGCGAGGAACGCCAACATCTGATCGATGTCACCATCTGCCTCGGGCGTCTGACCGCGCAGTGCCACGATCTCGGCCTTGGCCGCCTCCAGGGTCAAGCCCTTGCGGTACAGCAAGCGGTACATCTGCTTGAGCATGCTCAACCGCTCCGGAGAGAAGCCGCGACGGCGTGGGCCCTCCTGGTGCACGTTCTGCGCCTGAGCCGGGTTGCCGGCCGCAACCACGAAAGGCGGCAGATCTTGCGACAGGCGGGTCTGAAAGCCCAACATCGCAAAATCGCCGATGCGGACAAACTGGTGGATGCCACTGATGCCACCGATCAAGGTGTAGTTGCCGACCGTCACGTGACCAGCAAACTGCACCGAATTGGCAATGACGTTGTGATCACCGATCACACAGTCATGCGCCACGTGCACATAAGCCATGATCCAGTTGTCATTGCCGACCTGGGTGAAGGCCTTGTCCTGCACCGTGCCCGTGTTGAAGGTAGTGAACTCGCGAATGGTGTTGCGGTCACCGATGATCAATCGCGTGGGCTCGCCTTTGTACTTCTTGTCCTGTGGGTCAGCACCCAAGGAAGCAAACTGGAAGATCTTGTTGTCACGACCGATGGTGGTGTGCCCCTCGATCACACAGTGCGCACCAATGCTGGAGCCTTCACCGATACACACGTTCGGACCAATGGTCGTGAACGGCCCCACAGTGACGGAGTCAGCCAACTGCGCCTGCGGATCGACGATGGCGCTGGGATGGATGTTCGCCATCTGCGCCTCAGGACACCTTGCGCACGGTGCACATCAGTTGCGCCGACACGGCCAATTCTTCGCCCACGAAAGCCTGGGCATTGAACTTGTAGATGCCGCCCTTGTTACGGTCCATCTGCACGTCCAGGAACAGCTGGTCACCCGGCTCAACGGGACGCTTGAAGCGAGCGCCATCAATGCCCACAAAGTAATAGACGGAGTTCTCGTCCACACCTTCACCCTGGGTTTCAAACGCCAGCAAGGCAGCGGTCTGCGCCAAGGCTTCCAGCATCAACACACCCGGCATCACCGGGCGATTGGGGAAATGCCCCTGGAAGAACGGCTCGTTGATCGTCACGTTCTTCAGTGCACGAATGCGAACGTTCTTTTCGACTTCCAGCACGCGGTCCACCAGCAGAAACGGGTAACGGTGCGGGAGCTTTTGAAGAATCTTGTGGATGTCCATCAGCTTTTCACTTGCTTTTCTAAGGTTCGGATACGGTCACGCAAGGCGTGGAGTTGGCGCAGGGTCGCTGCGTTCTTCTCCCAGGATGCGTTCTCGTCAAAGGGGAAGGCGCCACTGTACAAGCCCGGCTTGAGCACAGAGCGCGAAATCAGGGTGCCAGACGACACGTGCACATTGTCCGCCAAGGTGAGGTGGCCCAGGATCATGCCAGCACCGCCGACCGTGCAATGCTTACCGATGCGAGCGCTGCCTGCCACCCCGACGCAGCCGGCCATGGCTGAATGTTCGCCAACGTGGACGTTGTGGGCGATTTGGACGAGGTTGTCGAGCTTGACACCGTTTTCAATCACCGTGTCATCCAGGGCACCACGATCCACACAGGTGTTGGCGCCCAACTCCACGTCATCCCCGATGCGCACCGCACCGAGTTGTTCGATTTTCTCCCAACGTCCCTGGTTGGGGGCAAAACCGAAACCGTCTGCGCCAATGACCACGCCGCTGTGGAAAACACACCGCGCGCCGACCACACAATCAAAGCCCACGGTTACCTGGGGTGCCAAACGCGTGTGTGCGCCAATGCGCGCGCGTGCGCCCACGTGGCATTGGGCGCCAATCAGAGCGCCCTCCTCGACGATCGCGCCGGCCTCGATCACAGCCAGCGGGCCAATGCTGACGTCAGGACCGATCACCGCAGTGGCATCGACGACGGCAGACGGATGAACGCCAGCGACTGGACGGGGACGCACGCGGCGTGACCACCACTGAGTCAGTCGGGCAAAATAGAGGTATGGGTCGTCCGTGACGATGGCCGCACCTCTTGCAACAGCCTCGGCTTGCGCAGCCGGACTCACGATCACGCACGCAGCCTGGGTGGTTGCCAACTGGCTGCGATATTTCGGATTGGACAAGAAGGCAATGGCATCAGGCTTGTCGCCATCGAGTGGCCCGATATGTCGGATCACCCGCCCCGCATCACCAAGCAGGGTTCCGCCTAACTCGGCAACCAGTTGGCCGAGCGTCACGTTCTCAGACATGGCACTCACTTACCCGATCCGCTGTTCATCGCCTTGATGACCTTATCGGTGATGTCCACACGGGGGCTGAAAAACACGGCTTCCTGCAGGATCAGATCGTACTTCTCTTGGTCGAAAATCTGCTTGACCACACGCTGAGCCCTGTCCAACACCATGGCGAGCTCCTCGTTCTTGCGCTGATTCAGATCCTCCTGGAATTCACGACGCTTGCGCTGCAACTCGCGGTCTTGCTCAACCAGATCACGTTGACGACGACTGCGCTCGGATTCACCAAGCGTCGGGGCGTCTTTCTCAAATCGCTCGGTCGCACTCTTGAGCCGCGTGGCCGTGTCGGTCAGATCCTTCTCGCGGCGTGTGAATTCGCTTTCCAGCTTGGCCTGCGCCGCCTTGGCCGGAGAGGCATCACGCAGCACCCGGTCCAGATTGACATAGCCAATCTTGAGCTCCTGCCCATGCGCGAGCAAGGCCGAGCCACACAGCAGGCTGCCCAGCAGAAATTTCTTGAGTGGCGAGGTCATGGTCAGAATGCCGTACCGATCTGGAACTGAAGGCGTTGAATTTTATCTTGGTCCTGGTAACGGAAGGGCTTGCCGTAACTCAGCTTGAGCGGCCCCACAGGAGACACCCAGCTGATACCGACACCAACCGAGGCACGCACATCGCTGAAACTCATCGAGTCTTTTTCACCCCAGACGTTACCCGCATCCATGTAACCGAACAAGCGCAAAGTGCGATCGTTGCCCGCTCCCGGGAAGGGCACATACAACTCTGCGTTGACGTTCACACGGCGATTGCCGCCGACATAGGAGCCTTCAATGTCCAAAGGACCCAGAGAGTTTTGCTCAAACCCCCGCACGGTGCCCAGACCACCGCCATAGAAGTTCTTGAAGACGGGGTATGGCTTGCCCGACAGTCCCTTGCCATAGCCGACTTCCGTGTTCAAACCCAATGTGAACCGGTTGGAAAGGGGAATGAACTGTTGGAACTGATAGTCGCCACGCAAATAGCGGGTATCGCCTGCCACACCCAACTCCAGGTTCAGGCGCTGATAACGGCCGCGCGTAGGAGCAATGAGACTGTCACGAGCATCGCGTGACCAACCCACCGTCAAGGGCACGGACAGGCTGGTCTCGCCAAACGTGTCACGATACAGTCGATAGCTGACAGGCAGACCTGTGTCTCCCTTGATGGATGTTTGCTCTACACCCGCGCCGAAAAACACAGTGTCGAACTCTGTGAAGGGCACACCAAATCTGACTGCCCCCCCGGGCGTCACGATCTTGTAGTCCCCACCCTGGGTGTTCAGCGGACGGGAAGTTCTGTAATACAAGTCATACGAGCGAGACACGCCATCGTCCGTGAAATACGGATCCACGGTGCTGACCACGATGGTGCGGTTGTACTTGCTGGTATTGAGATCAATCCCCAGATAGTTCCCTGTACCGAAGACGTTGTCTTGCTTGACGGATGCCGTCAAGGTGAACTTCTCTGCGCTGGAAAAACCAGCCCCCAACATCAAGTTCCCAGTCGGCTTCTCCTCGACCGTGATGGTGAGGTCCACCTGATCGGCGGTACCTGGCACTTCGACGGTTTCGATGTCCACCGCCTTGAAGTAGCCAAGGCGGTCGACGCGATCGCGCGACAGTTTGATCTTCTGTCCGTCATACCACGCTGCCTCAAACTGACGGAATTCGCGACGAATCACCTCATCGCGGGTACGCGAGTTACCCGCCACGTTCACACGGCGGACGTAAACACGGCGCTGAGGCTGAGCCACCAACACCGCGACGGCTTGACCCTTGGCTCTATCGAGCTCCGGGCGGAAGTCCACCCGTGCAAACGCATAACCAAACGCCGCAAAGCGATCGGTAAAGGCCTTGGTGGTCGCGGCAACAGCATCAGCACGGTAGGCTTCACCTGGCTCGATGGTGACGAGTTTGCGGAACTCCTCTTCCTTGCCAAGGTACTCTCCCTCTAGGCGTACGCCGGTGACCACATAGCGAGGACCTTCACTCACACTGATCGCGATCGAGATGTCCTGCTTGTCGGGTGAAATCACGACCTGAGCGGACTCGATCTTGAACTCAAGATAGCCACGATTGAGGTAATAAGCCTTGATCGTCTCCAGGTCAGCGTTCAGCTTTGCACGTGCGTACTGATCGGACTTGGTATACCAAGTCAACCAACCGCCCTTGGTGAGGTCCATCTGGGAAATCAGCGTGCTCTCCGAGAAGGCCTGATTACCTGTGATGCGGATGCTCTTGATCTTGGTGACCTCACCCTCGGTCACGGTGAAGGTCACGTTGACGCGATTGCGCTCGGTCGGGGTGATGGTAGTGATGACCTCCACGCCATACAGACTGCGGGTGAGGTATTGACGCTTCAACTCCTGCTCTGCACGGTCGGCCAATGCCCGATCGAAAGGTTGCCCCTCACCGATGCCAATGTCCTTGAGCGCCTTGACCAGTACATCCTTGTCGAACTCCTTGGTCCCGACAAACTCCACACGTGAGATCACGGGGCGTTCTTCCACCACCACGACGACCACGTTCCCGTCCACCTGGATGCGCACATCCTTGAACAGTCCAGTGGCAAACAGCGCGCGCAGCCCCGCTGAACCCTTGTCGTCGGTATAGGTGTCGCCCACGCGAAATGGCAATGAAGCAAACACCGTTCCGGCGTCGGCGCGCTGCAGCCCCTCCACGCGGATGTCTTTCAGCACAAAAGGTTCAACCGCCCAGGCGGACTGAAACAGGGAGGCTGCCATCAGGGCAGCGAGCAGGGTCGGTTTGAACCGCACAGCAGTCATGAAAGGGCTTTGCATGCAGGAAAACTCAGTGCGCGCCAAGCAGGCGCGCCAAGTCGTTGTAGAGGGCCAGCGACATCATTGCGAGCATGATGGCCACGCCACCCCGCTGCAATCGTTCCAGCCAGATATCGGAAACTGGCCGGCCCGTGACGCCTTCGAAAAGATAATACATGAGGTGTCCACCATCGAGGACGGGGAGCGGAAGCAAGTTGAGCACGCCCAGGCTTACACTGACCAAGGCCAGGAACCCAACGTAGTAAACCCAGCCCATCTCCGCAGAACGACCAGCATAGTCTGCAATCGTCAGCGGTCCACTGAGGTTTTGCAATGACGCCTCCCCGATCAGCATCTTGCCCAACATACTGAGGCTCATCACCGACACGTCCCACGTCTTGCTGGCTGCCTTGGTCAAACCCTCGACCAAGCCGTAACGCACCTCCACAGTGGCAGGCATGCTGCCCAGCGCAGCCTCGATGCGTGGAACACGCTGGCCCTTGACCTCGGTCATGACCGGCATGAGGTTCACGGGCATGGTCTGCCCTGCCCGCTCAACCACCAAAGATACTTGACGTGCCGCCCCGTCGAGTTGGCTGCCGCGGATGATTTGACGCAGTTGCCCGGCATCAGCAGGCGGCACGCCATTGATCGATACCACCCGATCACCTGCCCGCAGGCCAGCCTTCGCGGCAGGCCCACCTGGCAATACCTCTGCGATCAAAGGCTCAGCGTAGGGTCCATTCAAACCCACGCGGTCCAGCAATCGCCCATCCACTTCTGCCGCCGGTATCCGGCTCAGCTGCAGCACCAGACTGCGACGCTCTGTGACGGGCCCCTGCGCTTCGGCACGCGACGCCACCTGCAGGCGCACATCCTGACCCGCCAACGCCGCCTGGATGAACAGCCACTGGAGGTCGGTCATCGAGCGCACCTCATGCTGAGACGCATCGCTGTTGGATACACCGGCCTGGAGCATCTCCAAGCTGACAATTTCGTCACCAGACTGCAACCCTGCGTCTGCTGCCAGACTCCCGGCGCGAGGCTGCGCCAGCCATGGGCGCAACTCTTCCACGCCAGACCAATTGACACCTGCGTACAGCAGCACGGCCAACAACAAATTGGCCAAAGGCCCCGCCGCCACGACGAATGCCCGCTGGCGCAGGGGCTTGCGATTGAACGCACGATCCCGTTCGGCGGGTGCCACAGGACCTTCGCGTTCATCCAACATCTTGACGTAGCCACCCAACGGCAAGGCCGAGATCACGAACTCGGTCTCGCCACGTTGCCGACGCCACAACACGTGCCCGAACCCCACCGAAAATCTCAGCACCTTGACGTCACACGCCAAGGCTGCACGGTAATGGCCGTACTCGTGAATCACAACCAAAACGCCAATCGTCACCAGAAAGGACAGCACGGTCATCAACATCGTCATGCTCCTGAATCACAGCGAAAGATTGAACTGGACATCTTGCGTATCAAGCGGCCAAGCTCGCCACGACCGATGCCGCGAGACGACGCGCCTGCGCATCCAGATCCAGCAACCCCTCAACCGTGCTGATGTCGGCGTCCGACAACCGACAATCGGACAGAGACTGCAGGTTCACACTGTGAATCTGATCAAAGCGAATGCGCCTGTCCAAAAATGCCTCAACCGCCATTTCATTGGCGGCATTGAGCACACATGTGCTACCAGCCGGCCCTTGGAGCGTCTCCCACGCCAACTGCAGACCCGGGTAGCGACGGGAGTCAGCGTCTTCAAAAGTCAGTGCACTCAGGCGAGTGAAGTCCAATAACTCCGCTCCCGACTCGATGCGTTCCGGCCATGACAAACCGTACGCAATCGGTACACGCATGTCCGGGGTGCCCATTTGCGCCAACACCGAACGATCCCGGCAAACGACCATGGAGTGAATGATGCTCTGCGGGTGCAGCACCACGCGAATCTGCTTGGGTTGCAGATTGAACAGCCACCGAGCTTCGATGACCTCCAAAGCCTTGTTCATCATCGTGGCCGAATCTACCGAAATCTTGCGCCCCATGACCCAGTTCGGGTGCGCACACGCCTGCTCAGGGGTGATCTGAGAAAAGGTAGCAAGATCGCGCTGACGAAATGGCCCGCCAGAGGCAGTCAGGACAATGTGGTCGATGCGTGAACGCCAAGAGGAGGTGTCTTCCGGCAAGCACTGAAAAATGGCTGAGTGTTCACTGTCGATGGGCAACAAAGTGGCGCCAGCCTCGTCCACAGCCTTCATGAACATCTCACCGCCGACCACCAGCGCTTCTTTGTTGGCCAACAACAGACGCTTGCCCGCGCGAGCGGCCGCCAAGCAAGGCGCCAAGCCTGCTGCCCCGACAATCGCCCCCATCACCACATCCACGTCAGGGTGTGCGGCAACTTGGTTCAAAGCCTCCGAGCCACTGAGGATCTCGGTCCGCAAGCCAGACTCCTTCACTTTGGCCCGCAGTCGCGACGCGAAAGCTTCATCTGGCATCACCGCATAGGCTGGACGCCACTGCAAACATTGCGCCCACAACTCATCGACACGCGACGCGCCTGTCAGAGCCCACACTTCAAAGTGGTCCGGGTGGCGGGAAAGCACGTCGAGCGTGTTGGTCCCAATGGAGCCCGTGGACCCCAAAATACATACACGCTGACGACGAGAAGATGACGCTGAATCAAGCATGGCACAAAGTCAGAACAGCCAAAGACAATGGCAGGGTAGGCAGCAATGCGTCGATGCGATCCAAAACACCGCCATGTCCTGGCAGCAATTGGCTGCTGTCCTTCACACCGGCTTGCCGTTTAACGAGCGATTCAAACAGATCACCCACAACGCTCATGCCGACAAGTAACATCAGCGCCAACAACATCCCCAAGGGCCCCAAACCCATCCATAAGCGGCTGTACAAACTGGGAGAGTCCACACCGAGGCTTGCGTCGGCCCACATCCACAGGCCCGCCAATACGCAAACGGCCACCATGCCGCTCCAGACGCCCTCCCAGCTTTTGCCAGGGCTGATGCTGGGCGCCAACTTGCGCCGACCCAAAGCACGACCGCCAAAGTAAGCCCCGATGTCTGCTGCCCATACGAGGCACAGCACTGACAAGAGAAAGTTCAGTCCTTGGGCCTTGCTCTCAACCAACGCCAACCACGCCACCACCAGTAACAGCAGCCCCAACAAACGACGCCAGAAGTCGGAAACGCGCTTCCAATGCGTGTTGCCGTAGCGTAGGACAACCGCCCCGCCAAGGACCCACAGCAAACATGCGAACGCCCAGACTCCGCTGGGCACATGGAAACCAGCCAGCGGCATTCCCCAGCCATGAACATGTGGATGCACATTGAGTCCGTTGTCGAGCACGGTACTGGCCCATACCGGCAAACCGACAACCTGCGCCGCATAGACGCAGCCCCCTGCCACCGCCGCCCCCGTCAACCAGGCACGAGCCCCCGGCGCATCGTTCAGACGCGACCACTCCCAACCGGCGGCCGTGATGAACACGAGTGTCAGCGCCGAAAAAGGCCACGCCAACTCATTGAGCAAACTGGCCAGCAAAATGGCAGCCAGAACCAGTGCCGTGATGACACGTTGTTTGAGCATGGTCAGCTCTCCCTGGATGCGGCGAGCACATCGTCAAAACCACCCACTGCGCCCTCAGCCTCACCCGACGCACCCACATCACCGAACCGTCTCTCACGATCTGCGTAACTTGCGATGGCTCGGTCGAGTTCCGCTTCATCAAAGTCGGGCCACAGACAGTCGGTGAAATAAAACTCAGCGTAAGCGCTTTGCCAAAGCAAGAAGTTGGATAAACGTACTTCGCCCCCCGTACGAATCAACAGATCCGGGTCGGGTGCATAACTCATGGCCATGAACTGTGACAACACGCCTTCGTCCATTTCAGAAGGTTGAACACCTGCCTCCATCGCCTTGCGACAGGCCTGCACAATGTCCCAACGTCCGCCGTAATTGAAGGCAACGGTCAATACCAACTTGTCGCAGGTCGCCGATGATGCCTCGGCCTCCAGCAGCGCGGCGCGCACCTTCTCTGACACAGGCTGGAGATCACCCGCCACGCGAAAACGCACGCCTTCGGACTTGAGCTGGTTGAGGTGTTTGGACAAGGCCACCAACAGCAACCCCATCAGACCAGACACTTCCTCCTCTGGGCGCTTCCAGTTCTCGGAAGAAAAGGCGAACACCGTCAAGTACCGGACACCGCGTCGGGAGGCTGCTCGCACGACATCCACCAGCGCATCAACACCCGCTTTGTGCCCCAGGCCACGGGGCATGAAACGCTTCCGAGCCCACCGACCATTGCCGTCCATCACAATGGCGACGTGGCACGGGACCGCCGCAGAACTGGAGATTGAAGCCATCTCAGATTGAATCCAGGAATGTGAGCGCGGGCCGCCAGAGCAGCCCGCGTGTCCGCAAACAGAACGAGGCGGTCAGACCGCCTCGGACGTGGTCGCCATTATGGCAAAGCGCGCAGCCTCAGACGGCCAGCACTTCGGCCTCCTTGGCCTGCACCAGCTTGTCGATTTCGGCAATCGTCTTGTCGGTCAGCTTCTGAACCTCATCCTGCGAGCGACGGTCATCATCTTCCGTGATTTCCTTGTCCTTGAGCAGACGCTTGGCGTGGTCGTTGGCGTCACGACGCAAGTTGCGCACGGCAATCTTGGCATCTTCCCCGGCAGACTTCACCACCTTGGTCAACTCCTTACGGCGCTCCTCTGTCAGGGGCGGCATCGGCACGCGAATCAGGTCGCCTTGCGAAGAAGGATTGAGGCCCAGGTCCGACTCGCGGATGGCCTTTTCAATCTTGGCGCCCATGCCTTTTTCCCAAGGCTGAACGCTGATGGTGCGCGCATCTTGCAGGGTCACGTTGGCCACCTGACTGATAGGCACCAAAGAGCCGTAGTACTCCACCTGCACCTGGTCCAAGATGCCTGGGTGCGCACGACCCGTGCGGATCTTCGACAACTCGACTTTGAAAGCCTCAATGGACTTGAGCATTTTCTGCTCGGCGTTCTTTTTGATTTCTGCGATGCTCATGAGAAGCTCCGTACGAAGGCCTGCGGCCAACTGACGCTTGAAAACGAGGAAGGAAGGACGGGCTCAGACGTGGACCAACGTGCCTTCGTCTTCCCCCAGCACGACGCGCTTGAGCGCACCTTGCTTGAAAATGGAAAATACCTTCAAAGGCAGATTCTGATCGCGACACAAGGCGAACGCCGTCGCATCGAGCACCTGCAGGTTCTTGATCAGGGCCTCATCAAACGTGATGCTGGCGTAGCGAGTGGCCGAAGGATCCTTCTTGGGGTCCGCAGTGTAAACGCCATCCACCTTGGTGGCCTTCAGCATGACCTCTGCACCGATTTCGGCGCCGCGCAACGCGGCAGCTGTGTCGGTCGTGAAGAAGGGATTGCCCGTGCCCGCTGCGAACACCACCACCTTGCCCTCTTCGAGGTACTGCAAGGCCTTGGGGCGAACGTACGGCTCAACCACCTGATCGATGCTGATGGCCGACATGACCCGTGCGGTCATACCTTCCTGGCGCATGGTGTCAGCCAAAGCCAGCGAGTTCATGACCGTGGCCAGCATGCCCATGTAATCGGCCGTGGCACGGTCCATGCCGACGGAACCACCTGCGACGCCGCGAAAAATGTTGCCACCACCAATGACCACCGCCACCTGGACACCCAGAGCGGTGACCTCCTGGATCTCCTTGACCATGCGCACAATGGTCGCCCGGTTGATGCCGTATGCATCATCGCCCATCAGGGCCTCACCGGAAAGTTTCAAGAGGATGCGCTTGTAGGCGGGCATGCAGATGTCCTTGGTGTTCTACTTGAGAAGCGAGACTGAAGGTTATCGCAAGTTTCAGTCTTCGCCAGCCATGTCAGGCTTTTTGAATACGTGATGGCGCGAAGGTTCCCCTTCTGCGCTCGCCATGCTCGCCCGGTGAACGTGCGACGCATAGCACAAGGGGGCCAGAAGCCCCCTTGTTTTGCTTCGGGTTACTGCCCCTTGGCTGCAGCCATGGTGGCTGCGACTTCAGCCGCGAAGTCGTCTTGCTTCTTCTCGATGCCCTCGCCGACCACAAACATGGTGAAGGACTTGACGGTCGTGTTCGTCGACTTCAGATACTGCTCAACGGTCTGCTTGCCGTCAGCAGCCTTCACGAAGACCTGGTTGAACAAGGAGACTTCCTTCAGATACTTCTGAACGGCACCTTCGATCATCTTGGTGGCGATGTCGGCAGGCTTACCGGATTCGGCAGCCTTGGCCGTGGCGACGCTGCGCTCGGTCTCGATCAAGTGGGCAGGCACGTCGGCGGACGACAGCGACACGGGCTTCATGGCGGCCACGTGCATGGCAACGTCCTTGGCAGCGACGTCGTCACCTTCGAATTCCACGACCACACCGATGCGGGCGCCGTGCAGATAGGCAGCCAGCTTGCCACCGTCAGCGTAGCGCTTGAAGCGACGGATGGTCATGTTTTCGCCGATCTTGCCGATCAGGCCCTTGCGAACTTCTTCGACCGTCGGGCCGAAACCGTCTTGCGACAGAGGCAGCTCGCCGATGGCGGCCACGTCAGCGGGGTTGTTCTTGGCAATCAGCTCGGCCACCGACTTGGCGAAAGCCAGGAAGGAGTCGTTCTTCGAGACGAAGTCGGTTTCGCAGTTGATTTCCACCAGAGCGCCGACGTTGCCGTCCACGGCAGCGGACACCACGCCTTCGGCGGTGACGCGCGAAGCAGCCTTGGAGGCCTTGCTGCCCAGCTTGACACGCAGAATCTCTTCTGCCTTGGCCATGTCGCCATCGGCCTCGGTCAGGGCCTTCTTGCACTCCATCATGGGAGCATCGGTCTTGGCGCGCAGTTCGGCGACCATGCTAGCGGTGATTGCAGCCATCAGCTTTCTCCGTTTGGTTCATGGGTGCGCCCGCAAAGGGCCACCACAAAAAAATTTGTTAAAAAAAGGGGCTGATCGTCAGCCCCTTCTTGTGAAGTCAAGGAGCCTTATTCGGCTTCGTTGACTTCGACGAACTCGTCGTCACCAGCAGCAGCGGCCACGACTTCGTTCACGGCGTTGGCCTTGCCTTCCAGGATGGCATCGGCCACGGCCTTGGCGTACAGTGCCACAGCCTTGGAAGAGTCATCGTTACCGGGGATGACGTAGTCAATGCCTTCGGGGGAGTGGTTGGTGTCCACCACGCCAATGACAGGGATGCCCAGCTTCTTGGCTTCGGCGATGGCGATCTTGTGGTAGCCAACGTCGATCACGAAGATGGCGTCAGGCAACACAGCCATGTCTTGAATGCCGCCGATGTCCTTTTCGAGCTTGGACAGCTCACGTTGGAACAGCAGGCCTTCCTTCTTCTTCAGGTTGTCCAGGCCGGTTTCGACCACAGCCTGCATGTCCTTCAGCTTCTTCAAGGAGCCCTTGACGGTCTTGAAGTTGGTCAGCATGCCGCCCAACCAACGCTGGTTGACGTAAGGCACGCCAGCGCGTTCAGCTTCCATGGCGATGGTGTCGCGCGACTGGCGCTTGGTGCCGACCATCATCACGGTGCCGCGACGAGCGGACAGCTGCTTGATGAACTTCAGTGCCTCTTCGAAGGCGGGCTGCGTCTTCTCAAGGTTGATGATGTGAATCTTGTTGCGATGACCAAAGATGTACGGGGCCATCTTGGGGTTCCAGAAGCGGGTTTGGTGACCGAAGTGGACACCGGCTTCCAGCATTTCGCGCATGGATACGGACATGGAGTGCTCCAGAGGTTGGATCTGGAAATCGACAGCGATCGCCGCACACTCCACAGAGCATGCCGCAACACCTTGGATTGCCGATTTCGTGATTATCAAAATCTACCCGGGGATTCGGGCAAACTCTGGCATTCTAGCACGAAACCAGCCCACTCATCAAACCGCATCATCGCTTGCTTTTTGAGCGCTTTGCCGAGCCCCCTTTACCGGTGACCGTCGCAGCCACAGAGACACGCGTCCGACCTTTACCAGTTCTGGCTGCCTTGCTTGCCCGCCTCACCTCGTGGTCAGCCTGACGAACATCCGCCAAGGCATCTTGCGCCCCACCCGGCTCCACCCAATCCTTGTCGGGCACTCGGGCTCGCCTCTTCCCGGCACCGGAAGTCGGCTTCTCTTCGCCTGCCTCGCGCACCAGGCGGAAGTCGATCTTGCGGGTGTCCAAATCCACGCGACTGACCTGCACACGCACACGGGTACCGACGGCATAGCGTGCGCCACTCCGCTCGCCCCGCAACTCTTGGCGCGCTTCATCAAACCGGTAGTACTCGCCGCCAAGCTCGGTGATGTGGATGAGCCCCTCAACATACAAGCCGTCCAGTTGCACAAACAGACCGAAGTTGGTGACGGCACTCACTGTGCCCCCGTACTCCTCCCCCAACCGTTCCCGCATGAACATGCACTTGAGCCAAGCCTCGACATCACGCGAGGCTTCATCGGCGCGGCGCTCATTGGCACTGCAATGAATGCCGACTGTTTCCCACGCTGCCGCCTCCGCGGGTGGCAACTTGAGACGCGAAACGGCCTTGCTCGGTGCCGCTGGCAAGCCCTTCGCAGGGGCGCCCCGCTGCCCACCAGGCCTGCGCTTCACATTCCCAACGGAATGCTGCACAGGCGGCAACTTCAGGTCATACCGCCCCCGGCCTAGCAGGGCCTTGATGACGCGATGGACCAGCAAATCCGGGTAGCGACGAATCGGACTGGTGAAATGGGTGTACGCCTCATATGCCAAGCCGAAATGTCCGCTGTTGGTCGGCGTGTAGATTGCCTGTTGCATGGAGCGCAGGAGCATGGTGTGAATCTGCGTCGCATCCGGACGATCCTTCACCGCCTGCGCGATGGCCTGGTAGTCACCAGGCTGAGGCTCCTCCCCAAGAGACAAGCCCAGACCCAGCGCCTTCAGATAGTTCTTCAACAACTGACGCTTCTCTGGTGTGGGGCCCTCGTGTACCCGAAACAGCGACGGATGCTTCGCCCGAGTGATGAAGTCAGCGGAGCACACATTGGCGGCCAGCATGCATTCCTCAATGAGGCGGTGAGCCTCGGTGCGCACACGAGGCACAATCTTGGCGATGCGACCGTTCTCGTCGCAGACGATCTGGGTTTCGGTGGTGTCGAAATCCACAGCCCCGCGCCCCGAACGCGATTTCAGCAATGCGCGGTACACCTCGTGAAGGTGCAAGAGATGCGGCACCAAATCGGGTCGACGCAGCGCCTCAGGTCCACGGGTATTACCCAAGATGGTCGCCACCTCCGTATAGGTCAGGCGAGCATGCGAACGGATGACGGCTGGAAAAAACTGATATGCATGCACCTCGCCGTCGCAGGAGACCAGCATGTCGCACACCATGGACAGGCGCTCGACCTCAGGGTTCAGCGAGCACAAGCCATTGGAAAGCTTCTCCGGCAGCATGGGAATCACCCGACGGGGGAAATACACCGATGTTGCACGCTCATAGGCATCCAGATCCAGAGGCTCACCCGGCTTCACGTAGTGACTCACGTCCGCGATGGCCACGACCAAGCGCCAGGCGTTCGGCGCCTTCGAGCGACCAATCGTGGCCGGCTCACAGTAAACAGCATCGTCAAAATCGCGCGCGTCCTCGCCATCGATCGTGACGAGCGGCACGTCGGTGATGTCTATGCGCCCTTTCTTATCTGTTGCGCGCACTTTCTCCGGCAACTTGGCCGCTTGAGCCAAGGCTGCGTCACTGAAACGATGCGGCACCTCGTACTTGCGCACGGCGATCTCGATCTCCATACCGGGATCATCAATTCCCCCCAGCACCTCAACCACGCGCCCAACCGGCTTGGCCAGCAAGGACGGCGGCTCAGTCAACTCAACGGCCACAACCTGCCCGGGCTCCGCATTGCCAGTCGCCTTGGGTGCAATCAAGATGTCCTGGCCAAAACGTCGGTCTTCAGGCGCCACAAGCCAAGCCCCCCCCTCCTGCAATAGGCGCCCGATGATCGGCGTTTTGCGACGCTCGATGATCTCAAGCACCAACCCCTCCGGCCGCCCGCGCCGATCGAACCTCACGACACGCACCTTGACTCGATCACGGTGCATGACAGAGCGCATTTCCTGAGGCGGCAGGAAGACACTGGTGTCACCATCGTCAGCCTGAACAAAGCCATGGCCGTCTCGGTGACCTTGTACCGTGCCGATGATTTCACTCATCAGGCTCAAAATTTGTGGTGCAGATGTTGTCATGGGTCCTATTTTGATGCTAGAATTCAATTCTTCGCTGATGACGCACACAACAATTTAGATGTGGCGCTTGAAGTGTAAAAAGTACCTGCCCAGGTGGCGGAATTGGTAGACGCACTAGTTTCAGGTACTAGCGGGTAACTCCGTGGAGGTTCGAGTCCTCTCCTGGGCACCAATTGAAAAGCCGCTTGATCTCTGGTCAAGCGGCTTTTTCTTTGCTTGCGTGGAGCGCAAACATCAGCAAGTGGCGCATGGCAAATACGCACCGCAGCCAACTGATGCCGAAGCGAACGAAAACTCGCGGCATTCTGTAACAGCCCACCTCGAAGCCGAACCACAAGGGGTGAGATTGAACACCCCGAGGCAGCAGCACCCACAACGCTGACGAGGCGAAGTTCATGGGACAGGAGCAACATGCGATCCACAAGCACAGCGTACACCAAGTGCACTGCGCAATGCGTCGAGGCACCGTCGCACCCCGCTGTTGCACAAAGTCAACAGCACATCAGACCCCCTCAAAAGTAGACACAAGGCTCAAAAGAATGCTATATTTACGTTCTCGACACAGCGACGGCAACGAAGCTTAGTCAAATAAGTACCTGCCCAGGTGGCGGAATTGGTAGACGCACTAGTTTCAGGTACTAGCGGGTAACTCCGTGGAGGTTCGAGTCCTCTCCTGGGCACCAATTGAAAAGCCGCTTGATCTCTGATCAAGCGGCTTTTTCATTTTTGACCGGGCTTATGCCCATGCGGTAGCAAACGCTCCGCTCAAGGGGAACCGTTCTGCTCGCAGCACGCGAGAACGCAGACTGCCAACGAAACCAACAAAAAAGCAGCCCTTGGGCTGCTTTTTGACATTTGATTCCTCAAACTTTGTAGCGCTTGAGGAGTGCCTCTGGCCGCAACGTATCGTACTCCTCGAACGGTTGATGAATCCAGGGGCTGGTGGGCAATGACTCGACATGATAGTCGGGCGTGTACGAAGAAACACCCTTTACCCAGATGACCGCCGAGCGAAGCTCTGTGATGGCCGGCAACGAACGCAAACGGTCAACCACCGCGCGCAGCGTCACCCCGGAATCAGCCAAGTCATCAACCAAAAGCACTCGCCCTGCCAGTTCTCCCTTGGGCATCGTGATGTACTTGGCCATATCGAGTCGACCTTGCAACGTGCCACCATCGTCACGGTAGGAACTCGTGGACATGATGCCCAGTGGGCGATCGAAAATCCGCGAGATCATGTCGCCAGGTCGCAGACCACCTCGCGCCAGGCAGAGAATTTGGTCGAATTCCCAGCCCGATGCGTGGACCTTCAACGCCAGACGCTCGATCAGTTGATGGTATTCCTCCCAGGAAACATACAGGTGTTTTCCGTCGTCGGTGAGCATGTGGATTCCTTTGGCGGATAGCGCAATGAGACTTGGCGAAGCGGGGCTCAGCCCTTGTAAGGGTGACGCAGCAAGATGGTGTGGTCGCGGTCAGGACCGGTCGAAACCATGTCGATGGGCGCACCGATGAAAGCCTCAACACGCTGCAGGTAAGCGCGCGCATTGGCAGGCAGCTTGTCCCATTCCGTGATACCGAAAGTGGTGCCCTCCCAGCCGGGGAAGCTCTCGTAGATCGGCTCGCAGGCGACGATGTCATCGGCGTCCAGCGGCAAAATGTCGACACGCTCGCCACGCAGCATGTATCCAGTGCACACCTTGATTTCTTCCAATCCGTCGAGCACGTCGAGCTTGGTCAGACAGATGCCGGTGATGCCGTTGATCAACACAGAGCGCTTCAGGGCGGCGGCATCCAGCCAGCCACAACGACGGGCGCGACCAGTCACCGTGCCGCGCTCCTGCCCCACTGTGGCCAGGTGGCAACCGACCGTGCCCGGTGTTTCCCAATCCAATTCGGTCGGGAACGGGCCACTGCCGACACGGGTGGTGTAAGCCTTGGTGATGCCCAGAATGTAATGGAGCTTGTCAGGTCCAACACCGGAGCCAGCCGCGGCATTACCAGCCACGCAGTTGCTCGATGTCACATATGGATAAGTACCGTGGTCCACGTCGAGCAGAGTGCCTTGCGCGCCTTCAAACAAGACGCTGCCGCCCTCCACGGTATGAGCATGGATGCGGACCCCCACATCGGACAGCATCGGCAGAATCTGCTCAGCGGCCTTCATGGCCTCGTCAAAAATGGGCTGGAAAGCCAACTCTTCCGACTTCAGGAAGCCCTTGAGCGCGAAATTGTGCAGTTCAAGCAACTCCTTGAGCTTGGTCGCAAAACGCTCGGGGTGCTTGAGATCTTGCAGGCGCAACGCGCGACGTGCCACCTTGTCTTCATAAGCCGGACCAATGCCCTTGCCTGTGGTGCCAATCTTGCCGCCACCGCTCGTTTCACGCAGGGCCTCCCGAGCTTTGTCAACGGCGACGTGGAACGGCAGGATCATTGGGCATGACTCGCTGATGAACAGGCGCGAGCGCACATTCAAGCCAGCAGCTTCCAGGCGCGCGATCTCAGAGAGAAGGTGTGTGGGATCGACCACCACGCCGTTGCCGATGTAGCACGCAACGCCGTCGCGCATGATGCCCGATGGAATGAGTTGCAGGGCGGTCTTTTTGCCGTTGATCACCAGGGTATGGCCTGCGTTGTGACCGCCCTGGAAGCGGACCACAGCGGCAGCGTGATCCGTCAACCAGTCGACGACTTTGCCTTTGCCCTCGTCACCCCATTGGGTGCCGACGACGACAACGTTGCGGGCAGATGCGTTGCCGGGGCGACCCGACGCGGAAGTGCTTTGCATGGCGGAATCCTGTTTCGCAAAAGTGATGTCGGCCGCGCTCAGAGCGCGCGCACCGACCAGCGTCCATCAACGAGCGCGAGTTCGCGATCGCATTCAAATTCCTGGACGTCGTGTTCATGTCCGGGCAGCACGCACACCACGGTGTGCCCCTGCCCTCTGAGTTCGCGGATGGCCTGCCGCAAAGTCGGGTCACTGGCCCAAGGGGCACGAACCGCCGTGTGAGCGGCTTGCCCTTGGCGGTCGGCCAAAAGATCAGCCAGAATCCTGAGATCGAGACTGAATCCGGCGGCGGGACGGCGGCGACCGAACACGGCACCGACCTCGTCATAACGGCCACCACGAACCAAGGCATTGGCGTGACCAGCCCCATACACAGCAAAACGAATGCCGCTGTAATAGGCATAGCCACTGAAGTCAGACAGATCGAAACCGATCTCTACGCCTGGCTGTGATGTCTGAAGGTGATCTGCCAACCATGCCAGATCGTCCAGCGCCTGCGCCACCAACGGGTGGTCAGGGAGGACTTCGCGCGCACGCGCAAGGACGTCTTTACCGCCAAACAGCGTCGTGAGGCTCACGAGCACCTTGGCAGCCTCTGGAGCTTCGCGCAAAGCGCCTTGCCCAGCGAGGTCGCGCAAGGTGGCCACGTCTTTGTTCGTCAAAGCATCGACCATAGCCTCATGCAAAGCCGCGTCGAGCACAGTGACACCGAGTCCTGCCAAAACACCTTGAATCAAGCGGACGTCGGCAAAGTCGACAACCAAGCCATGCAGGCCCGAGACACTCAAGCCCTCGAGCGCCAATTCGGCTGCTTCCAGATCGGCTTCCAAGCCAGCGTGACCGTAAATTTCGGCGCCCAACTGCAACTGCTCGCGTGTCGCGTGAGGACCTTCAGGGCGAGTGTGCAACACCGGGCCACAGTAGCAGAGACGGGTGACGCCATCTCGGTTGAGCAAGTGAGCATCAATGCGAGCCACCTGCGGCGTGGTATCCGCACGGAGACCCAGCGTGCGGCCACTGAGTTGGTCCACGAGCTTGAAGGTCTTGAGCCCCAGTGCGTGCCCCGTTCCGGACAACAGAGACTCCAAGTGCTCCAGCATGGGCGGCATCACGAGTTCATACCCGTAGCAGCGAGCCGCATCGAGCCAGACCCGACGCAACTCTTCCACGCGACGCGCCTGCGCAGGCAAGACGTCAGCGATGTGCTCTGGCAACAGCCAAGCAGACGACATAAGAAAACGTGTGGGGGGTTAAAAACGAGATTCTACCGGTGTCTGATGAAACTTGGACAGCCCCAGTTCATCATCTCCGTGGAGAGCTGCTCAGCTCAACGCCTGCAGCCCCCACAAAAGCACCAGTCCCAAGACCATGCTCATCAGCCCAATTTGGCGAATCTGATGGTCATTGAGTTGAAGCAGTTGGGTGAACATGCGCCGCCACCCCTCGGGATGAATGGCGGGCAACACGCCCTCGAATACAAGCACCAGGGCCAGTGCGATCCATAGCGCATCCTGCATCGAGAGAGTCCGTCAGCGTGCGGCGCCCGTACCGTTGCCACGCATGTTCTTGAAGAACTCGTTGCTCTGATCGACCACCATCACGTCCGATTTGCTGCGGAAGCTGGCGCGATAGGCCTCCAGACTGCGATAGAACTGAGCGAACTGGGGGTCCTTGCCAAAGGCATCGGCATACAGTGCTGAGGCCTTGGCATCGCCCTCGCCCTTGATTTTCTGCGCGTCACGATAGGCTTCCGCCACGATGATTTCACGCTGACGATCGGCATCGGCTCGGATCTTCTCTCCCTCGGCACCACCCGTGGATCGGAGTTCGTTGGCCACGCGCTTGCGCTCAGACTCCATGCGGCGGTAGACCGACTCGGTGATGTTGGCCACAAAATCCACACGCTTGATGCGCACGTCCACGATCTCGATGCCGAAAGACTTGGCGTCGTCGGCCAAACGACGGATCACGCCTTGCATCACTTTCTCACGCTCGGCAGACAGCATGGCACCCACCGTGCGTTTGGTCACCTCTTCGTTGAGCGCAGCCTGAACAATGGGAGCCAGGCGGTTTTCGGCATTGCGAATGTCAGCACCATTGTTGCGGATGAACTGACGGGGCTCGGTGATGCGCCACTTGACCAGCCAATCGATCACGAGGCTCTTTTTCTCGGCTGTGAAGATGGGGCGGGACTCAGGACTGTCGAGTGTCTGGATGCGGCGATCCAGAAACACCACGTTTTGCAGGGGCGCTGGCATCTTGGCTTTCAAGCCTGGCTCACTGATGACCTCCTTGATTTCACCAAGCGCATAGACCACAGCGAACTGCCTCTGATCGACCACAAACAGGGTGGATGCTGCGAGGATGAGGGCCAGCAAAGCGCCGACCAGGATGGTTCCAATACGGTTCATGTCTGATTCCTTGCCTGTCTGGTGGTGTGCACTCAGCGCACTTCGCGATCGCGGCTGCGCAGTCCATCGCGAGAACGGGCATCGGTGGATGCGGCGGCAGGGTTAGGGGCAACAACAGGCTCGGATGCAGCCGCGGCAGGCGCTGGTGCAGCCCCATTCGCGCCAGACATCTGCATGATCTTGTCAAGCGGCAGGTACAACAAATTAGAGCCCTGGCGGCTGTCCACCATCACCTTGGTGACGTTGCTGTAAACCTGAGCCATGGTATCCGTGTAGAGACGGTCACGGGTCACGCCTGGCGCCTTCTTGTACTCAGCGAGCACCGACTTGAAGCGCTCGGCATCACCCTCGGCCTGCGCCACCACGCGTGCCGCGTAACCCGCGGCCTCTTCACGCAAGCGCGCCGCCGTACCCTGCGCCTTGGGAATCACGTCGTTGGCATAAGCTTGCCCTTCGTTCTTCAAGCGCTCGCGGTCAGCCCCCGCCTTGAAGGCGTCGTCAAATGCAGCCTGCACCTGCTCGGGTGCCTGCACGCTTTGCACGTTGACATTGACGACTGTGACGCCCGCCTTGAGCTTGTTGAGCTGGCCCTGAATGGATTTGACCAATTCGGCCGCAATGGCATCACGCTGCTCGTAAAGCACCGAGTCCATGGTGCTGTTCCCAACGATCTCGCGCACCGCGGATTCAGCCGCCTGCTGAACGGCCTCATCAGAGCTGCGGTTCTCGAACAGATAGTCGCGGGCATCCGACAGACGGTATTGGACCGTAAAGCGGATGTCAACAATGTTCTCATCACGCGTCAGCATGGACGAATCCCGCAGTGCAGTGGCCTGAAGGACCGTGTTGCTGCCGACGTCGATAGAGCGCAATTGAGTGAGATTGACGATTTCGTGCGACTGGAAGGGATACGGTGCACGCCACTGAAACCCTGCGTCTGCCGTATGGCTGAAGCGGCCGAAGGACATCACGACCGCCTGCTGGCCTTCCTGAACAATGAAGAAGCCGCTTCCGGCCCACACCAATCCGATCAAGCCGACGATGAGGCCCGCACCAATCCCTGCCCCCTTGGGGTCAGGGGTGAAGCCACCACCCTTGCCGCCGTTGCCCTCACCCTTGTTACCGGTGAAGACGCCGCTGAGTTTGCGGTTGAAATCGCGCCAAAGTTCGTCGAGATCAGGCGGGCCATCCTGCCGACCGTTGAAGCTGGCTTGTGCCCCCGCAACACCAGGCATAGCCTGTTTGACAGCACGCGTGGTCAACCAGGTCACGCGTCGCCCAACCCCCACCAGCAGACTGGCTGCCAGGGACACAGCATTCATCACCCAGTGACGGTGTGGGGCGGGGCGTCGGCCCTCATCCAGAGATGGCATGTTCATGATCGGTCAGTAGGAAATTCGGGGGGTGTCGGATCAGACACCGGCTCATGGGTTGCATTGTGCATGTCGAAACGGGGGTCGCGTTGGGCCAATGCCTCAAGCCCCCCCTCCAAACCATGTAATGCGGCGTCAGCAAGCACCTCGCGCAACACATCGAGCCCATCGCCCTTGAGTGCGCTGACAAACACGCGATGACAACGGCGCCCGGAGGGCAGTTCGTAAATATCGCGCTGGTGCAATGGCTGCTGGTGCTCGGGCAAGCAATCACACTTGTTGAACACCAAGACTTGGGGCAACTGTCCGGCCCCGATGCTGTCCAGCACACGCAGCACCTCGTCGATCTGCTCCAGCAACACAGGACTCGCTGCATCGACCACATGCAACAGCACGTCGGCCTCTGCGGCCTCCTGCAATGTGGCCTCAAAAGATTCGACCAGGGTGTGAGGCAGATCACGGATGAAACCCACCGTGTCGGACAGGGTGACGCTACGCTGGGCCTGCGCCAGGAACATCTGCCGCGTGGTCGTGTCGAGCGTGGCAAACAACTGGTTTGCCGCATAGGTACCGGCCTTGGTCAGCGCGTTGAACAACGTGGACTTGCCGGCGTTGGTATAGCCGACCAGCGAGACACGAAAGGTCCCCGTGCGCTCGCGTGAGCGCTGCTGAGTGTTGCGCTGACGCTTGACCTTCGCCAGTTGCAGCTTGAGCGACTTGATCTTCTGATCGATCATCCGTCGATCCAGTTCGATCTGCGTCTCACCAGGGCCACCGCGGTGCCCCACACCGCCACGCTGACGCTCCAGGTGGGACCAGCGACGCACCAACCGGGTAGAGAGGTACTTCAAACGGGCAAGCTCGACCTGCAACTTGCCCTCATGACTGCGCGCGCGCGCGCCAAATATTTCGAGGATCAGGCCGGTGCGATCGAGCACCTCAACGCCCAGATGCCGCTCGAGATTGCGCTGCTGAGCCGGCGACAAGGCTTGGTCGAAGAGAACACCGTGCGCTTGGTACAGTTGCACGAGTTCCTTGATTTCATCGGCCTTCCCGGAGCCCACGAACAAGGCTGCATCCGGTGCGCGACGCTTGGTCGTGACCTTCGCAACGGGTTGATCGCCTGCAGACTCAGCCAACAAGGCCAGTTCATCCAGAGTCGGATCGAAAGATGAGCCGGGGCCGAAATCGACCCCCACCACCACAACCCGTGGGTCATTGGACGGGCTCGGCGCAGACGAAGAAGATGTCAAGGCGTCAGAACAGGGCTAAGCTGGTTAAAAGGAAGCAAGAACCGCAAGGTGCGCAGTTCAGACCTCGGGTGTGTCACCTGTGTGGAAGTTGACAGCACGACCTGGCACAACCGTGGAAATGGCGTGCTTGTAGACCATCTGGGTCACGGTGTTGCGCAGCAAGACCACGTACTGATCGAAAGACTCGATGTGACCTTGCAGCTTGATGCCGTTGACCAGATAAATCGACACTGGCACGTGCTCACGACGCAGCAGGTTCAGGAAGGGGTCTTGCAGAAGTTGGCCTTTGTTGCTCACGATATGCTCCGTGTTGAAAAACTGTTGAGGGTCAGACCTTAACACAGTCCCCCCGATCCCATGGATTGACGGGTTGTGCGGTCTGACGCAGGGTGATGCGCCTCACTCCCCAATGAAGGGATTCGCGGACGACTTCATTTCAATGCGCAGTGGGGTGCCGGTGAGCTTGAAATGCTCGCGGAACCGACTCTCCAGGAACCGCTTGTAGGCATCCGTCACGTGTTCCAGCGAGTTGCCGTGGATCACGATGACCGGCGGATTCTGTCCACCTTGATGCGCATATCGCAACTTCGGACGGAAGGCCCCGGCCTTCTTGGGCTGTTGGAATTGCACAGCCTCTTGCAGCAGACGCGTGAGCACCGGCGTAGGCATCTTGCAGGTGGCAGATCGCCAAGCTGCCGCAATCGACTTCCACAAGGGACCCAGACCTTGCCGCTTGATGGCCGAGATGTGCAGCACAGGTGCAAACTTCAGGAACGACAAACGGTGCTCAATGGACCGCATGAGCAACTCACGCTGGTAGCTGTCGACGGCATCCCATTTATTGACAGCAATGACCACAGCACGCCCCGCTTCCAGCACGAAGCCGGCAATGTGCGCGTCCTGCTCGGTAACGCCCTGTGTGGCATCGATCAGCAGCAGCACCACATTGGCATCAGAGATGGCCTGCAAAGTCTTGACCACCGAGAACTTCTCGATGGCCTCAAACACCTTGCCCTTGCGGCGTAGCCCTGCCGTGTCGATCAATTCGAAACGCTGCCCGTCACGCTCAAAAGGAACACTGATGGCGTCACGGGTGGTACCCGGCATGTCGAAGGCCACCAAACGCTCCTCACCCAACCACGTGTTGATCAGGGTGGACTTGCCGACATTGGGGCGCCCGGCCACAGCCAAACGGATGGGACGCTCGGGATCGTCGTAAGCGTCGTCGTCCTCATCCTCTTCTTCGATGAAGTCGGCCAGCGCAATGTCCAACAAGCTGCGTATACCCTGGCCGTGCGCCGAAGAAATGGGAATGGGTTCACCCATGCCAAGCTCGAAAAACTCGGCAAGCTGCACCCCCTCCTTCATGCCTTCGGCCTTGTTGGCCGCCAGCAGCACCTTTTTGTTGGTGGTACGCAAGTAGCGAGCGATGTCGTGATCCTGGGCCGACAAACCGTTACGGGCATCGACCACGAAGATGACAGCATCGGCCTCGGCCACAGCCTGCCGAGTCTGCTTGGCCATCTCTTTGAAGATGCCCGCGGTGCAGTCCGGCTCAAAGCCACCGGTGTCGATGGCGATGAACTCATGCGAGCCCATCCGCCCCTCACCATAGTGACGGTCACGGGTCAGGCCTGCGAAGTCGGCCACGATGGCATCGCGGCTCTTGGTCAGGCGATTGAACAACGTCGACTTGCCGACGTTGGGTCGTCCGACCAGCGCAATGACAGGTTTCATGAAATCTCAGTCTGCAAAAAATCAGTTGGCACGCAAGGCATACAAGGTGCCTTTACGTGTAGAAACATACAGTGTCTGGTTGGCAACCAGAGGCGCCGCAGCAGCAGCGCTGTCGAGTTCGACCCGAGCCACGGTCCGACCATCGGTCGCCGAGAGCAAATGCAGGTAGCCTTGAGCATCCACGACGGCAACACGTTCGCCGAGGATCGCAGGCGCGCTCAGACCACGGTGGGTGAACCGGTCAACGCGCCACATGACATCGCCATTCTCGGCTTTCCAGGCCGTCAAGCGATCGGCGCTGTCTGCGCCCACCACCAAGCGGTCATTGGCCGCCACGCCTTGGGTACCAGCTTGCGGACGGCTCCACCGCAGGCTGCCACGATTCAACTCCAGGCAAGCCACGGACAGTTGGAAAGCTCGAACGCAGACTTCGTCATCTGCGCGCGCCAATGGCCCGATCAGGTCAGCCAAGCGCTCTACTTCGTTGGTGCCACGCGGCGTGCCGACGTTCACATCAAAACGCACACTGCCCTTGACAGGGTCCAACCCGACCAAACGAGCGCCCTGCCCCACCAGCAAGGTGTCACGGAAGGCTGCCAACACGCCTGACGTGGCGAGCGCAAGAGGCTCTCCGCCAGGACGCTGGTATTGCCACAACCAACGGCCATCCAGCACATCGTAGCCACGCACGCTGCGGTCCACGGCCTGAACAAACACACGCTCTCCCGCCACCAAAGGCGCGGTGACAACGCGGCCCGGCAGACGCGCGGTCCAGACCCACTTGCCCTGATCAAACACCTGAAGTTCGTTGTTGTCCGTCACCACAGCGGCATGGCGCCCATCACTGCCCACAGCCGCCGACAGATCATTCTTGGCCTGGGCACGCCATTTCACTGTTCCGGTCGCAGCGTCGAGTGCCACAACCTCACCATCCGTGCTGGCTGTGGTGATGACACCTTGGTTGGCAGACAGCGTCAATGCACTGCTGACCGCCCCCAGTCGCTGAGACCAGACGGTGGCCACGGTGACTTCGGACTTCAACGATTCCAGCGGGGCTGGGGAAGGCTTGCTGGAGCCGCAGGCCGTCAAAGTAGCGACAGCCAGCACGCTCAGCGTCGCAGCGAGCAGACGGGTCGAGCGCTGAGACCAGGTCAACGATGTGGAGAGAGGAAAAGTCATGAGGTCACTCTCGAATCAAGGGTCACGGGGCCGATGCGGCGACTGAGGACGCAGCCTCGGCAGCCACCGCAACAGGGGCTTGCCCCAAAGCGGTCAACTTGCCTTCGATGAAGCGACGGTACTCCACTTCTGGCGGCATGGCATCCCAGGCAGCACGATAGGCCTTGATGGCCTCGTCCTTCTTGCCTTGCGCGACCAGAATGTCGCCTCGGCGATCGTCCACAAGAGGAGCGAACTCGGCGGGCACACTGGCAGACAGGGTCTTCAACGCCTCATCGTGCGCCTGCGCATCCATTTGCACGCCAGCCAAGCGCAGTCGGGCAATGGCGACCAGGTCAGGGTTCTTGCCCTGATCTACGGCCCACTGCAAAGCAGACTTGGCATCATCGGTTTTTTGCTGCTCCAAAGCCACCTTGGCCGCCAACAGCGCACCTTGCGCAGCGAATGTCGTGCCCGCATAGTCTTTCTTGAGATCGGCAAACGCCTGGGCCGCTTTGTCAGACTGTCCCCCGCTCACGGCCCGATCCATCTCTTCATACAGCCCCGCAGCAGCCAGACCACGCTTTTGCTGCCAGTACTGATACCCCGTCCAGGCGGCATAAGCGCCCAGGACAAGCACCAGCACCCAAGTGATCAGGTTGCCGTACTGTTTCCAGAAGTGCTTGAACTGATCCAACTGTTCCTGTTGTTCGTTGTCGTAGGTCGCCATGTCTGCCGCAAAAAAGATGTAAGAGGTTGATCCGCCGATTATGACGGTCAGGAAGCCTGTGGCTGCGCCAGGAGTCGGTGGGCCCACCCGGCAGCTTCAGCCAGTTGAAGCGAGGTCTGTTCGCCGCCATCACGCAAGGGCTTTACGGCGACCAAGCCCTGAGCCACCTCGTCCGGCCCGAACACCAGGGCAAACCGTGCGCCGCTGGCGTCAGCCTTCTTGAACTGTGACTTGGGGCTGGCTGGGCCGTCCTTGCCAGCGGGATGCAGTTGTACGCAAACACCTTGTGCACGCAAGACTTCAAGCGTCGCCAACACGACAGGCATGGGCGTGCCTGCAAAGACCATGGCGTAGGCATCGGGCGCTGTAGACGGCGCCTCGACACCGATCTCCTGCAAGAGCAGGAGCAGACGCTCCATGCCCAAGCCCCAGCCCACTGCGGGAGCAGGCTTGCCACCCAACTGTTCGATCAGCCCGTCGTAACGACCACCACCACACACGGTCCCTTGGGCACCCAATTTGTCGGTCACCCACTCAAAAACCGTCAGGTTGTAGTAATCCATGCCCCGCACCAGGCGGGTGTTGACCTGATAAGGAATGCCCGCAGCCTCCAGCGCAAACTTGACTGCGCCAAAATGAGCCAGAGATGCCTCACCCAGGAAGTCGATCAGCTTGGGCGCCGCTTCGACCAGGGCCTGCATGGCCGGATTCTTGGTATCGAGAATGCGCAACGGATTGCTGTGCAGGCGTCGACGCGCTTCCTCGTCCAATTGGTCGATGTTTTCTTCCAAGTAGGTGATGAGTGCAGCACGGTGAGCCTTGCGTTCCTCAGGCTGGCCCAAGCTGTTGATCTGCAAACTCACGTCCTGACCGATGCTCAAACCCAGATCGCGCCACAGCGCAGCGGTCATGAGGATCAGTTCCGCATCGACATCAGGGCCGGCAAAGCCCAGCACCTCGGCGCCAACCTGATGAAACTGACGATAACGCCCTTTCTGCGGACGCTCGTGACGGAACATGGGCCCGATGTAGTACAGGCGCTTGCCACCTTCGTACAGAAAATTATGCTCGTTGATGGCACGCACCGAACCGGCCGTACCCTCGGGACGAAGCGTGAGCTTGTCGCCGTTGAGGCTGTCTTCGAAGGAGTACATCTCCTTTTCGACAATGTCAGTGACTTCGCCCAGGCCGCGCACAAACAAGGCGGTGGGCTCGACGATGGGCGTGCGCATGTTCTGATAGCCGTAGCGGCGCATCAGTTGTCGCACCTTGTCTTCGAGCCATTCCCAGCGCGCCGATTCCGGCGGCAGGATGTCGTTCATGCCTTTGATGGCGGTCAGCTTTTCTGCCATGAGAGCGTCAGTTTCTTGTTTTCTTGAAAAAGATCAGGCCTGAACGGCCCCGCCAAAACGGCGATCGATGTAGGTCTGGACGAGTTGCTGGAACTCTTCGGCAATGCGTTCGCCGCGCAAAGTGAGAGCCTTCTCGCCGTCGATGAAGACCGGGGCGGCCGGCGCTTCGCCGGTGCCAGGCAGGCTGATGCCGATGTCGGCGTGCTTGCTCTCCCCAGGACCGTTGACGATGCACCCCATCACGGCCACCTTGAGGTTCTCCACGCCAGGGTACTGGCTGCGCCAGACAGGCATCTGTGCGCGCAGGAAATCGTCAATCTGCTTGGCCAGCTCCTGGAAGGTGGTGCTGGTGGTGCGACCGCAACCGGGACAAGCCGTGACACTGGGGACAAAAGTGCGCAAACCCAAGGCCTGCAGGATCTCCAAAGCCACCACGACTTCCTGCGTGCGAGCTTCACCAGGTTGCGGCGTGAGCGAAACCCGAATGGTGTCGCCAATGCCTTCCTGAAGCAAGATGGACAGCGCCGCTGCAGATGCGACGGTGCCCTTGGTGCCCATGCCGGCTTCGGTCAAACCCAGGTGCAAGGGGTAGTCGCAACGGGCAGCCAGACCTCGGTACACACTGATGAGATCTTGCACACCGCTGACTTTGCATGACAGGATGATCTGCTCTGGGCGCATGCCCAACTGCCGAGCGTCATGCGCTGACTGCAAGGCGGAGCTGATGAGCGCCTGGTACATGACCTGCTGCGCGTCCCAAGGCTGCGCACTGCGCGCATTCTCGTCCATCATCGCGGCCAGCAGTTCTTGGTCCAGACTGCCCCAGTTGACCCCAATGCGCACAGGCTTGTCGTGGCGCAAAGCCACCTCGATCATCTGAGCAAACTGCTTGTCACCCTTTTCGCCTTTACCCACGTTGCCAGGGTTGATGCGGTACTTGGAAAGGGCCTCAGCACAAGCAGGCACCTCAGTGAGCAGGCGATGGCCGTTGTAATGGAAGTCACCGACCAGGGGAACGTCAATGCCCATCCGGTCGAGTTGATCACGGATGTGCGGCACGGCCTCGGCGGCCTCCAGGGTGTTGACCGTGATGCGGACCATTTCAGACCCGGCAAGTGCCAACTCCTTGACCTGGATGGCGGTGCCAATGACGTCGACGGTATCGGTGTTGGTCATCGACTGCACGCGCACTGGCGCGTCCCCACCGATGGTGACCACACGAGAGCCCCATGTCACCCTGGCCTGCCGGGAGCGCCGGGCAGCAGGTCGCGAAACGTCAATGAAGGAGAAGTTTTCGAGAGTCATTTCAGCTCGAGACGTGCGGTATTGTTGCGTGAGATGTCCGTCAGCGGTACGGCTTGTCCGTTGAAACTCACTTGCACGGCGCTGGCATTGCCGATCCGAACCCTGAACGGCGGTTGCCCTTGCAAGGAAACAACCTCACCAGCGCGAGCAATGCGCGAAAACAGCTTGGCACCTGTCCCGTCCTGCACGTCAATCCAAGAACTGTCGGTGAGCACCATGCGAACGGGATCCTGAGCCATAGCAGCCATGGGAACAGGCGCCGCTGCAGCGCCAGATGCCGGGGTGTTGATGGCCGTTGCGCTGGATGGCTGAGCCGATACCGGATCAGCCTGACTGGCCGCGCTCGCTACACTGGCGGCGCTGCTCGCAGGAGCAGGCAGGGGCCCAGCGGACTCCAGCGCGTCCTCTGCGGAGACTTCGATGGACGAGGGCATGGAAGCGGTATCGCCAACAGCCTCTTGCGCCAAGCCGTCTGGGCCCGCAGCACCTGACCCGACCGACCAAGATGGCCACTCCACCGAGTCAGGCAGCGCGTAAATGATGGCTGCCGCCCCTAGCAAAGCGAGCGGAGCCAACCAACGTGGCGCCAACAGGGCCTTCAACGAAACACCCAGATGCCAACGCTGGCCGCGATCAAAGAGCGGAGGCACACTGCTGTGGTCTCGAAAAGGCGCGTTGATCTGCGACTTCTCCTGACCCAAGGTGTGCAAACGGGCCGCCGGCAGATCGGCCAAGACGGGTGTGGCATCGATGTGCAGCGCACGACAGACTGTCATCGCGAGGGCACGCGTGAAGTTGCTATCGCCCAGGCTCTCGTACCGTCCGCGCTCCAGGGCATCCAGCTTGTGAACCGGCACCTTGATCTGGCTGGAAAGCTGCTCCAATGTCAGGCCCTGCGCGGCACGCGCACGTCGCAACACATCTCCGGCTTGTGCGCCGCCCTCGTCAGGTGTCACGAGAAGGCGGGATGTGCCATCAGTCATCAAATCGTCCCAACTCGAGAAGGTTGGTCTCACGGGAAGCCGGGAAACGGCTGCGCAGGCGAGAACCAAAGTCGCGCACGCCCTCACGATTACCCATGCGGTGCTCAACGCGTGTGGCCAGCCACAGCGACTCCGCAGTGATTTGCTCGTCGCGGCTGTTCACGCGTGCAATGTAGAAACGTGCGCGCTCCAGCTCACCTCGGCGCAACAAAACGGACGCCAGGTTGAAAGCAGTCGCGGGATTGGTCGGGTCCATTTCGTAAGAACGCGCCAGCGTGACCTGCGCTTCGGGATAGAGGCCCGCCCGCATCTGGCAAACCCCTCGGGCGAGCAAAGTCTTGCTGGTTGCCACGGTTTGAGGCAACTTGGACGCGCGCTCAAACATGGCGTCGGCCGCCGGATACAAACCCTTGCGACACAAATACCAACCGTAGTTGTGCAAAACGCTGCCATTGTTGGGTTCGCGATCGACCGCGAGACGGTAGTTCGCCTCGGCCCGTGCTGCGTCGCCCATGGCATCGTAAATCAGTGCCCGCATCTCGTGGGTGTCAGGCAAGCTGGGATCGATGGCCTCCGCCTGCTTCAACTCATCGAGTGCCGTGGTGAACTGGCCTTGGCTGAAGTAAGTTGACGCCAACTCCATGCGAATGCGCGCACGCTTGCGCACTTCGCTTTCGTCGGAGGCTGTGGCGATATCCCCCTGACTGCCTGCTGTCGCCGTCGGCATCGTAGCGCCACAGCCAGCCAGATTCAGAGTGCCTACCAGCAGGCCAGCCATCCAGAAACCAGTCAGCACCGAGCGGAACGTCCTCATGCGGCAATCTCCATGTCAAAAATGCCAGTGTAGTGCGGTGCCAGACGCGGCTGACCCACACTCAACGCGCAGAAGGGTTGCGCTCACCCGGCTTGGGCATCGCCACCTTCACAGCCACAGGTTGACGCAGCATCCGCTGCGCCGCACGGGTACGGTCTTGGACCTCCCCCGCCAACTGGCCACAGGCGGCATCGATGTCGTCGCCCCGGGTCTTGCGCACCGTGGTCACGATGCCGGCATCGGCCAGGATGCGCGCAAAGGCCTGGACGCGCTCATTGTTCGAGCGATGCAGCCCCGATGCCGGGAAGGGATTGAAGGGAATCAGGTTGAACTTGCAGTTGATGCGCCCCTTGACCAGGGCAATCAACTGACGGGCATGCTCGTCGGTGTCGTTGACGCCGTCGAGCATGCAGTATTCGAAAGTGATGAAATCGCGCGGCGCGGCGGTCAGGTAGTTCTGACAGGCCGTGAGCAGTTCATCGATGGGATACTTGCGGTTGAGCGGCACCAACTCGTCGCGCAGCGGGTCGTTGGGCGCGTGCAGCGACACCGCCAGGGCCACCGGACAATCTTTCTGGAGGCGCTCGATCATGGGCACCACGCCCGAGGTCGACACCGTGACGCGGCGACGCGACAGACCATAACCATGGTCGTCCAGCATGATCTTCAGAGCCGGCACCAGCGCGCTGTAGTTTTGCAGCGGCTCGCCCATGCCCATCATCACCACGTTGCTGATGACGCGCTCGGTGGTGCCCAGGCGCTTACGCAGCGCGTGCTCGGCATGCCAGAGCTGGGCAATGATTTCGCCGGTGGTGAGGTTGCGGCTGAAGCCTTGGTGGCCGGTCGAGCAAAAACGGCATCCCACGGCACAACCGGCCTGCGAGGACACGCACAGCGTGCCGCGATCGGATTCGGGGATGTAGACGCTCTCGACAGCATTGCCCGCGCCAACGTCGAACAGCCACTTGATGGTGCCGTCGGACGAGACGTGTTCACTGATCACAGGCAGGTCTTGCAGGGTGGCCACACCCTTGAGCTTGCTGCGCAGTGATTTGGCGAGATCCGACATCTGATCGAAATCGGTCGCACCTTTTTGATGAATCCAGCGAAACAGCTGGGTGGCGCGGAAGCGCTTTTCACCCAGTTGTTCGCAGAACGCGGTCAACCCATCCAGGTCGAAATCCAGCAGGTTGACGGCGCTCATACTTCTTCAACTCTCAGCGAGGTCGGCAGCTCAGCGGCTGTAGACGTTCAGAGCGGGGAAGAAGAAAGCGATCTCGACGGCAGCCGTTTCAGGAGCGTCGGAACCGTGGACGGCGTTGGCGTCGATGCTGTCAGCGAAGTCAGCGCGAATGGTGCCCTTTTCGGCCTTCTTCGGGTCGGTGGCGCCCATCAGGTCGCGGTTCTTCAGGATGGCGCCTTCGCCTTCGAGCACTTGCACGAACACGGGGCCGGAGATCATGAAGTCAACCAGGTCCTTGAAGAAAGGACGGGCAGCGTGCACAGCGTAGAACTGCTCGGCTTCAGCGCGCGACAGTTGCACCAGCTTGGCAGCGGCGACCTTCAGGCCAGCGCCTTCGAAGCGGCTGATGATTTGGCCGATGACGTTCTTGGCAACGGCGTCGGGCTTGATGATCGAGAGGGTACGTTCGATAGCCATGTGATTCTCCTGGTTCAGTGAGCTTGACAAAACCGCACATTCTACTGTGCGGACATGACCAAGCCTTGTCTGTGAAAGATGTTTTCCTGTTCCCGCAAAGGGGATCAGCGACGGCCGCGTCCGCCGCCACCACCGCCGCCTCGACGGCCACCACCGCCGCCACCGGGTTTGCCAAAGAAGGCATCGGCGCCGATGTAGCCCACGGAAGTTTGCAGCGGATCAGGCTGACGAGGACCCTTCTGACGGTCCTGACCGCCCTGCCCCTGGTTCTGGTCCGGGCGACCAAAACCCGCGGTGATGCGCTTGGAACCCTTCACGAAGCGACGGTCAAAGGTCTGCTCCAGGGGGTTAGGGATGCGGGCAAAGTGCTCGTCATCCTCCGAATCATGGCGCGGGCCGGCCTGACGATCGCGGTCACGCTCCTGGCGTTGCTTGTTGCCAAAGGCTCCAGGCTCGCCACCAAATGGCTTACCCTGCGGACGACCGCCCTGCCCTTGCTGCGGGCCACGGCCTTGAGGCGCCTGACCACCGACGGGCACCGGACGGGGCTTCGCGGGCTTTTGTTGCCCACGGCCGCCGCGGCCACCTTGGCCTTGCTCTTGTTGGCGGTCCATACCGGCCAGGGCCTTGACCGCACGCACGTCGGACTCGCCCAGCTCGACCCAAACGCCACGCTTGAGGCCGCGCGGCAGCACGATGGCGCCGTAACGCACACGGATCAGACGGTTGACGGTCAAACCCACGGCGTCGAACAGCTTGCGCACTTCGCGGTTGCGGCCTTCGGTGATGACCACGCGATACCACTGGTTCACGCCTTCGCCACCGCCGTTGCTGATGGACACGAACGAGGCGGTCTGGCCGTCGATCTCGACGCCGGTCAGCAGCTTGTTGCGGGCATCTTCACCCAGCGAGCCCAGCACGCGCACCGCGTACTCGCGCTCCACGCCAAAGCGGGGATGCATCAACTGGTTGGCCAGCTCACCGGAGTTGGTGAACAGCAGCAGGCCTTCGGTGTTCAGGTCGAGGCGACCGACAGACATCCACTTGCCATTGTGCAGGCGCGGCAGACGACGGAACACGGTCGGGCGACCTTGCGGATCGTCATGGGTGACCACCTCACCGGTGGGCTTGTGATAGGCCAGGATGCGAGCGGCGGGCGGTGCAATGCGGACCTTGATCGGACGGCCAGCCACCTTGATGCGATCCCCAAAGGAGATGCGCTGACCGATGTGAGCCACCTGATCGTTGACCTCGATGCGGCCGTCTTCGATCATTTGCTCGATGTCGCGACGTGATCCCACGCCAGCCTGAGCCAGCACCTTCTGCAGCTTGGGCGCGTCCGGCTCGGGCAGCAGCACACGCTTGTAGACGCCACCCTCTTCGGTCGCTGCCTCTTCGGCCTCCTCCCGCTCCTTGTCGAAATCACCCGAGATCAATTCGGCGAAGACCTCAGTGGCCTGTTCGGCGGCGATGGCTGCACGGCGCGAGCCCTGGCGCGGCTCAACACCCTCCTCAGCCTCATCTGCGGCGTCATCTGCCTGCTCGCCTTCTGCCATGCGAGGGCGGCGCTCTTCACGAGAGGGACGATCTGCACGAGGACCCCGGCGATCACCACGCTCACGACGGCCTCGCTCTCCGCGCGGTGCCGCCTCCTCGGAAGCGACGGCTGGCACAGCATCGGCAGCCTCAACTGTCACGTCGACCGGCGCCGCAACGGGCTGAACCTCGGACACAGAGCCGACGACCTCAGCCACCATCGGAGCTGCTTCGGCGACAACGGACTCCACGACCTTCTTGCGCGGCGCGCGCTTGGGCTTGACAGGCTGCTCGGCTTCGGAGGATGGCGCCACAGCCTCAACCAACACGGCAGCACTGGAAGTCGCATCGACCTCCACATCACCGGAAACCGCCGCGGCAACCTTCTTGCGCGGCGCACGCTTGGGCTTCGCGGCAGGCACGGCTTCACTCACATCGGCAACAACGGCGGCGGAGGCCTGAGCCGGCTCGGCCGTCTTGGTGCGACGCACACGTTTGGGCTTGACCACCTCTTCGGTGACCAGGGACTGTTCTTGAGGATCTTGCATGGGCACGTTTTCAGCGGTCATGATGCGGAAGGAAAAGAGACGACATCAGAGCCTGGCGATTCAAAAGCATCAGACGATGTCATGGACGCGCCGACCACATCGGACTGCGCATCAGCAAAGGTGGCTGCCGAAGCAGGCTCAAGGGGTGCTTCAATCGCACCGAGTTCGGTTTCAAGAATGGACGACTGCTCGGCATTTGATCCGGCATCGTCAGAGGCGGCATCTGGCATCAGGTCATCCAGCCCCGGCAACAGGCCCTGGCTGACGGGCAACCCCTCCAACGTGGGCAGCTGCGCGAGCGATGCGAGCCCCAGATCATCGAGAAACTGCCTGGTCGTGGCGAACAAAGCTGGTCGCCCCGGCGCATCACGGTGGCCGATCACCTCAACCCAGCCCCTGTCTTCAAGTTGCTTGATGATGTTGGAGCTGACTGTCACGCCCCGGATGTCTTCGATGTCACCTCGTGTCACAGGCTGCTTGTAAGCGATGATGGCGAGCGTTTCGAGCGTGGCTCGCGTGTACTTGGGCGGCTTCTCCGGATTGAGTCGATCCAAATGAGCCTGGACATCGGCCCGCGTCTGAAACCGCCACCCTGAGGCCAATTCGCGCAATTCCACCCCACGACCAACCCACTGCGCAGACAGCTTGTCCAACATGCCACGCACCGCGTCTGCCGACACGGCGTTGTCAAACAGTTGACGCATGTCTCGCACCGTCATCGGCTGACTGGCGCACAGCAGTGCGGCTTCCAGGATGCGCTCGGCATCCTGAGGATCGAGGACTTCCATCTCTTCAATCGTGAAGGTCTACGACGGCCACGTCTGCAGCACCGTCAACCAAACCAAACGCCAGCAATCGGGCCGGCACAGAGGGATTCGTTACAAGCCCGTTACGCGGCCGAACAGGGCAAATCGGGCGAGCACGCGGGCATCAGTCTGAACAGAAGGCCTCGTCAGAGGCGATGGCCAGCAACACATAAGGATACCGGCCAGTCAGTCGCGCTTTTCTCAAAGCCACTGGTGTCAGGGCTTTTCGCCCTGCATCTGGGTTGACATTATGCACCAGAAGCTAAATTTTGTGCAGCGTCACGCGCGGAGCTCTCCAACAGGGCCCAAGCCTGTGCCATGTCGGGTGGCAAAGGCGCCTCGAAACGCAGCCTCTCTCCTGTGATGGGGTGCACAAAGGACAAGCGCGCGGCATGAAGGGCCTGGCGCGTCAGACCCAACGCAGGCACGCCACCATAAAGCGTGTCCGCGACCAAAGGATGGCGCCGGCTGCTCAGATGCACCCGGATCTGATGCGTGCGCCCCGTGTGCAGGGTACAGAGCACGCCGCTGTACGCTCGCGCAGGCCGACGATCGTCAGCTTTCACCCCACTTTGGTCAGGTGCCCACTCCCCCCACAACAGACGCCTCACGTCAGTGCGAGCAGGCTTGCCCGCCGGAACCACGGCCATGCGGACACGAGTGACAGGGTCACGCCCAATCGACGACTCGACAGTGAACTCTTCTGCAACCACGCCCTGAACCAAAGCCAAGTACTGGCGACTGACCTCGCGGGCAGCGATTGCCCGCCCAAGCGCGGTGACTGCGACCAGTGATTTACCAACCACCATCAAACCACTGGTGTCCTTGTCCAGGCGATGAACGATGCCGGCACGCGGCAAATCAACCGCTGCCGGGTGATGCGCCAGCAGACCGTTCATCAAGGTGCCACTCCAGTTGCCCGCGGCCGGATGCACGACCAAGCCCGCCGGCTTATGGATCACCATGAGGTGCTCGTCTTCAAACACCACATCAAGGTCCATCCGCTCGGGCACAAACGCTTGGCTCTGCGCCGTGGGCTTCAGCAAGATCTCTACACACTGCCCCAACATGACCTTGCGAGACGCCGAGGTGGCGACTTGGGCATTGACCTGGACGCACCCCTCATCAATCAAAGTCTTGAGATGACTGCGGGAATACTCGGGAATGCAGGCGGCGAGGTAGGCGTCCAGGCGCTGGCCTTGGGCAGAGAGAGGGACCTCCAGGCTGCGCGACTCGGGGACAGGGCGCCCTACCCGAACTGCGGCCCCCACCACCTCATCGACGGCCTCTTCATCCCCCCAATCGTCGTCGGCAAGTTGGGCGAGCGCCATGGGTTCAGACAGATCAGGCTCGGAACCGGTGAGCGGACGGGAGGATGCAGAACGAGTAGGTCGGGCCATATGGCAATCAAAACAGGGGTGGGCGCAAAGTAGAGGCGCAGGGCTTCTATACTGCGCATTGTGGCGCCGGATGGCGTGACTGTGAGCGGACTCATCCGCAAGAAACTCAACGTGAAACTGCTGAAGAACACATCCTCAAGCTTCTGGACCGGCCGTCGTGCCGGGCTGATGTCACTGGCTTTGAGCGCCGCCTTGGCGGCTTGCGGTACCGCGCCACAAGACGAGTACGCGAACGTCAACTCGGACAAATTGTACGCAGACGCGAAAGAAGAACAGGCCGACGGCAACTTCGAGACCGCGGTCAAGATGCTCGAGAAGGTAGAAGCTCGCGCTTCCGGCACGCTGCTGGCCCAACAGGCTCAACTGGACTTGGCTTATGCCTACTACCGAAGCGGGGAAAAGGCGCAAGCCCTGGCCAAGCTAGAACGGTTCATCCGCCTGCATCCCACCAGCCCGGCAATGGACTACGCCTACTACCTGCAAGGGTTGATCAACTTCAATGAAGACCTGGGGCTGTTTGGCCGCCTGGCTCGCCAAGACCTGTCCGAGCGCGACCAACAGGCCTCGCGTGATGCCTATGAGTCGTTCAAGCAGGTTGTGGACCGCTTTCCCGAGTCCAAGTATGCCGAGGATGCGCGCCTGCGAATGAACCATGTGGTGAACTCGTTGGCTGCTGGCGAGGTGCACGTGGCACGCTACTACCTGCGCCGCGGCGCCTATTTGGCTGCAGCCAACCGTGCCCAACAGGCCATCAAGGACTATCCACAATCACCCGCCATCGAGGAAGCGCTCTACATCATGTCTCGAGCGTATGACCAGCTGGGGCTGGTGCAACTGCGTGATGACGCCACCCGGGTGCTCAAACAAAGCTTCCCTGACAGCGCTTACCTCAGCGGGGAGGCCTTGAAGCCTGCAGACAAGCCCTGGTGGCAACTCTGGTGACCTGACCTTCCCTGACCTCGTTGACACACTCGTGCCAACGAGGCGGGCTCAATCGGCGCTGCTCGTGCCGCCTGACTGGAAGCCCGACAAAGTCCCCTGGTCGTGAACGGCGCTCCCCAAGGGGGGCACGTCCACCGGCTCCTCCACGGGCGCAACCTCGTCCGAAGGCTCCTTGAGTGCCTGCTGGTCCTGAATCTTGTGGATGAAGCGGCGCGCCCGGTCATACGGGAACACGTCGTGGACGTACCCCTCGCGGATACGCTGCTGGTGTTGCTGCCAGAACTCGGGCTCCAGCAGATCAGCGTGGTGGCGCATGAAAATCTCGCGCACGCGTGGGTCGCCCAACAAGAATGGGCCGAAGGTCTCGGGGAACACGTCGCGCGGCCCCACCGAATACCAAATCTCACCAGACATCTCTTCCTCTTCGTTGCGAGGTGTGGGCACCTTGCGGAAGTTGCAGTCGGTGACGTATTCGATTTCGTCGTAGTCGTAGAACACGACTTTGCCGTTGCGCGTCACGCCGAAGTTTTTCCACAGCATGTCGCCGGGGAAGATGTTGGCAGCCACAAGGTCTTTGAGCGCGTTGCCATACTCGATGACTGCGTGCTCCAGTGACTCCCCCTCAGCCTCCTGAATGTAGATGTTGAGCGGAATCATGCGTCGCTCGATGTAGAGATGCTTGACGATCAACACTTGACCGTCTTCTTCCTCCTCCATCACGCTGGGGGCGAATTTCTTCAGCTCTTCGATCAACTCATCGTCAAAACGGTGCCGAGGAAAAGCCACGTTGGTGAACTCCAGCGAGTCCGCCATGCGCCCAACCCGATCGTGCTGCTTCACGAGCTGATACTTGCCCATGATGCCTTCGCGCGTGATCTCTTTCTGCGGAGGAAAGTAGTCCTTGATGACCTTGAAGACAAAGGGATAGGACGGCAGATCAAACACCAGCATCACCATGCCCTTGATGCCGGGCGCGATACGGAACTTGTCGCCTGAGTGACGCAAGTGGAAGAGGAAGTCTCGGTAAAAAAGGTTCTTGCCGTGCTTCTGCAGCCCAATGGCGTTGTACAACTCGGCGCGAGGCTTGCGTGGCATCAACGAGCGCAAGAACTGGACATAAGCCGATGGCACCGGCATGTGCACCATGAAGTAGGCACGCGCAAAGCTGAACAAGGCCAGCAGGTCATCCTCCCCGAAGAGGGCTGCATCAATGTAGAGCCGGTTCTTGGAGTTGTGAAGAATGGGGATGGCAAAAGGCAGGCTGCGGAAGCCGTTGACCATCTTCCCCACGATGTAGGCACCCTTGTTGCGATAAAACAGCGACGACAGCACCTGAATCTGGAAGTTCGTACGCAGACGAACATGACCGATCTGCTCGATCAGCGACTCATACACAAGCCTGACGTCACGATCAAGATCGTCGAAGGGCACACGCAGTTCGTAATTCAGGACAATCTGCTTGAGCGTGCCGAGCAGGTTCTCACGTGTTGGGTAGTAAGCCCGGAAGGTACCGTAACCATCCGCCTCGTCATCATCGATGTACTCGGTGGAAACCGCAGGACGCACAAAGATGAAGTCGTTACGGTAGTACTGGCGGTCGAGAATCTTGATGGTGACCGAGTTGAAAAAGGTCTCTGCCAACTCAGGCTGACGGTGACCGGTGAGCAAGCCGATGTAGAAGAGCTTGATCTGGTGCCACACCTCCATCGGCAGGGTGCTCGCTCCAAAATCATTCTCCAGCCGCTCGACCGCTTCCTTCACCCGCAGGTCGTAGAACTCGATGCGGACGCGCTGGGCAGTCTGCTGACCGTGCCAATCGGCCTCTTCGAATCGTCGCTTGGACTGCGCGCTGGTTTCACTGAAGATCTTGTAGTGACGATCAAATCCATCCAGCAAGGCCCGCGCAATCTCGAACACGCGCGGATCGGTCAGCTGTTGCGGAAACATGGCGCTGCGGTCCATTGACAACCTCACTGGGAAGACAAAGATGCCGCCAATGCGGCGTAACGATCACGCAATTGGGCCACAGCCTTCTCATAGGCGGGCACAACGTCATCGCTGCTCTTGACTGACATGCGCAGGTCATTGATGAGACCATTCTGAATCCCATAGACCCAGCCGTGTACGACGATTTCCTGACCGCGAGCCCAAGCGTCTTGAACCATCGTGGTCTGACATACATTGAAGCTCTGCTGCAGCACATTGAGTTCACACAGGGCGTCGTAGCGCATGGAGCCCTCGGGCACGGTGTTCAACCAGTCCAAGTGGCTGTTGCGCACATCCTTGACGTGACGGATCCAGTTGTCCACGATGCCGATACGCAGATCATCCATGGCGGCACGTACCCCACCACAACCATAGTGACCCACCACCATGATGTGCTTGACCTTGAGCATGTCGATGGCGAACTCCATCACCGACAGACAGTTGAGATCGGAGTGCGCCACCACGTTCGCCACGTTGCGATGGACGAACATTTCACCGGGTAGCACGCCACAGATTTCGTTGGCAGGCACACGACTGTCACTGCAGCCAATCCACAGGTACTCTGGGGACTGCTGCTGCTGAAGTCGCGAGAAAAAACCAGGGGTGCGACGCTCTACGTCCCGCGCCCACGCGCGGTTGCTTTCAAACAGATGATCAAGGTTCATACCCAGAGTGTAGACACCCTGAGCCACGGATTGCGCCCCACCCCAATCCATTTATCGGACATCGATCAGGCGCAATGACGTCACAATTCATTTCTCTGCCCCGCTGAACGACAGACCTCCAACATGGCCGCCACCACGACAGATCACCCCACCCTGAACTACCCATGGGGCGACACCTTGCCACACCCAGGTCACACGCTCACGCTGCGACCGGGTGTGCATTGGGTACGCATGCCCCTCCCCTTCGCGCTCAACCACATCAACCTGTGGGCACTCGATGACGTGCTGGATGGATGCCCCAAATGGACCGTGATCGATGCCGGCGTGGCCACAGAGGCGATTCGGACACTCTGGCACACGCTGTGGACGGGCGAACTGGCCGGCAAGCCGCTCGGCCGCATGTTGGTGACCCATATGCATCCGGACCATGTCGGCAACGCGCAGTGGCTGATTGAGCACTTCAGTGGCAAGGAACCCGCTCGCCTGTGGATGAGCGCTGCGGATCACCTGGCCGCCACCTTGGCCAGTCGCGAAACGAGCGGCTACGGCGGGGACCGCGCAGCTGACTACTTCCAGAGTCACGGACTGCACCACCCGGAAGGCATGGCCAAGATTCGCGAGCGGGGTGGCTACTATGCTTCGATGGTCCCCGATGTCCCTTACGCATATCGCCGTTTGATGGATGGCATGCATGTTCAGATCGGCGAGCGAAACTGGACTTGCCTCGCAGGCTACGGCCACGCTCCAGAGCACATGTCTTTGTACAACGAGCGTGACGGGATCCTGATTTCGGGAGACATGTTGCTGCCTCGCATTTCGACCAACGTGAGCGTGACCGACATGGAGCCGGAAGCAGATGCCCTGGGCCTGTTCCTGTCATCACTGGAGCGCATGAAGGCGTTACCGACCGATACCTTGGCTCTGCCTTCACATGGTTTGCCATTCACGGGCATCCACACACGCATCCGGCAACTGGAGGACCATCATCGCGATCGCCTGCACGATGTCATGACAGCGTGCCGCAAGGCCCCGTGCACCGCAGCCGACATGCTGCCCATCCTGTTCCAGCGCAGCCTGGATCTGCACCAGACCACGTTTGCAATGGGCGAGGCCGTGGCACACCTCAACCACCTCTGGCACCTGGGACAGGTGCGCCGCTGGCAAGACAGCGAGGGCATCTGGCGCTTTGAAGCCGTGTGACTCTCCCGACCGGCACGGCAGTCATCCCCATGCGAAAGCGCTATTCGGGGAGGATGACATGCCGCAACTGTTCGCGTGCGTGCTCGTATTCCGGCATGACGGAGCGGACCACCGCCCAGAAGCGCGGGCTGTGGTTCATTTCATGAAGATGCGCCAACTCATGCGCCACCACGTAATCGATGATGGTCGGGCTGAAATGGATGAGGCGCCAATGCAAGCGGATGGAGCCATCGACACTGGAACTTCCCCAGCGTGTCCGTGCTGAGGACAAGGCAATGCGTGTCACACGCACCTGCAAGCGCTCTGCGTAATGCTGCACCCTTGCACTGAAGTGGCTGCGCGCATGCTGACGCATCCAGGCCAACACCGCATCACGGATGCTCTCAGGCGGCGACGCATGGGGTAAGCCGATGTGCAAAGCACGTTGCGCAGCACCGGGCAAGCCAGCCTGGGTGGCATGCCCATCCCTCAGGATTGGCGTTCTCAGGCCCGGCTCCAGCACCACCACCACCGACTCCCCCAGGAATGGCACGGACACGCCTTCGCACCACTCAATGCGCGCAGCCTGTTGGCGATGAGCTCGCTCACGCTGCTCACTCAGCTTCTTGCATATCCACCGCTCCTTGGCGCGCAAGGCCGTTTCAATGTCTGCCCAAGCCACCCAGCGAGGTGCCCGGACCGTGAGCCCCTCGACCCCCACGACCATCCCGATGCTACGCCGCCGCGCGCGCTGCACCGCGTAGGCCACCACGGCTTTACCGAGTACGATCTCGCGTTCAGCCTGCGGATGGCGAAAATGCGCCATCGCCAGTTGCTCATGCGTGGGACAGGTCGCCAAGGTGTCTTGCGCCGCCTCGCGCGCAGGCGAATCTCCCCACAAACCCAACTGAGCGGGGTGATCAGGCGTCAACGGATTTCTCCGGTGTGGGTAGACACCGGGCTGTCTTCACCCTGAACACGGCGCTCACGCAGGATCAGGTAGTCTGCAAAGGCGGACAGGTTCGGATGAATGGTCAAACCTGGAACTTGCTGACGCAAGGCCTGCAACTCCGATTCGGGCATGGTTGCCGCCTGCCCTGTGCGCACGAGGTGGGGCTCACACCCCACCGATTGGGCGGCCAGCACATCACGAGGGAGATCGCCAACCATGGGCACGCCGTCCAGACTGCGTCCAAAGCGCTGCCCGATCATCTGAAACAGCCCCGGCATGGGCTTGCGGCAGGTGCAATGGTCCTCCGGGGTATGCGGGCAGAAAAACACGGCCTCGACACGCCCGCCCACTCGGGCGAGCAACTGATTCATCTTGGCATGCATGGCGTTGAGCGCCACCATGTCAAACAAGCCGCGACCAATCCCGGACTGGTTGGTGGCCACCACCACGTGCCACCCCGCGTGGTTGAGGCGAGCGATCGCTTCCAGCGACCCGGGCAACGGCACCCACTCTTCGGGCGACTTGATGTAGTCCTCCCGTTCGTGATTGATGGTGCCGTCGCGGTCGAGGATGACGAGTTTCATGGCCTCTCCGGGGTGGTGGTGGCTGCGTCCGCTCAGATCAAGCCGCCAGTCTGGAGATGTCGGCGACCTGGTTCATGGCCTGGTGCAAGGTGGCCAGCAGCCCCAAGCGATTGGCCTTCAACGCCGCATCTTCGGCATTGACCATGACCCCATCGAAGAACGCATCAACCGGTGTCCGCAACGCGGCCAAAGCCTGCAAAGACGCGGTGTAGTCACCTTGCTCAAACGCAGCCTGCGCCTGCGGTGCCACGGCTTTCAATGCGGCGTAAAGGGCCTGCTCGGCCGCTTCCTGCAGCAGCGCTTCGTCCACATTGGCCTCGACCTGGGTGTCAGCCTTCTTGAGGATGTTGCCGACGCGCTTGTTGGCTGCAGCAAGGGCTGTGGCCTCAGGCAAAGCAGCGAACGCACGCACGGCGGCCAGGCGACGTGGCACCTCACCCAGTCGGGCCGGTTGCAGCGCCAGCACGGCATCGACCTCTTGGGCACTGTAGCCCTGCTCACGCAGCGACACGGCCAAACGGTCAGAGAAGAACACCAGCAGATGCTCGGCGGGATTGCTGATCAACTCACCGAAGGCCGGCAAGACGGCCTGAACCAAGGCCGGCAAGTCCAGCGGCAGGTTCTTTTCGATCAGGATGCGGATCACGCCCAGCGCATGGCGGCGCAGCGCGAACGGGTCCTTGTCGCCCGTGGGCAACTGACCAATGCCGAACAAGCCGACCAGGGTTTCGAGCTTGTCGGCCAGGGCCACAACGGTGCCCGTGTTGTTGCGTGGCAGCGCATCACCGGCAAAGCGGGGCTTGTAATGGTCTTCGATGGCGATGGCCACACCGTCGCGCAGGCCTTCGTGGCGAGCGTAGTAGCCGCCCATGATGCCTTGCAGCTCGGGAAACTCGCCAACCATGTCGGTCAGCAGGTCGGTCTTGGCCAGCAGCGCGGCCTGCTGGGCCTTGCTGTCGAGCACGTCAAAGTGGGCCTTGACATCTACCGTGTATGGCAGCGTACCCAGGCGCAACTGGCTGACGATCGCGTGGGCGATGGTGCGCACGCGCTCCGCGCGCTCGCCCTGGGTGCCCAGCTTGCCGTGGTACACCACCTTGTTAAGGCCAGCCACGCGGGACTCCAGGGTCTTCTTGCGATCTTGATCAAAGAAGAACTTGGCATCAGCCAGGCGCGGACGGACCACGCGCTCGTTGCCACCGATCACCGCGCTCGGATCTTCCGGACTGATGTTGCTGACAATCAGGAACTGGTTCGTCAGCTTGCCAGAGGCATCCAGCAGCGGGAAATACTTCTGGTTGGCCTTCATCGTCAGGATGAGGCACTCTTGCGGCACGTCAAGGAAGGCCTCCTCAAAGCGACCGGTCAGCACGTTCGGGCGCTCAACCAGAGCGGTCACCTCATCCAGCAGGGCCTCGTCTTCAATGGGACTCAGGCCACTGCCAGCCTTGGCAGCTGCCGCATTCAACTGACGCACGATCTCGGCACGGCGCTCAGCAAAACTGGCGATCACGGCGCCCTCATGCTGCAGTTGCTCTGCATAGGTGTCGGCTGTCTTCAGGATCACCGGGCTGACACGGGCCTCAAAACGATGACCCTGGGTGGCACGGCCAGACTTCAAGCCCAACACGGAAACCGGCACCTCTTGCTCGCCGTGCAGCGCAACCAGACCGTGGGCTGGACGCACAAAATTCACGCTGCTCCACCCCGGCTGGAAGTCGGCGCCCTCGCCTTGCTCCAGTTGATAGGTCATGACCTTCGGGATGGGCAACTTGGCCAGGCTGTCCTCCAGAGCTTTTTGAAGCCCCTCGGCCAGCACTGCGCCTGGCTTGACACTGTCGAGGAACAAGGCTTCTGCCTTGCCATCGGGAGCGCGCTTGAGTTGCGGCACCACGTCGGCGCCTAAGCCCATCGATGCCAGTTTCTTGAGCAGGGCTGGAGCGGGCTGGCCGCTGGCGTCCAGCGCCACGCTCACAGGCATCAATTTCTGTTGGACGGCCTGATCAGCGGCCTTCGCAGCCACCGAACTCACATGCACGGCCAACCGGCGTGGCGACGCAAAGGGCGTCACCACGGCGTCGGCAGGGGCCAGCCCCTGTGCCTTGAGGCTATCTGCCAGAACAGTGGCGAAGGACTCGCCCAACTTCTTGAGTGCTTTGGGGGGCAGCTCTTCTACAAACAGTTCAACCAGGAGGTTGGCGGTGCTCATGCTCAGGCTGCTTTCTTATTCAGTTGTTCAATGACTTCGTCAGCCCAGGCCTTGGGGGCCATCGGGAAGCCCAGACGGGCGCGGCTGTCGAGGTAGCTGGCCGCCACGGCGCGGGCCAGGTTACGGATGCGGCCGATGTAGGCAGCGCGCTCGGTCACGGAGATGGCGCCACGAGCATCCAGCAGGTTGAAGGTATGAGCCGCCTTGAGCACCTGCTCATAGGCTGGCAAGGCCAACTGCTGCTCCATCAGGTACTTGGCCTGGGTTTCGTAGTTGGTGAAGGCGTCCAGCAGGAACTCAACGTTGCTGTGCTCGAAGTTGTAGGTGGACTGTTCAACCTCGTTCTGATGGAACACGTCACCATACTTCACGCCCGGTGCGTAGACCAGGTCGTACACGCTCTCGACACCTTGCAGATACATGGCCAGACGCTCCAGACCATACGTGATCTCGCCGGTGATGGGCTTGCAGTCAATGCCGCCGACCTGCTGGAAGTAGGTGAACTGGGTCACTTCCATGCCGTTGAGCCACACCTCCCAACCCAGCCCCCAAGCGCCCAGAGTGGGGTTCTCCCAGTCGTCTTCCACGAAGCGGATATCGTTCTTCTTGAGATCAAAACCCAACGCCTCCAGCGAGCCCAGGTAGAGCTCCAGAATGTTGGCCGGAGCCGGCTTGAGCACCACCTGATACTGATAGTAGTGCTGCAGACGGTTGGGGTTCTCGCCATAACGGCCATCTTTGGGACGACGGCTGGGCTGCACATAGGCGGCCTTCCAGGGCTCAGGACCCAGAGCACGCAGGAAAGTGGCGGTATGACTGGTTCCGGCCCCCACTTCCATGTCGTAAGGTTGCAGCAGCGCGCAGCCCTGGGCATCCCAGTAGCTTTGCAAACGCAGAATCAATTGCTGGAAAGTCAGCATGTTGTTGCCTTGTTGGGTGCGCAGAGCCACGTGGACCGCAGCGTCACCAGGGGTGTCATGGATGTATGGTCTCGCGCCCTGCCCTGTGAAAAGACAAAACGCAAAAGCACGATTCTATTAAATGCCTGCGCCCTCGGCCCGCCGCCGGCCCCAGATTGCTGAAGCACCAACCCACAGCAAGCCCAGACCAATCAGAGGCCACAGCCCCCAGCGACCGGCCCACCAGGCATAAGGCGTGACGCCGCTCATGCCCTGCACGTCGGCTTGCAGGCTTCCGCGCATGTTGGACGCCAGAGCAGCCGTCACCTCGCCTTGGTGATTGATCACCACCGTGGCGCCAGTGTTCGTGGCACGAATGGTGGGCAGCTGAAACTCCAAGGAGCGCAAACGGGCAATCTGCAAATGCTGATGGATGGCAACCGATTCACCAAACCAGGCGAGGTTGCTCACGTTGGCCAAAATGGTGGGCGCCCGATCGGCTTGCACGAACCGGGCGGCAATCTCCTCGCCAAACAAATCTTCGTAGCAAATATTGGGCGCCACCCGCTGCCCCTTCACCTCAAACGACGGCGCGGCCAAGGGTCCACGCGAAAAATCACCGAGGGGAATGTTCATCATCCGCACAAACCAGCGGAATCCTGTGGGAATGAACTCACCGAACGGCACGAGGTGATGTTTGTCATAGCGATACATCTGCCCAGGCAAGCGAGCCGTGTCCGACGACAAACCCGCCACGGAATTGGTATAGCCCACGGTGAAATCACCCAAGGGAACACCGATCAGGGCATGTCGCCCATCACGCTCGAAAGCAGATTGGATCTGTGACCAATACGCTTCAGGCAACTGACTCGGCAACAAAGGGATGGCGGTTTCAGGCGCCACCACCAGATCGCCGCGAGCTGCCAGCAATTGGCGGGCATGCCACACCAGCATCTCAACCTGACGTTCAGGGCTGAACTTCTCGTCCTGCGGGACATTACCTTGCAGCAAAGTCACCCTCAGAGGCTGCCCGACCTCGCGGGTGTAGCTGACACCGCTCCACCATGCCCCGACGGTCGTGAGCACCACAACCAAGCCCAGAGGCGCCCAACGACTCAGCCGCCGTTCTCGAGCGGCATTGGCAGACCACAGAACCCAAGCGCACAGGGTGGCCCATACCCACCCCATTCCATAAACGCCCAGCCAAGGTGCAAAGTGTCGCAACGGTGTGTCCAAGAGACCATAACCACTCGCACCCCACGGAAAACCCGTGAACACCAGCGCCCGCGCCAACTCGGCCAGCAGCCACAGGGCGCCAAACAAGCCAGCGTCCACCCCAATCACGCCAGTTCGCCAACGCCCCCATGCCCAACCGGCCCAAGCCAAATACAACGACAAGGCCGCACACAACAATGCGACGGCCACCACCGCCATCCAGGCAGGCAAGCCCCCAAAATCGTGCAGGCTGACAAACATCCAGCCAGTCGCCCCGAGTAACCAGACCGTGCCGTACACCCAGCACGCTAGCGCCGCCCCGCGTGGACCCGACTGGCGCGCCAAGCTTGCCAAGAGGATCAGCAGGGCCAGCGTTTGCAAGAGCGGCGGCGCCAAGTGCCCCATCTGAGCGCACCAAGGCGACAGAGAAAGCGCGTGCAGTGCCCCCCCGATCAAGGAGGCCCAAAATGGCCACACCTTCAGCGAACCAGGCGCACTCATCCAGCCTCAACCGCCTGTGCAGCATCGGGCGCACGCGTCACTTTGAACCAACGCACTGCGCCGCCGCGGGCCAGCATCACGAAAAACCGTAACCCGCCCACGTCGACGGACTCCCCTCGCCGCGGCACCCGGCCCAGCTCATGGGCCACCAAGCCGCCAATGGTCTCGAACTCGTCATCGGGCAGCTGGGTCCCGAACACCTCATTGACAGCATCAATCAAGGCATCACCGGCGACACGTTGACTCCCGTCAGCCAGTGTGAAGATGCTCGACTGCCGATCTTCTTCATCGAACTCATCCTCAATCTCGCCAACGATCTCTTCCAGGACATCCTCGATCGTGACCAGCCCCGATGTCATGCCGAACTCGTCGATGGCCATCGCCAAATGGCTGCGGTTAGATCGGAACTCACGCAACAACTCGTTGAGCCCCTTGGATTCAGGGACAAAGACAGCAGGTCGCAGCAAGGTGCGCAGATTCAACTCTGGCGCACGCTGCAGCTTGAGCAAATCTTTGGACATGAGCACGCCGATGATGTTGTCTCGCTCGCCCTCATACACAGGAAAGCGAGAGTGACCGTCCTCAATGATCTGGGCCAGCAACTCTTCGTAGGGTGCGTCGATGTCAAGCATGTCCATGCGACGCACGGGCACCATCACATCGGCCACCGTCATGCCTGCCATGCGGATCACCCCCTCGAGCATCACCCGAGATTCGGGTTCGATCAACTCGCGATGCTCGGCATCGGCCAGGGTCTCGATCAGTTCAGCCGTCGTATCCGGCCCGGGGGAGATGAACTCCACCAAACGAACAAACAGGCTACGGTGGTCTTTGTCCCGCCGTGCGGCGGAAGCGTGGGGTCGGTCGCCTCGCGGCGGGCGACTAGGAGGGGAATCGGACACAGGAGCGGTGTCGTGGTTGATATGCTGCAAGAATACCCCATGGTCGGAAGAATTCCGGCCCACATCCCTGCATTACTGCCCCTGCATCCGGGGCGTCAAGACTACACTGCGCTCATGAGCCTGATTCCTGTCACCATCCTCACCGGTTTTCTGGGCAGCGGCAAGACCACGCTGCTCAAACGCGTCCTCACCGAAGCCCACGGCCAGCGCATCGCTGTGATCGAGAACGAATTCGGCGAAGAAAACATCGACAACGACATTCTGGTGGCCGACACCGAGGAGCACATTGTTCAGATGAGCAATGGCTGCGTCTGTTGCACCATCCGGGAAGATTTGCGCGAGACCTTGGCCGACCTGGCCAAGCAGCGCAAGGCAGGCACCCTGAATTTCGAACGCGTGGTGATCGAAACCACCGGCGTGGCCGATCCCGGCCCTGTCGCGCAAACCTTCTTCATGGACGACGAGATTGCCGAGCTTTACTTGCTCGACTCCATCCTGACCTTGGTCGATGCCAAGCACGGTGAACAGCAACTCGACCAGCGCCAGGAAGCACGCCGCCAAGTGGGTTTTGCCGACCAGATTTTCATCAGCAAAACCGATCTGGTCACCGAAGACGAAGCAAATGCCCTGGCCCACCGCATCAAGCACATGAATCCGCGCGCACCCCAAAAGCGCGTGCATTTCGGGGAAGTGCCGATTGCCGAAGTGTTTGACCTGAAGGGCTTCAACCTGAATGCCAAATTGGACATCGACCCCGACTTCCTGAAGGACGATGCACACAGCCATCACGGTCACCAACACAGCCACGACTGCGGCCATGACCACGCAGACGGTGAGGCCTGCCACCACCCACACCACCATGCCCACGACGATGACGTGAAGTCCTTCGTCTACAAATCCCACAAGCCCTTCAACGCCACCAAGCTGGAAGATTTCCTCGGCTCGATGGTGCAGATTTACGGCCCCCGCATGCTGCGTTACAAAGGCGTGCTGCACGTTTCCGGCATGGATCGTAAAGTGGTTTTCCAAGGGGTGCACCAACTCATGGGCAGTGACGTCGGGCCGAAATGGGCGGCAGGTGAACCCAAGATCAGCAAAATGGTATTCATCGGCATTGAATTGCCCCAGGACCTGTTCAAAGCCGGCCTGGATCAGTGCCTCGCGTAACGTCTGCGAACACTTGAGGGATAGTCTGGTGAAATCTGTCCTCAAGCATCGCTACAATCCGCGCGCTTCCCATCAGGATCTGTCTTGACGGAAAGCGCACACCGAACTGAAGTCAAGGCCACGGCCATGGTGTTGCGCCCGTACGCCGGCCTTGACAAACGCGGTCACCACCGCTGCCACATCTGTGGCGCCAGGACGCTCGTCGTCGCACATCAGTCCATCAGAGAACATGCCCACTAACGCCACCAAGGTTGACCCCAAACTCGCCAACGCCTGGAAGAACAAAGCTGGTCGTGACCTGACCCAAGCCGAGTTGCTGGCCATGCCTGAGTCGGAGTACATGAACGACAAGCAGCTGGAGTACTTCCGCACGGTTCTGGAGGCCCAGAAGGCCGACCTGCTGTCCAACGCGGGCGAAACCACCGAGCACTTGCGTGAAGACACCTCCATCGTGCCCGATCCGGCTGACCGCGCCACGATCGAAGAAGAGCATGCCCTGGAATTGCGCACCCGCGACCGCGAACGCAAGCTGCTCAAGAAGATCTCGCAATCCATCGCCCGCATCGAGTCCGGCGAGTACGGTTTCTGCGACGAGACCGGTGAGCCCATCGGCTTGGGACGACTGCTGGCTCGCCCTACCGCCACTTTGTCACTCGAAGCGCAACAACGTCGCGAACTCAAGCAAAAGATGTTCGGGGACTGAGCGCAGAGGACACCCGACAGTGAACAGGGAGGGCATACTCGCATCATGAGCAAGGAAACCGGTGGTTTTTTCCGCAAGGTGGTGCGTTTTGTCGCCAACCCGACGACCGAGTGGTCTTCGCTGGACACGCAAGACGCTGACGCAGGCGAAAGCGAGTACGCCAAGTCCGAGATCAAGGCGATGATCGAACGCAAGCGGCGCAACGACTTCGTGCGCAAGCGCGAATTCGACATGCTCCGCAAGATCCGCCGTGAAGGACTCAGTGCCGACGCGGCGCTGGCGCTCAACACACCCTCCAACCTCGACCCAGACTCGCGGCCTCACACCAACGGCGCCCCGTCCGACATTGCGGTCAAAGCCAAGATCGACGAGATCGAGCAGCAGATGGTGGGCGCTGGCAGCACGCGCACGACACCCAAGCCCCCTGTCCACGTCCCGACTTTGCCGCTCGACTTCGGACAGCCAGCGGACAGCGCAGCAGCGGCACGTCCAACGCAGGCAGCGGGATTGTCAACGGACATCGCCATTGCGCTGGATTTGGTTCCGCCAGCGTCACCGACGCCAGACACCGCTCCAGCATCAACGACTGCGCCCACTGCGGTCGCCCAGCCCGCATCTTCCTCTTTGCTGGCTGCCAGCGGTTTCATGCCTCAGCAAGACTTCCATGTGGCCGAAATGGTGCACGACCCGGAGCTTGACGAGGCGGTCATCGCGTTTGCCAACGCAGACTTCGAGCAATGTGAACGCTGTCTCCTTGACCTGATTCAGCCAGGTGCAGCGAGACACGACCACACTGAAACTTGGATGGCGCTGTTCGACTACTACCGCGCCCTCGACCTGCCGCAGCAGTTTGACAACCTCGCGGTCACCTTTGCGCAAAAATTCGGCCTGTCGGCCCCTCAGTGGTACTCGCTGCCAGACAAGGTGGCTAGCTTCCTGGCGCAGCAGAAGCCCGCCACCGCCAAGCCAGCCTCGACCGACGGGGCCGCGGCCAGCGTCACTGCTGACTCACCTGCGGCACCACCCGAACCCGCGCATGGCTGGATTGCACCCGAGAACATCGATGGCGACGCCGTGTCTCAGTTGCGAACGGAGATTTTGCAGCTGCCACGCCCCTGGGTCATGGACTGGAGCAGGGTCCACAACCTGACGCCGGAAGGCGCCGACCATCTCGGCCAACTCATTCGACAATGGGCCCGCGAGCCGATCGAACTTCACTGGCTGGGTACTGATCAGCTGTTGCATGTGCTCGGCGATTTGGCACCAACCGGGAGCCGCAGCGTAGATCCGGCCTATTGGATGCTGCACCTGGACGTGCTGCGGATGTGCAATAACCCCATCCAGTTTGATGAGGTGGCCATCGACTACTGCGTCACCTACGAACTGTCGCCGCCCTCCTGGGAGCCCACGGCTTGCAAGGTCCGCCTGAGCAACGATGGCGTCAGCCCGCAAACCCGCCCACTCACGCACGTCTCCAAAGTTATCACCAGCTTCGTCGAATCCCAGTTCCACAATGAAGTCGAGTTTGTGCAGGTGGCTGCGCTGAATCTCTCCGGACAACTGGTCGGCGACATCAGCAGCACGCTGACACAACTTGACAGCCAACTGGGCGCCAGCGTCTCGCTGGAAGTTGATTGCCAGCACTTGCTGCGCGTCGATTTCATCGCTGCAGGCGACCTCCTCAACTGGGTGCTGGCGCGGCGCGGTGAGAACCGCACCGTGATTTTCAACAACCCGCACCGCCTCATCGCCCTGTTCTTCGATGCCATGGGGATCAACGAGCACGCTCACGTCAAGCTTCAGACGGTGTGATCGTCACACAGGTGCGCTCTTTACACGGGCGCCACCTTGAATTGGCCAAGCCTGACCGCATGTAACGTAGTTCACTGAACTCCGCTACGCGTCATGGACTCCTACCACGGCACCACCATCGTCAGCATCCGGCGCCAGACCCCCACTGGCTGGCAAGTCGCCATGGGCGGCGATGGCCAAGTCACCTTGGGCCACATCGTCGTCAAAGCCTCGGCTCGCAAGGTACGCCGCCTCTACCGTGACCAGGTATTGGCCGGTTTTGCAGGCGCTACTGCGGATGCCTTCACCCTGTTTGAGCGCTTTGAGTCCAAACTGGAAAAGCACCAAGGCCACCTCACCCGCGCAGCCGTTGAGTTGACACGCGACTGGCGCACCGATCGCGTGCTCCGCAAGCTCGAAGCCATGCTGGCGGTGGCCGACCGCGAAACATCGCTCATCATCACCGGCAATGGCGATGTCCTGGAGCCTGAGCACGGCATCATCGCCATTGGTTCGGGAGGCGCCTATGCGCAGGCCGCCGCGCGGGCCCTGGTGGCCAACACCGAGCTGGATGCGGCCGTCATGGTCAAGAAGTCGCTGGAGATTGCCGGCGACCTGTGCATCTACACCAATCAGAACCACACCATCGAAACGCTGGGCTGAGCACACCATGAGCATGACACCCCGAGAAATCGTCAGCGAACTCGACCGACACATCATCGGTCAGCACGATGCCAAGCGCGCTGTCGCCATTGCCCTGCGCAACCGCTGGCGCCGCCAGCAAGTCGACGAGAAGCTGCGCAGCGAAATCACACCCAAGAACATCCTGATGATCGGCCCCACCGGCGTGGGCAAGACCGAGATCGCCCGCCGCCTGGCCAAGCTGGCCGATGCGCCGTTCATCAAGGTCGAGGCCACCAAGTTCACCGAAGTGGGCTATGTGGGCAAGGACGTGGACACCATCATTCGCGACCTGGTGGAGAGCGCCGTCAAGCAGGAGCGCACACACCAGATGCAGGCCCAGCGGGCCCGCGCCGAAGATGCGGCCGAAGACCGCATCCTTGATGTGCTGGTTCCGCCCCCCCGTACGGATTTCGGTATCAGCGCTCCACCAGCTGATAACACCGCGCGTCAGGTGATGCGCAAGCGCCTGCGCGAAGGCGCACTCGATGACAAGGAGATCGAGATCGAACTGAGCGACGCCAAGGCGCCGGCCGTCGAGATCATGAGCCCGGCCGGCATGGAAGACATGGCGGAGCAACTGCGCGGCATGTTCTCGCAGATCGGGCAGCAAAACCGCAAGTCACGCAAGGTGACGGTGGCCGAAGCCCGCACCCAGCTGATCGAGGAAGAAGCCGCCAAGTTGCTCAACGAAGATGACATCCGCGCCAAAGCGCTGGAGCGCGCCGAGCAAAACGGCATCGTCTTCATTGACGAGATCGACAAAGTGGCCAGCCGCAACGCCGATGGCAGCGGCGCCGAGGTGTCGCGTCAGGGCGTGCAGCGCGATCTGCTGCCTCTGGTCGAGGGCACCACGGTCAAGACCAAGTACGGCATGGTCAAGACCGACCACATCCTTTTCATCGCCTCGGGTGCCTTCCACCTCAGCAAGCCCAGCGACCTGATCCCGGAATTGCAAGGACGCTTCCCGATTCGGGTGGAGCTGTCCTCGCTTTCAGTGCAGGACTTCGAGGCCATCCTCACCCAACCCACCGCGAGCCTGATCAAACAGTATCAGGCTTTGCTGTCGGCGGAGGGCGTGACCCTCGACTTCACCCCTGAGGCCATCCAGCGCCTGGCTCAGATTGCATTCGAGGTGAACGAGCGCACCGAAAACATCGGCGCACGCCGCCTGTCCACGGTGATGGAGCGACTCCTCGATGAACTGTCCTTCCAAGCGCCGGACCTGGGTGGACAGACCCATGTGGTCGATGCTGCCGAGGTCGATCAACGCCTGGGCGAACTCGCCCGCAACGAGGACCTCTCTCGCTTCATTCTGTGATGGCGGATGCCAGCGTCAGCAAGCCCTCGAAGATGAGGTTTTCCACGACGAGAGCTGGCAGCTCGATCACATGAGACAAGCGTGACACGGCACCGCCCGACATGATCAGCAGGGGGGGCTCCCCTGTGTGAGCCTGCAGGCGGCGCAGACTGCGCTCGATGGCGCCAGCAATGGCGTCGGTACCACCACTCATCAGCGCATCACTGGTGTTGGTCGGGAAGTCTCGCACCTCCCCAGTGGGTACCTTGAGACCCGCTGTGCCGCTCTCCAAAGCACGGTACATCAAGCCAAAGCCGGGCAGGATCAAGCCACCAAGAAAACGTCCTGCCGCATCCACGGCATCCACGGTCACGGCCGTACCCACCATCACGGCAAGCACGGGAGGCACATGGTCCGGGTGAGTGCGCAGCGCATGCTGGCGCGCCCCAATGATCGCAGCCCAGCGATCTGACCCCAGCCGCTGAGGATGCTCATAGCTGTTGATCACGCCACCGGCCTCCTTGCTGGACGAGACCCATCGCGGCGTCAACCCCCAGCCCTCGACCAACTGCTCTTCGACACGACGCTTGATGGCCTCACCCGCCACCACGCAACCCAGCATGCCGGTGGGCTTGTGCATCAGATTTTTCCAGTACAGGTCCCAGAGGTAATCAATGTCCTCCAGTACCACGGCACCGTGCGCCAACAACTCGGAACCCGGCGCAGGCGTTGCGTACAGGCCCCACTTCAGGCGCGTATTGCCTATGTCAATAACCAGAAAGGACATGCATCCGTCTCGCAGAAGTAGAAACCCTGAACTCTTTGGAGTCGACATTCTGCGCCATGTCATCCTCAGAACCGGGGAAACCGTGCGGCAATATCGCCACGCCGCAACACAATTTCGGACAATTTTTCTGAGAAACCAAGGTGATATCCCGATGGATACGTGCGTCAACACGGGGCCACAATCTTTGTCACATGTATCTTGCTGGGTCGTGGATCCAGCGTATTTCCCGGAGAAACCATGAAATCCTTTGCCCGCGCCCTGATCCTGAGCACCGCCTTGGCCGCAGCCCTGCCCGCCATGGCCCTCGAAATCAAAGGCGCCAAGTTCGGTGACACCTACCAGGTCGCCAACCAATCTCTGCAACTCAACGGCGCTGGCGTCCGCGTCAAGATGGTGTTTGACGTCTACGCAGCTGGTTTGTATGTGACCAAGAAGGACAGCAACGCCGCTGGCATCATCTCCCAATCGGGTGCCAAGGGCATGCAGATCGTGCTTCTGCGTAACCTCACTGGTGAAGAGTTTGCAGAAGCCATGATCGCCGGCTTCGAAAAGAACCACAGCGACGCCGAAATGGCCAAGTTCAAGCCGCGCGTTGATGAACTGCTCTCGCTGATGAAGAGCTTCGGCTCCGTCAAGAAGGGCACCACCATCCACATGAACCTGGTTCCCGGCTCGGGCCTGCGTGTTCTGGTGGATGGCACCCAGAAGGGTCGCGACATCGCTGGTGACGACTTCTACAACGCCCTCCTGAAGATCTGGCTGGGCAACTCGCCGGTCGACTCCGACCTGAAGAAGGCTTTGCTCGGCGGCAAGTGATTGACTCGCCTCACCTCAAAAAGTGAAAAATTTGACAAGCACCGGGGCTTCCCGGCTTGTCAATATGCGGAAAACGGGGGATAAGAGGACATCAGACCGGCTTGAGGTTGCCACATGATCGACTCCCCCCTACCCAGCGTATCTGCTTGGGTGCGCGCCTTGGCAGATGCAGAAATTCCGGTTCTGCCACACGCCATGGTGGAACTGCAGCAATTGCGCGAAATAGAAGAGACGCGCGGCACGGTCGACGCCAGAACACTCGCAGATGCCATGGGCGCCAACCCGCTGATGGTGCTGAAGGTCATCGCTCACGTTTCGCGCTACTGCACGCGACTGGGTGTGGAGCCCCCCGAAACCCTGACCGGCGCAATCGTGATGATGGGCATTTCGCCCTTTTTCAACACCTTTTTGAATGCGCCCACGTTCATCGAGTGGTTCAAATCAGACCCTGAAGCAGCGAGCGGCCTGCTCAAAGTGATCACCCGCGCGCGTCGCGCCGCGAACTTCTCTCTGAACTTTGCCATCAGACGGCAGGATGAGGACGCAGGCATCCTTTACGAAGCCGCCCTGCTGCACGATTTCGCCGAGATGCTGCTGTGGTGTCACGCCCCGAAATTGGCCAAGGAAATTGACCACCTCAAGCAAGCTGATCCAACCTTGCGATCAGCTGCTGCACAAAAGGCCGTGTTGGGCACCACACTGAACACGTTGGCACATGAACTGATGCGCGAGTGGCAATTGCCGGACATGCTCATCAAGTGCACCGATGAGCGCCGCGCAAACGACCCCCAGGTTCGCAACGTCATGCTGGCCGTGCGACTGGCAAGACACTCCCGCAACGGGTGGGACGCCCCCAACGCCCAAGCCGCGCTGAAGGACGACATCGCCGGCGTCGCGCAACTGCTGACGTTGTCTCAGGATGCGGCCACGCGCCTGGTGATGGGGTTGGACGGCTGAAACAGCCTGCTGGTCAGCGAATACTGACGGATTCGCGCATGGCCTGCACGGCGCCTGCGCCAACAGCGGCACCAAAACGCTTGGCCAGACGCTCAGCCAGATTCTCTTTCTGGGTGTAGTCGATGATGTCTTCGGCCTTCACCTCATCGCGGGCAATCTGATCCAGACTGCCGAGCCTGTCGGCCAACCCCATGCTGACGGCCTGTTCGCCGTTCCAGAACAGCCCACTGAATAACTCAGGGTTGTCTTTCAGACGCTGGCCTCGTCCCTTTTGAACGACCGCGATGAACTGCCGATGAATTTGATCCAGCATGGCCTGCGCATAGGTTTCTTGCACGGGGTCACGCGGCGAGAATGGGTCCAGCATGCCCTTGTTGGCACCGGACGTCATCAAACGGCGTTCAATACCAATCTTGTCCATCACACCCGTGAAGCCAAAACCGTCCATCAACACACCGATGGATCCCACCACGGAAGCCTTGTCAACCACGACCTGATCGGCCGCCACAGCGATGTAATAGGCTGCGGAGGCGCACATCTCCTCGCACACTGCGTAGATCTTCTTTTTGTGCAGCGCTTTGAGACGAACGATCTCGTCATGCACCAAGCCCGCCTGCACCGGGCTGCCACCGGGCGAGTTGATGCGCATGACCACAGCGCGAGCGCCGTGGTCCTCGAACGCGCTACGCAGTGCGGCCATCAGGTTGTCCGCATTGGCTTCGGCATCGGTCGCGATGGCGCCACGCACTTCGACCAGCGCGGTGTGCGCAGTCACAGGCGCTTTGGCCGAAGGCACCGTCTGGAGGGTTCCAACGACGATGGACGCCGCGACGAGCAACCAGACCAGACGCCAGAACCAGCGCCAACGCTGCTCACTGCGCTGCTGCTGCAGATAAGCGCGGGCGAACTGCGTCAGCAAGGCTTGCTCGGTAGCCTTGGGCAGGTCTGGGTTGCGGGGGTCATCAATGCTCATGAAATGGCCTGAAAGGTCGGTGATGGTGCATCAAGCGACAGCTTGTTCAGAAAACAGGCTGTAGATGTTGCGAAGGATACCAATAGACCTGCCCGTCTTTCTCGGTCAGGGTGATGGCGGTCAGATGCGCCCCACGGCAAGGCCCCAAAACGCAGCGGCCGTCGGGCGGATCGTACAGCGCGCCGTGCATCGCGCACACAATGTAGCGGCCTTCAACATCCCAGAAACGCCCCGGCTGCCAGTCCATCTGAGCCGGCAGGTGAGCGCATCGGTTGAGGTAGGCCACGGCGACCGAGCGGAATCGCACCGCAAAAGCCGAAACGCTCAGCCCGTTCTCCAGCACTTCGAACATCACGGCATCCCCGCATTCCCGCAGGTCCGCAGACGCGCACAGCCACTCAGGCTCGCCCCAGGACTCAGGCATGCCGCAGCAACCAATCACGCAATTCTGCGGTCGAGTGGGCAACGAAACGAGCGGGAAAGTCGCCAAACGCAGCTGGCTCATGCGCGCCGTAGCTGACCGCGACACTGTGCGTGCCTGCGTTGAGCGCGAGTTGCAAATCGTGGGTGGTGTCACCAATCATGAGGGTGCGCTCAGGCTCTACACCGAACTCGGCCATCAACTCTTGCAACATCAGCGGATGGGGCTTGGACGCCGTCTCATCGGCCGTCCGAGTGCTGTCGAACATGCCTCGGAGCTCGACGTGGGTCAGAGCCTCGTTGAGACCCTGTCGACTCTTTCCCGTGGCCACGGCCAGCCAATGGTGGCGCGCCTTGAGCGCCTGTAGCAACTCGACAGTGCCGTCAAACAGGCTCAATTCGCCCTGCTGACGGAAATAGTGATGACGGTAGCGTTGCCCCATGGCGGGCACCTGCTCGGGCGGCAAGGTCGGGGCCACATGAGCCAGGGCATCGTGCAGCCCCAAGCCAATGACATAGGCCGCCTCGTGACGGGCCGGCACCGGTAACCCCATGTCCTCACACGCCAACTGAATCGAGCGAACGATCAGCGCGGTGGAGTCAAACAGGGTGCCATCCCAATCGAACACGATGAGGTCGTAGGCACGTGGGCGCAGGTCACCATCGTCGGAAAAGTTCATGTTCGGGCTTTCGCGGATGCGGGGTCGAACGGCACGAGCGCCGTCAGCAATTGCGCACAGTCTGCCGGCAAGGGGGCCTCCAGCGTCAAAGGCTCGCCAGTGACAGGGTGATCCAGGCGCAGATAACGTGCATGCAGAAACATGCGGGCAAACCGTCCCTCAGGCAACTGCCGACGGTCCACCCCGGCCAGTGGCTCGCTGAGGTGCCCACGCGCCAGGGCCTTGTTCAAGGTGAAGTCTCCGTACTTGTCATCGCCAACAATGGGGTGCCCCTCGTGCTGGAGGTGCACGCGGATCTGATGGGTGCGCCCCGTCTTGATGGTGACGTCCAGCAGACTGAATTCTGCATAACGTTGCACGACGTGAACGAGGCTGATGGAGCGACGCCCTTCGTCTTCGTCCTTCACCGCCATGACCCGGCGTTCCCCCTCCGGCGTGAGGAATTTGTGCAAGGACACGTCGATGACCTTGCGGGATGCGGGCCACCCACCGATCACCAAGGCAGCATAGGTCTTTTGCACCTGCCGGTTGCGGAACACATCCTGCAGGGTGGTCAAGGCACTGCGCTTTTTCGCCACCAGCAAGATCCCGGAGGTTTCCTTGTCCAGGCGGTGCACCAACTCCAGGAAGCGCGCCTGTGGCCGGGCCCGGCGCAATTGCTCGATCACACCGAAACTCACGCCGCTGCCCCCGTGCACGGCCACGCCGGCCGGCTTGTTGATGGCCAGCAGGGCATCGTCTTCGAACAACACCGGAAACTCGCGGGCGGGTACCGCGGCGGCCCGCTCGTCATTCTTTTCCGTCAGACGCAAGGGGGGCACGCGCACCTCGTCGCCCATATCCAGACGGGTGTCGGCCGCCGCCCGACCCTTGTTGACCCGCACCTCGCCGCTGCGGATGATGCGGTAGACCAGGGTCTTGGGCGCACCCTTGAGTACTTTGATGAGGAAGTTGTCGAGGCGTTGCCCGGCGCTGCCCTCGTCGATCGTGAGGCGTTGGACGGCGGCCGGCAATTCGACTAAAGGGTCCCGGGCCGGAGTTGGAGCGGGCTTGGTCACCCGCACCATCACCCCTTGCCGCGCAGGGCGAGATGAGGTTTTGCCGGAGGTTTTCCCTGCCGGTCGGGATGTGTTTTTCGCACCTATAATGGTCTTGGCCACGTTGTGAATTCGTTGTGTGTTGATATGGCTTGTGCGGTATCAGCGACAACCAACAGGCAAGACCAGAAGGCATTTTACCTTTCGAGCCGATCTGGTGGCGCTGCATGACAAAGCCCGGCGGGGTGTCCCGCCAATTGATGGTGATGCAACAACCCCGACTTGCCGGAGAAAACCACCCAAGGTGTGGTTTTGCCTCAAGGTCAAGGTTGTCAGAGCCAACGTAGATCGAACCCCAATTCAAGGTTTTCCGGGTCTCAGCGATGTCGCGGTGACATGTCACCGACGTCGCGCTGGGATCTGCGTCGAGTGACTGCCCACGTGTCCTGGCCCATTCAGCTTCTCAATCGCCTCGCCTTTGTGCCGGCTTTCTTCCAGTGGATGGAAGGGAGCGCGCCGCATTGGGTGCGCGGCGATGTGTGGCTGACGGCGCCCCCTGCCCCCCTCCTCCCCATCCAGCCGACCGCAGCGCGCATCGCGCTCGCCTGTCTGGATGGGCCTGGATGGCGGCAGGCCCGTGTCCAAGTCTCGGCGCGCGCGCCCTTGCTGTCCTGACGCCTCTCGCGTCTTGTCGGCCCCAGGCAATTCCTTCACGGTTCTAGCTCGTTGCTCGTGCATGAAAGCTGCCTCTGATCTTCGGATCAGGGGTGAGTCGAGGTTTGCCTGGCGCCATCCCGGTCGGGCCTCGCTTGGATTGTGGAGAACACATGAAGCGCATGCTGATCAACGCCACGCAGCCGGAAGAACGGCGCCTGGCCATTGTTGACGGACAAAAACTGCTCGACTTCGAAACCGAAATCGAAGGGCGTGAACAACGCAAGGGCAATATCTACAAGGCGGTCGTCACCCGCGTTGAACCCTCCCTGGAAGCCTGTTTCGTCGATTACGGCGAAGAGCGCCATGGTTTCCTGCCTTTCAAGGAAATCTCGCGCCAGTATTTCAAGGAAGGTGTCGAGGTTCGCTCGGCCCGCATTCAGGACGTGATCAAGGAAGGCCAGGAACTGCTGGTCCAGGTCGAAAAGGAAGAGCGTGGCAACAAGGGCGCCGCCCTGACAACCTTCGTTTCGCTGGCCGGCCGTTACCTGGTGCTGATGCCCAACAACCCGCGTGGCGGTGGCGTGAGCCGTCGCATCGAGGGTGACGAGCGCGAAGAGCTCAAGGAGGCGATGGACCAGCTTGAGTACCCGAAGGGCATGAGCCTGATCGCCCGCACCGCTGGCATCGGTCGCACGCCGGCCGAGCTGCAGTGGGACCTGAACTACATGCTCAAGCTGTGGACCGCCATCGACGATGCGGCCCAGGCTGGCAAGGGTGCCTACCTGATCTATCAGGAGTCGTCGCTGGTCATCCGCGCCATCCGCGATTACTTCACCGCCGACATCGGCGAGATCCTGATCGACACGGACGACATCTACGAGCAGGCCAAGCAGTTCATGCTGCACGTCATGCCCGACACGGCCAACCGCGTCAAACGCTACCGCGACGATGCCGCCCTGTTCGCACGCTTCCAGATCGAGCACCAGATTGAAACGGCTTTCAGCCGTACGGTGAACCTGCCCTCGGGCGGCGCCATCGTGATCGACCACACCGAAGCTCTGGTTTCTGTGGACGTGAACTCGGCGCGCGCGACCCGTGGCAGCGACATCGAAGAAACGGCTTTCCGCACCAACTTGGAAGCAGCCGACGAAATCGCCCGCCAGATGCGCCTGCGCGACCTGGGCGGCCTGATCGTCATGGACTTCATCGACATGGAGGACAGCAAGCACCGCCGCGAGGTGGAGCAGCGCCTGCGTGACGCCCTGCGCACCGACCGTGCCCGCGTGCAGTTCAGCTCGATCTCGAAGTTCGGTCTGCTGGAAATGTCGCGTCAGCGTCTGCGCCCAGCCCTGTCGGAAGGCTCGCACATCACCTGCCCGCGTTGCAACGGCACTGGCCACATCCGTGACACCGAGTCGTCGGCGCTGCAGATCCTGCGCATCATCCAGGAAGAGTCCATGAAGGACAACACCGCCGCTGTGCACGTGCAAGTGCCGGTGGAAGTGACTTCCTTCCTGCTGAACGAAAAGCGTACCGAGATCACCAAGATCGAACTGAAGCAACGCGTGACCGTGCTGTTGATCCCCAACAAGCACATTGAAACGCCGAACTACAAGCTGGAACGCCTGCGCCACGACGATCCGCGTCTGGAAAACATCCAGACCAGCTACTCGATGATCGAGGAGCCGGACGACGAGGTGGGCATCACCCGTCGCGAAAAGGCCAAGGCCAAGCAGGAGCCCATCATCAAGGGCGTGCTGCCGGATCAACCCGCCCCGATGGCCATGCCCCAGCACCAGCCGGTGCTGGAGGCCAACGTCGAGATTCCGCATGTGGCCCACGCACCAGCTGCACCGGTCACTGAAGCGGCTTCGGGGGGATTCTTTGGCTGGCTCAAGCGTCTGTTCGGCATGGGTACGCCTGCTGCAGAGGCCACGCCCGTGGTAACGGCGCCCACCGTGGCGCCGACCGAGGAGGCCAAGGATGCTGGCAAGGGTCAAGGCCGTGGCCGCCGCGAAGGTCAACGCCGCGGCGAACGTGGTGAACGCAGCGAACGCGGTGAACGTGGCGGCGAAGGCCGTCGCGGCGAGCGCCAAGGTGAGCGTGGCGAAAAGGGCGAAGGCCGCCAAGGTCGTCGCCAGCCACGCGAAGACCGTCCGGTGAATGCAGAAGGTGGCGTTGACGCCTCCCGCACCGAGGACGCTGCACGCGAAGGTGGCCGCCGCAGCCGTGGTGGTCGCGGTGGTGAGCGCAATGGTGAACGCACAGCCATCAACCGTGAGGCCATCGCAGCGGAGGCGCAAGCGTTGGCCGCGGACCAAGTGTCGGTCGAGGGTGCCACCGCCTCGGAAGCTGAACGTGAAAATGGCCGCCGCCGCCGCCGTGGTGGTCGCGGCCGAGCCGAGCGCGATGATGCACAAGGCCAGCTGGAAGGTCTGAACGCTTCCGAAGCCGGGAGTCAGGACACCGAGAACGCTGTCCAGGCGCCGGTCGACCAAGTCGAGGCCGCAGAAGGCGAACGCCGCCGCCGTGGTGGCCGTGATCGCAACCGTTCTGAACGAGCACCTCGCACCGAAGGCGTGGCGAATGAAGCAGAGGCCATGCGTGCTGACGTGCTCACCGAGGCGGTGAGCACTGCGACACTGAACGTACCGACCGCGGCCGGTGCGACAGAAGAGACGGTTGCGCAGGCATCAGCCCCGGCTGCGACGGCTCCTGTGGAAGTTGCTGTGGCCTTGGCACCGGAAGCTCCTGCGACCGAGGTCAGCATTGCCCCCAGCACCGATCCTGGCGCACAAGCCGAGGTGCCCGCCACCATGATGGAGGCACCGTTCGTGCTTCCACTGGCGGATCTGGAGGCGATTGCCCGCAATGCCGGACTGGAGTGGGTGAACTCGGATGCGGACAAGATCCGCGCCGCTCAAGAGGCCATTGCAAACGAACCCAAGGCCGTGCATGTCCCACGTGAGCGCAAACCCCCGGTTCAACTGGACGAGGGCCCTCTGATTCTGGTGGAAACACGCAAGGACTTGAAGGACGTCGTGCTGCCTTTTGAGGAGCAGGCTTCCGCCTGACGACTTGATGCTGGAGGGCTCGCCCTCCGTCACGCGAGCCCGGCCTTGGCCGGGCTTTTCGCATTTGGGCCCCCAGCCTGTGCTGCCAAAGGGTTTTACCTATTAGACAATCAATTGACGCATACGTCACCTTGGTTTTTAATGAATCAAACCCAAGGAGGCATGCGTGGCCCATTCTCGAGCAATTCCATCCGGCGAGCATATCCAACGCCAGACATTTCATGCCAAGGCGAGCGACCGGACGGACCCTTTGGCTGGCTTCGTCCCGCCCCCCGTGGTGCTGCAACGTACTGCCGCGCGACTCTCGGACAAACCGGCCTACTTCGTGCGTGGTCCAGAGCGTTGGGAAGGGACATCGTGGCGCGAGTACGGCCTACAGGTCCGACAAGCAGCCCGCGCGCTGATCAGCATGGGCGTTCAGCGCGGTGACGCCGTTGCCATTCTCAGCTTCAACCGGCCTGAGTGGGCCATCACCGCTTTTGCGGCCATGTCGATTGGCGCCAAGCCTGCTGGTATTTACTGGACCAGCTCGGTCGACGACATGGCCTACGTTCTGAACCACTCGAAGGCCAAGGTGCTGATGGTGGAGAACGCTGAGAGGTTGGCGGGCGTTCAGGCCTGCGCAGGTCGCGTGCCCCACCTGCGCCAGGTGGTGATGTTCAAGACGGCCCCCCCTCCTCCGACTTACCACTGCCTCAATTGCCGTGGTCCGGTTTCCTGGCCTCGTCTCAAACCGTCCCGGATGAGATCTTGGATGCGCGCATGGCCGAGCTAAATCCCGACGACATCGGCACCCTCATTTACACCTCGGGCACGACAGGACCATCCAAAGCGGTGGCCCTGAGTCAGGGCAATTTGTGGTGGATGGCGACCACCATGGTCAAGATCTGCGAGGCCAATGAGAACGAGCGATTGATCTCCTACCTCCCCATGGCCCACGCGGCCGAACAGATGGGCAGCATGCACAACCAGGCTCATGCGGGTTTTCAGCTTTACTACGCCAGCAGCATGGAATCGCTGGGTGACCATCTCAAGGAAGTCAAGCCTACGGTCTTTTTCGGGGTGCCTCGTGTCTGGGAGAAGATGCAAGCGGCCATCGAAACGAAGTTGGCGGCTGCCACCGGCTTCAAGGTCCATATGGCGCGTAGGGCACTCGGCGTAGGCCGGGCCTGGCATGAGCGAGATCTGGCCGGACAACCTGTGGGGCCATGGTTGTCCTTACAGAAAGGTTTGGCACGACGCCTCATCTATCGCAAAGTACATGAAGCGCTTGGCTTTCAACACGCACGGATTCTGAGCTCTGGCGCTGCACCGATTGCCCCGGAGAGTCTGTCATTCTTTACCGGGCTGGATCTGGTTGTACGGGAGTTGTATGGGCAATCCGAGGTGAGTGGGCCGTCCACCATGAACCTCGACGGTGCCACACGCATGGGCTCGGTCGGCCGGGTGATCCCAGGGATGGAAATTCGCGTGGCGCCGGATGGTGAACTGCTGGTGCGCGGCCCCAATGTGTTCAAGGGCTACATGGGACAGCCTGAGGCGACGGCCGAGACCATGGACGGTGACTGGCTGTTGACCGGTGATCTCGGGCGCGTGGACGAGGATGGCTACGTCTACATCACCGGACGCAAAAAGGACCTCATCATCACCTCGGGAGGCAAGAACATCTCGCCTGGCAACATCGAGGCTTCGCTGATGGACACCCACATGATCGAGCATGCCGTGGTGTGTGGTGACGGGCGCAACTACCTGACCGCCCTGGTGACACTGGACGCTGCGGCACTGGCCGCATTCGCCAAGAACGAGAGAATCAGCGGCGGCGACAAGCTGCTCACCCATCCCCGGGTCTTGGCACAGGTACAGGCAGAGATTGACCAGGTCAATGCCAAATTGACGCGGGTGTGCCAGGTGCGCAAGTTCACGATCTTGCCCACCACACTCACCGTGGAAGCAGGTGAACTGACTCCCACGCTCAAGGTGAAACGCAAGGTCGTGATGGAGCGTCAGCGCGCGCTGATCGATGCAATGTACGCCAACGGCAATCACTGAGGCGACTCAGTTGGGTCGCCTCTGGCCCACAGGCAGATCTGCGTCAGCGTGGCAACTTGGCAAGCGCCTGCTGATACTGAGGCAGGTGCATCAGGTCGTCCCATGGGAAGGGCGCCGTCTGCGGGAGCAGATCAAGGCGACGCGCCTCGCTGTCGGGGCTCAGTTCCCACTCACCACGAGCCAGGGCATTGGTCAGGCCGTCTAGCAGCTCATCCACGGCCTTGCCACCATTGAGCGACTGGTTGCACAGCAGCACCATGTCGCACCCGGCATTGAGGGCAGCAATGGCACCCTGGGTATGGTTGCCCGCCACGCTGGCCCCCTCCATGCTCAGGTCATCGCTGAAGATGGCCCCCGTGAAGCCCATCTGCCCCCGCAGGATGTCTTGCAGCCAACGCGGCGAGAAGCCGGCGGGCAGGCTGTCGACCTTGGGGTAGATGACATGAGCGGGCATGACGCTGGTCAGCGAGGTGCTCATCCACTCGTAAGGCTTGGCGTCGTCGGCCAAGATGGCTTTGAGACTGCGCTTGTCCACCGGAACGTCCACGTGGGAGTCCGCCTTGACGAAACCGTGGCCAGGGAAATGTTTGCCGCAGTTGGCCATGCCGGCCAGCAGCAGGCCGTGCATCACGCTCTTGGCCAGCACCGTGACCACGCGGGGGTCGCGGTGAAAGGCTCGGTCACCGATGACGCCGCTTTCACCCCAATCCAGGTCAAGCACCGGTGTGAACGTGAGATCGACACCGCACGCGCGCAACTCGCTGGCCAGTACGTAGCCACAGGCCGTGGCGGCGTCGGTGGCCTGCATGGCCCCTGCACCCTCCCCACCCTTGCCGTCCTTCATCCACATCTCACCCAGGCGGCGCATCGTGGGGACATGTGTGAAGCCATCGGTCTTGAAGCGCTGTACACGACCGCCTTCGTGGTCCACGCAGATCAGCACATCCGGGCGGATGGACTTGATCTCGGCGCACAGTGCCGTCAGCTGGGCTCGTGAGGCCCAGTTGCGCGCAAACAGGATCAAACCGCCCGTGAGCGGATGCGCCAGGCGACGACGATCGTCGTCATTGAGGCTGAGGCCTTCGATGTCCAGCACCACCGGGGCATGCAGCACGGCGTCGTGATCGTCATGAACAGAGTGGGCGGCGACGGACTTGGATCGTTTGCTGGTGCTCATGTTGCAGAAGGAAGTAGGTCGATGACCACGAAGGCCAGGGCATGGTCGCCCTCGTCGGACAAAGAAAGGTGCGCACACCACGACCGGCTGGCAAACCAGTGGGCGAGCTCACCGCTGAGTTGGAAATGGGGTCGTCCCCGTTCATCGCTGACGACCTGGCAATCATGCCAGTTCATGGGGTGCCTCACACCCAGCCCAATGGCTTTGGCAAACGCCTCTTTGGCCGCAAAGCGGCTGGCCAGATAGCGGGAAGCACGTTGTACGTGAGCCTGGCGACGCTCCGCGTACACCTGTTGCTCGGCGTGACCAAGAATGCGACGCGCAAAGCGCTCTCCCAGTCGCACCTCAGCCGCCTCGATGCGGCGCACGTCGCACAGGTCGGTTCCAATGCCCGCAATCATGCTGGATTCAGCCTTGCCCGGATCAAGCGGGCGACGACTTGCGCGCGCGGATGGCCTCGGCCTTGAAATCGGCAATGGCCTGACGCAGGCCCACGAACACGGCATGACCGATGAGCGCGTGACCAATGTGCAACTCGGCCACGTCTGGCAAGGCCGCCACCAAGGCCGTGCTGCTGACGTGCCCGATCTGCCCGGGCTCACTTTGCGTCAAGGCCAAACCATGACCGGCATGGGTGCGCAGGCCAAGGCTGCGCGCAAAGCGCAAGCCTTCCTGGATGCGCGTGAGTTCGCGCTGGAGGCCAGCCTGATCAGCATCCCACCAGGCATGAGCCAAGGGGCCCGTATGGAGCTCCACACAAGGGGCCCCGGCCTTGGCCGCGGCTTCGATCTGCACCGGGTCGGCACCGATGAACAAGGAAACCCGGCTGCCAGCGGCAGCCAGTCGCGCACACGCATCCTGAATACGGTTGAACTGACCTGCCACGTCCAGCCCACCTTCCGTGGTGACCTCCTGGCGACGCTCGGGTACCAGACACACATGCTCGGGCGCCGTGCGCTCGATGATGTCCAGCATCTCGTCCGTCACGGCCGCCTCGAAGTTCAACGGCACAGCAATGGCCTCTTTCAGGCGGACGACATCTTCATCACGGATGTGCCGGCGATCCTCACGCAAATGGAAGGTGATGATGTCTGCTCCCCCCTCCACGGCCAACAGCGCGGCCGCCACAGGATCCGGAAAACGCCCGCCACGCGCATTGCGCAAGGTGGCGACATGGTCGATGTTCACGCCCAGCAAGGGGGCGTCCAGAGCGGTCAGTTGGGAGCCGGAGAAGGTCATGATTGTTGGAGTTCCATCATCAGCTGGCGTGTGCGCAGCGTCTGGGAACCGAGATGATAGTGAATCAGCGCACGCAGCACGGACTTGAGTTCGGACAAAACCGGCATGCAGGCTGCCATCAAAGACGGCACAGCAGAGGGTACCGGGCTTGAGGGCCGCAAATCAGAGTGAGCCGTCAGTGCATCGGGTTGCGGTACAGGGCGGGACAGCGCGGCTTCCATGTGCGCCAGCACCCCCCCATCGATCACCACCGGCCCGCCCCCGGGCTCACCGACCCAACGTGCCGCCAGCACCCCCAACTCAGGGTGGACTTCGTAGCGCTGACCGGCGAGCACAGATTGCCCATTGACGGTTTGGGCAGACAGGTCTGGCAAGTGCCCTAGTTGACGCAACAAAATGAGCTCGAAGGACCTCAAGGCCGCTTGCAACAAGGTCGGATCGGCCATGGCCTGCAGCGTCTGAGCGTAAGCGTCGAACAAGGCCGGATGCGGATCGTGTCGCACCATCAGGCGCATCAGCAACTCGTTGAGGTAAAAACCAGGCAGCAAGGCGCCACCACCCGGCCACGCAGGTCCGCCGGCCCACTCAGCCTGACGCAACAGCCACACCTCTGCATCTTCGGAGCGCTTCACGCCGAAGCTCACCACCAGACGCTGAAACGGCATCAAGACCGGGCGCAACTGGGAATACGGTCGCTTGGCTCCTTTGGCCACCGCCACCACGCGGCCATGGTCGCGCGTGAACAGCTCCAGAATCAGACTGGACTCACTCCAGTCGTGACTGTGCAGCACATACGCGGCGGTACCGGGGCGCGAAGCGGCGCGGGCCATGGTGACAACAACTGGCCTTTACTCGTAGCCGTAGGTGCGCAACCGCGCGTCGTCATCGGCCCAGCCCGAACGCACCTTCACCCAGATCTCCAGAAACACCTTGGAACCGATCAGTCGCTCCAGTTCGGTGCGCGCCTCGGTGCCAATGCGTTTGAGCTTTTCACCCTTGTCACCAATGATCATGCCCTTGTGCTGCTCACGCTCGACAATGATGGTGGCAGCGACGCGCACGAGGCCCGTCGACTTGGGCTTGCCGGGCAGCGGCGGCTCCTCCTTGTAGGAATCGATGACCACGGTCGAGGTATACGGCAACTCGTCACCGGTCAGACGGAACAGCTTTTCGCGGATCATCTCGCTGACCATGAAACGGTCAGTGCGGTCGGTGAGCGCCTCGGCGTCGTACCACCAGCCTTGCTCGGGCAGATAGCGACGCACCACATCGGCCAGGCGCTTGGCGTCCTCGTCCTTCGTGGCAGTGAGAGGGATGAACTCGGCGAACGGGTGGTGCCCCTGCATGGTCTGCAGCCAGGGGAACAGGTCCTCTCGGCGATGCACCGTGTCCAGCTTGTTGGCCACCAGAATGACGGGCTTGTCCTTGGGCAAGAGCGCCAGCACCTGCGCATCGTCTGGCCCATAGCGACCGGCCTCCACCAGGAACAGCACCACATCGACGTCTGACAAGGTGGCCTGCACCGTCTTGTTCAAATTGCGGTTCAGCGCGGCCGTGCCACGCACCGTGTGACGTGTCTGGAAGCCTGGGGTGTCGACGAACACGAACTGCGTATCGCCATCGGTTCGGATACCCGTGATGCGATGGCGCGTGGTCTGAGCCTTGCGAGAGGTGATGGACACTTTCTGGCCCACCAGCGCATTCAACAAGGTGGACTTGCCCACATTCGGACGGCCCACGATGGCGATCAGGCCACAGCGCTGCGTTTGTGGTTGCCCCCCTGGCGCGGCATCCCCCCCCTTACGTGCCATGGCGAGGTTGGACAGCATGGCGTCCAGCGATGGGTTGAGTTCATCGGTACCCGCGGTGGCTGGCGTGGATGCAGGGGTTTTCTTCGACATGGGATATGACGTTTCTCAGGAATCGCTCGGGAAGGGGCTCAGCCGTGTTGGGGCTTGCGAGATTTTTTGACCACAACTTTCGGGGCCGTTTTGCCTGTTGGCAATGCCTTGGACGGCAGGGATTGCAGATGCGCCATCGTCAACTCGGCCGCCGCTTGCTCGGCCGCACGGCGCGACAGCCCCTCGGCCTGCATGCTCAAAGACAACTCCGGCAGGTCACAAGCCACCACAAAGGTCTGCTCGTGCGCCTTGCCTCGCGTGGCCTGAATGCGGTAGGTCGGCACCGCCATCTTGCGCGCCTGCAGCCATTCCTGCAAGGCGGTCTTGGCGTCCTTGCGCCAAACCTCCATGGTGGATTCGGCCACCAGCGGCTCGAACAGGCGCAGCACGAGATCGCGGGCAGCATCGAACCCCGCGTCCAGATAGACAGCACCAATGATGGCCTCCAGCGCATCTGCCAGGATCGATGCACGCTGAGCCCCCCCGCCTTTGGCTTCACCCTCGCTCAAGCGCATGACGTCCGGCAAGCTCAGTTGCAACGCCAAACGATGCAAGGTGTCCTGCCGCACCAGGTGGGCACGAACGCGGGTCAGATCCCCCTCGTCGCTGCGATCGAAGCGTCGGTACAACAACGCCGAAACGCCCAAACTCAGCACGGCATCGCCCAGAAACTCCAAGCGCTCGTAGTGGTCAGCCCCAAAACTCTTGTGTGTGATCGCGCGGGAGAGCAGGCCCGGATCGGCAAACACGTGCCCCAGACGTTGCTGTAGGGCCTGCAAGGCAGGCGACAAGAGACGAGACATTTCAGGGCAGAGAAGAAGACAGGGCCAATGGGCCAGAAAGCAAATCGGGCCTGATCTCAGGCCCGGGAACCATTTTCAGCTTGATGCCAGCGGCGTGTTCAGCGAGAGCGCCCCTCGAACTTGATCAGCAGATACACCGGCTCGAACAGAGGGATCTCCTTGTCGTAAGCAAAGCGGATCACCACCTTCTCGTCTTCCTTGGTCACGTCCAGATCCTTGGCGGTGATGGAGGTCACGCCGTACTCGACAGAAGCGGCGCGCTCAAAGGCCGCGCGGATCTCCGGCACGGTCGAACCACCGGACTCGGAGATCTTGTTAACCATCGTGAGAATCGTACGGTATTCACTCACGGCCGGGAAAACTTTCATGGCCAAGAGCGCCACAGACGAGATCAACACGGCCCAGAACAGCAGACCGATCAGCGTGACACCCGACTGACGACGAGGAGAAGTGGAAGTACGAAGCATGACGGTCATCCTCTCAATCTTGAATCAATGAAAAAAGCCAATGCGCTTGATGTCGCCGAAATTCATCCAGATCACAAAGGCCTTGCCCACGATGTACTCATCTGACACAAAACCCCAGAACCGCGAGTCCTGTGAATTGTCGCGGTTGTCACCCAGCATGAAGTAGTGACCGGCCGGCACCTTGCACACCACTCCTTCGCCACTGTATCGGCAGTTGTCCTTGAAAGGGAAATCTTCGATCGCCTGCGGGGGCACAAAAGGCGGCCGGTCCTTGTCAACCAAGATGCGATGCGGCTGGCCGTCCAGCTGTTCGGTGTACTGCAAGGCATAGCGCAGGCTGTCCGGGTCATAAAACTCGGGCAGCGGCGTTTGCGCCACAGGCTTGCCATTGATGGTCAATTGCTTGTTGATGTAGGCCACCTCATCACCGGGCAAACCCACCACGCGCTTGATGTAATCCAGACTGGGATTGACGGGATATCGGAACACGATCACGTCGCCCCGCTGCGGGTCGTTGTTGGCGATGATTTTCTTGTTGATGACCGGCAGGCGCACGCCATAGTGGTACTTGTTGACCAGAATGAGGTCACCCACCATCAGCGTCGGGATCATCGAGCCTGAAGGGATCTTGAACGGCTCGAACAAGAAGGATCGCATCAGGAACACGGCGCAAATAACCGGGAACAGACCGGCGGTCCAGTCCAGCCACCATGGCTGCATCAGCAGGCGCTCGCGCGCAGCCGACACATCGCCATCAACCTGGGTGATGCCCTGCGCCGCCAGCTGGGCACGGCGTGCGTGATCCTGCTCCAGCAGCGATGCAGCCGCGGCTTCACGGGCCGGCTTGAACTTGTAGCGCTCGGCCAACCAGTACACCAGCGTGACCACGGTCATCAGGAACAGCAGCAACGAGAAGTTGCCCTGCCACTGACCGGTGTACCAGCCCCCCAGGTATGCGATCAAGATCGCATACAACACACCCGTGATCAAACTCATCAATCGTCCACTTGCAAAATGGCCAGGAAAGCTTCTTGCGGCACCTCGACAGCGCCAATCTGTTTCATGCGCTTCTTGCCAGCCTTTTGTTTTTCGAGCAGCTTGCGCTTACGGGTGATGTCACCACCGTAGCATTTTGCCAGCACGTTCTTGCGCAGGGCCTTGATGTTTTCGCGCGCAATGATGTTGCCACCAATGGCGGCCTGAATCGCCACGTCGTACATCTGGCGGGGAATCTGCTCACGCATCTTGGCCGCCACGGCCCGGCCACGGTATTGCGACTGCGCCCGGTGCACGATGATGGACAGCGCGTCCACCCGGTCGCCGTTGATCAGCAGGTCCACCTTGACCACGTCAGAAGCGCGGTACTCCTTGAACTCGTAGTCCATCGACGCATAACCACGCGAGACCGACTTGAGCTTGTCGAAGAAGTCCAGCACGATTTCGGCCAAGGGCATCTCGTAGGTCAGCATGACCTGGCGGCCGTGATAGGCCATGTTGAGCTGCACGCCACGCTTCTGGTTGGCCAGCGTCATCACCGGACCCACGTAGTCCTGCGGCATGTACAGGTGCACGGTCACGATGGGCTCGCGGATCTCCTTGATACGGGCCACGTCCGGCATCTTCGAGGGGTTCTCCACCTCGATGATGGTGCCGTCGTTCATCTCGACTTCGTAGACCACGCTGGGCGCGGTCGTCACCAGGTCCTGGTCGAACTCACGCTCCAGACGCTCCTGCACGATCTCCATGTGCAGCAAGCCCAGGAAGCCGCAGCGGAAGCCGAAGCCCAGCGCCTGAGAGACTTCCGGCTCGTAGCGCAGCGAGCTGTCATTGAGCTTGAGCTTCTCCAGCGCATCACGCAGCTGGTCGTACTCGCTCGACTCACTGGGGTACAGGCCCGCGAACACCTGCGGCTGGATTTCCTTGAAGCCGGGCAAGGCTTCGCTGGCCGGGCCTTCGTTGTTGGGCAGCTTCTTTTCGATGGTAATGGTGTCGCCCACCTTGGCGGCGGCCAGTTCCTTGATCCCGCAGATCACGAAGCCCACTTCGCCAGCCTTCAGTGCGGGGCGATCGGTCGCCTTGGGGCTGAACACGCCGAGGTGATCGGCGGGGTACACCGAGTTGGTGGCCATAAGGCGAATGCGCTCGCCCTTCTTCAACTGGCCGTCGACCACACGCACCAACATGACCACGCCCACGTAGTTGTCGAACCAGGCGTCGATGATCATGGCGCGCAGAGGGCCATCGGGATTGCCCTTGGGGGGCGGCATGCGGGCCACCACGGCCTCGAGGATGTCCTCCACACCCATGCCGGTCTTGGCGGAGCATGGGATGGCATCCGTGGCGTCAATGCCGATGACGTCTTCGATCTCGGCCTTCGCTCCATCCGGATTGGCCTGCGGCAGGTCCATCTTGTTGAGTACGGGCACCACTTCCACGCCCAGATCCAGCGCGGTGTAGCAGTTGGCCACGGTCTGCGCTTCCACGCCCTGGCTGGCGTCCACCACCAGCAGCGCGCCTTCGCACGCCGACAGCGAGCGGCTGACTTCGTACGAGAAGTCGACATGGCCAGGGGTGTCGATCAGGTTGAGGTTGTAGACCTTGCCGTCGCGGGCCTTGTATTCCAGGGCGGCGGTTTGCGCCTTGATGGTGATGCCGCGCTCTTTCTCGATGTCCATCGAGTCAAGCACCTGCGCTTCCATCTCACGGTCACTCAAGCCCCCGCAGCGTTGAATGATGCGGTCGGCCAGGGTCGATTTCCCATGGTCGATGTGCGCAATGATCGAGAAATTACGGATGTGATTCATAAAAAAAAGGCACGTGCAAAAGTGCGACGCGCCTTCCAACAAAAACGTATGGCAACTGCTTGTTGGGCTTTCATTGTATCGAATGCCCATCTCGAGAAAGCCGCGTCACAGCCCTCGACAAGGTCGTTGCGGACCCCCTGCCTCAACAATTCACAACTTATCAACAAGCCATTGTGGACAAGCCGACGAGGTGAAACGGACGGCTCTGAAGGGGGTGCGCCGGAGCCGCGATTGTAGCGACAAACAGCCCACTCCCCGGCGAGTTATCAACAGAGGCGGATGTCGCTGACTTGTCGGATCTTGCACAGCGACATGACACGACGCCCAACGCGCAAGACCCTGACCGACGGAGGGCCACCGATCAGGGTCAAACCCACCATTACCGGTAGGTGAAAAACGCCGTCATTGTGCGGGGCGAATGACCACGTACTGTGCCCATTCTCCGCGGCGCACCAACACACTGACGGGGCGTGATTTGTCGACCTTGGCAAGCGTCGCTTCGAACTGCTTCACATCGGCGACTTGCACGTTGGCAACCGACAGGATGACATCACCCGGTCGCAGTCCTGCACGCGCAGCCGGCCCCTGCACCTTCTCCACCAGCACGCCGCCGCTTTGACGCAGTTCACGCTTTTGTGCGGCGCTCAGGTCCGCCAGCGTCAAGCCCAGGGCATTGGCGGCCAGTTTGGCTGGGGACGCCTTCTCGGCCGTGCTGGGGGCGTCCAATTCCGCCACAGTGACCTTCAGATCTTTGTAATCGCCGCGACGGAACACCTGCACCGTGGAAGCAGTCCCGGGCTTGGTGGCTGCCACCAACCGCGGCAGATCTGCGACGCTCTCGATGGCGGTACCGTTGAAGCGGGTGATGATGTCGCCTGCTTCCAATCCCGCCTTGTCAGCAGGTGTCCCGGGCTCGACCCCTTGCACCAGCGCACCCATGGCCTTGCCCAAGCCAATGGATTCGGCCACTTCCTTGGTCACGGGCGCAATCGACACGCCGATGCGACCGCGCGTGACCTTGCCACTGGTGCGCAACTGATCGGCCACTTTCATGGCGTCATCGATGGGAATGGACAGAGAAATACCCATGAACCCACCCGAGCGGCTCAGGATCTGAGAGTTGATGCCCACGACCTCGCCGCGCATGTTGATCAGCGGCCCACCCGAGTTACCAGGGTTCACGGCCACATCGGTCTGGATGAATCGAATCTCCTCGCCCGTGTCACGCGCCTTGGCACTCACGATGCCAGCGGTCACGGTGTTCTCCAATCCGAAGGGGGTGCCGATGGCCATCACCCACTCACCCACCTTCAGACGATTGACGTCCCCCACACGCACAGGGGGCGGCAGCTTGCTGGCGTCGATCTTGAGGACCGCCACGTCCGTGCGCTTGTCGGCCCCCACCACCTTGGCCTTGAACTCACGCTTGTCTGTGAGATTGACGTACACCTCGTCGGCTCCGTCCACCACATGCGCGTTGGTCAGCACATAACCGTCCTGACTGACGATGAACCCCGACCCGAGCCCCCGCGGGCGCTCCTCCCCTTGCCCACCCTGCCCAGGGCGCGGTGTGCCGCGACGCGCATCCGGCTCGGGCAACGGCGTGCCAAAAAAGCGGCGGAAGAACTCCCGCATCTGCGCCTCGGCCTCGTCAGACTCCTCCCCCTGATCCCCTCCAACCCGTTGGGTGGTTCGAATGCTGACGACCGAGGGGCCGACCCGATCAACCAACTGTGTGAAATCGGGCAATCCCGTGACCAGCACGGGCGACTGGTTCGTTGGCGCAGCGATCTGGGGCGCTGCAGTGGGCTGCTGCGCCTGCGATGCATGCGGAAACAAGCTTGAACTCAAAACCAGCCCCACCGCCGACACCACGGCCCCGACGACGAGCGTGCGGCGCACCACCGATGACTTGGAAGATGCAGACTGTTGAGAAACCGACATGGGCAATCACCTCGTTGAAGCGGGAGTCACAAACGAAATCAACCGGAACCGTCTGGACCCCTTGGAAGCCAGATGGTTCACGGAAATATGGTCAATCAATGTAAAGCCAGGCCACCCGGTTGACAGAACCTCAACCGAAAGCGCATCAAGGCAGTTCGTACACCACGGCCTGACTCAAGGGGTGGTGAGAGGCAAACGCTGCCTCCTGCTGCGACGGGTGCCCGCGCATCAGCAAAGCCTGATCCAGACGCGGATCACGCATGAGCATGGCGCTGGGCCGTGCTGGCCGGCTGAACGAGTCCCCGGTCACACTCACCGAGGGCACGCCACCCGAAGCTGGCGCCAATGCGTTGGTCGCAACCAGGGCACTGGCCACCGGCACCACAGCCGCAACACCCAGAGCGGGATCAGTCTCCTGGGCGGCCAACTCGATGCGGGGCCCAGAAGACGCCAACACATCAGCAGGCACGGATGCATCCGGCGCCAAAGCGGACACCATGGCACCGACCACCATGACAAAACCTGCGGCCACCGCCGTGGGCCCCAGCCAGCGACGGCGCCGCAAAGCCGCCACCGGCGCCATCGGCTTGGTGCGGGCAGGCATGACAGTGCGAGCAGCAGCGGGCGCCAGCACCACAGGTTCATCAACCAGATTCGCACGCAGTTTCTGCAGGAAACGATCGCTGTCAGCCCCTTGCGCCAAATCGGCAGAGCGCATCACATCGCCCACCAACTGGTAATCACGCCAAGCGGCCCTCATCGCGGCATCGGTCTTCCACTCACGCAAGATCTGAGACAACTCATCAGGATGCGCCTGACCATCGACCAGCGCAGACAAGGCCTCATGGGCGGCATCGGTGTGACGGGAATGACGATCTGACATGGGGAGACTCCTGCTTCACATGGAGGGGGCGGTGCTGTGCGCATCGTTCGCCCGTCTGACCCTCATGCACCGCGAAAGTTCACTTAACTTTGCAATGGAGAAAGAGCACCGTATATGAAAGGGGCTCACCAGCGCTCACCCTGCCGGGCGTCAAGCAAGGGACGCAAACGCGCGGCGATCGCCTCACGCGCTCGGAAAATGCGCGAGCGCACGGTCCCGATCGGACAGTTCATCATTTCTGAGATCTCTTCGTAGCTCAACCCTTCAATTTCACGGAGGGTGATGGCTTGGCGAAGGTCTTCAGACAGCGCCTCGATGGCCGCATTCACCGCTTCGCCGATCTGTTGACTGGCCAACAGGGACTCTGGCGTCTCGCCAGTGGTCAACTCGTTTTCCACACGAGAGCCACCGTCCTCCTCTTCTGCCAGCGAAGCCATGGCCGACTCGGTCAACACGGGATCCCGCACCAGGCCGATCATGGCCTTCTTGGCCGTGTTCACTGCGATCCGATAAAGCCAAGTGTAGAAAGCGCTTTCGCCACGGAAATTTGGCAATGCCCGGTAGGCACGGATGAACGTCTCCTGTGCGATGTCTTCAACCAGATCCACATCGCGCACCATGCGCGCGATCAAACGTTCAATGCGTCGCTGGTACTTGACGACCAGCATCTCGAAAGCACGCTGATCACCCATCTGGACCCGCTCGACCAAAGGCGCATCCACATCCGGGGCGGGAATGGGAGGTTCAGTGTCACTCACGTCAGGTCCTTGACAACCTTGCTTGCGGTTACGGCATCACCATCCGAGGGCTGGGTGGTCATGAACGACTGTGATGATCCCCGCAAGGCAATTCCCGATGGCTGTCGATTGGACGCCCATGATGCCATCGCTGACCGAGGCCGGCCTGCCCCCCCCCCAACTGCGGTGGTCGCACGAGTGGGCAAGGCCATCAGGGTGCGAAAACGGTGAAGGTCTGGGCAGTGCCCAGCGCGCAGCCAGAACCAGCACCATGATGACGCTGCCCCGCCAAACGGCCGGACTTGGCACAGCAACCAGCCCTGGAAATCGAGCAGGCAACGCACCTCTGCAGGCACACCGTCGGGATGATCCAAACGCCAGCCACCAGCGGGCGGCTCGGCTTGCACAGGCCCCGCCCAGATGAGCGTCAACTCAGGCATCACGGCATGCCATCGCATCCAGGCGGCGCGACATTGCCGCCAAGCAACCCACACCACCGGGGCGCACACCAACAACACCCATGGTGATCGGCCGCCACGATGCACATCTTGCGTGATGGCCAGAACCCAAGCCAGGGACAAAAAGCCCAGCCCGAGCAAGCTCACCGCGCCCGCGATGCGTACCGCAGGCAAATGGGCAACCCCTGACGGCAAGCGCCAGACGCACGGAGCAAGCAGAGGAGACGGCGCCATGGCAGGCAGACACGGGCGCATGGCGCCCGCATCAAAGGGTCAGACGCGCTTGAAAACCAACGAACCGTTGGTGCCGCCGAAGCCAAAGTTGTTCTTCACGGCGGCGTCAATCGTCATCTCACGAGCGGTGTTGGCGCAGTAGTCCAGATCGCACTCGGGGTCTTGATTGAAGATGTTGATGGTGGGAGGCGAGACCTGATTGTGGATGGCCAGCACAGTGAACACCGACTCGATGCCGCCCGCACCACCCAGGAGGTGACCGGTCATCGACTTGGTCGAGTTGACCACCAACTTCTTGGCACTGTCACCGAAGGCGGCCTTGATGGCATTGGTTTCGTTGACATCGCCCAGCGGTGTGGAAGTGCCGTGCGCGTTGAGGTACTGCACCTGATCGGTGTTCAGGCCTGCATTGCGCAGCGCGTTCAGCATGGACCGGCGCGGGCCGTCTACGTCCGGGGCGGTCATGTGGTACGCGTCACCGCTCATGCCAAAACCAGCCAACTCGGCGTAGATCTTGGCGCCACGCGCCTTGGCGCTTTCGTACTCTTCGAGCACCATGACACCGGCGCCCTCGCCCAGCACGAAGCCGTCGCGGTCCTTGTCCCAGGGGCGCGAGGCCGTCTTGGGATCGTCGTTGCGGGTGGACAGCGCGCGGGCCGCAGCAAAGCCACCGACGCCCAGCGGCGACACAGTGGACTCGGCGCCACCGGCCACCATCACATCGGCATCACCGCACTCGATCATGCGCGCGGCCAGACCGATGGCGTGCAGACCAGTGGTACAAGCAGTGACCACACCAATGTTGGGGCCCTTGAAACCAAACTGGATCGAGACATGGCCCGAGATCATGTTGATGATCGAAGCGGGCACAAAGAACGGAGAAATGCGACGCGGGCCGCGCTCCATGTAGTCCTTGTGGGTTTGCTCGATCATGGGCAGGCCACCGATGCCGGAGCCCACCATGACACCGATGCGCTCAGCGACTTCCGGTGTCAGAGCCTCGCCCGTGGGCAGGCCTGCATCACGGACGGCTTGCATCGAAGCAGCCAGGCCGTAATGGATGAAGGTGTCCATGTGACGAGCTTCTTTACCGGGGATGTAGTCCTCGATGTTGAAGCCCTTGACCTCGCCTGCAAACTGGCAGGCTAACGCCGAGGCGTCGAATTTGGTGATGGTTTGAATGCCTGACTGGCCTGCAACCAGGTTCGACCAGGAATCCTGAACATTGTTGCCCACAGGGGTAACCAGGCCCAGGCCTGTGACGACGACGCGACGACGGGTCATGCTTGCGTAGGTAATAAAGGTTGGATTCGATGCGAACAAGGCCCCGAAGGGCCTTGGCATTGCTCAGTAGGCTTAGGCCTTGCTGTGAGCCTTGGCGTAGTCGATCGCCAGTTGAACGCTGGTGATCTTCTCAGCTTCTTCATCCGGGATTTCGATGCCGAACTCGTCTTCGAGGGCCATCACCAGTTCAACGGTGTCCAGGGAGTCAGCGCCCAGGTCGGCCACGAAAGCCTTCTCAGGGGTAACTTCCGACTCGGCCACACCGAGTTGTTCTGCAATGATTTTCTTGACGCGTGCTTCGATATCGCTCATGACTCCTCCAGGAGGTGGTGCAAACAAACTAGGGATTTTACCGGCTCAACGTGTCGACACGTTGACCGATGTGAAAAAGGAATTGAGATTCCCCAGAATCATCTCAAATTCAATTCATGAACATGCCGCCGTTGACATGCATCTCTTGACCGGTCACGTAACCGGCCTGAGGCGATGCCAGATAAGCCACGGCCTCGGCGATGTCTTCAGGCTGCCCCAGGCGCCCCAACGGAATCTGGGTCTTGAGGGAGGCATACTGCTCTTCTGACAGGGCCTTGGTCATGTCGGTGTCGATGAAACCAGGGGCCACGCAGTTGACAGTGATGTTACGGCTGCCCAGCTCGCGCGCCAAGGCGCGGGTCATGCCGGCCACGCCAGCCTTGGCGGCTGCGTAGTTGGCCTGACCGGGGTTGCCGCTGGCGCCCACCACCGAGGTGATGTTGACGATGCGGCCGTAGCGCTGCTTCATCATCGGGCGCATCACGGCACGGCTCATGCGGAAGACCGCCTTGAGGTTGGTGTCGATGACGGCATCCCAGTCTTCGTCTTTCATGCGCATGGCCAAGGTGTCACGGGTGATGCCCGCATTGTTGACCAGGATGTGCAGGGCGCCGTGCTCCTTGACGATGGCGTCCAGCGTGGCCTCGACGGCCGCGGCATCTGTGACATTCAGCACGACGCCTTTGGAGCCCTCGTAGGCAGACAGACCCTCGGTGATGGCCTGGGCACCGCTTTCGGTGGTGGCCGTACCGATGACTTTGACACCACGCTGGGCCAGGGCCACGGCGATGGCACGGCCGATACCGCGGCTGGCGCCCGTCACCAGGGCGATTTGTCCTTTGTAGTCGGTGCTCATGCCAGCAGACCCTTCGCTTCGGCCAGGGAGGCCGGATCAAAAATGGTGGTGGTGACCAGGTCACCGTCGATGCGCTTGACCATGCCAGCCAGCACCTTGCCAGGGCCGCATTCGATCACATGGGTCAGACCGCGGGCCTTGAGGGCCTGGATGGTTTCCACCCAACGCACCGGACCGAAGGCCTGACGATACAGCGCATCGCGCAGGGCGTCGGCTTCGGTGACCACGGCCACATCGATGTTGTTGAGCACGCTGATGGCGGGCACGGCAAACGGGGTGGCAGCCAGCTTGTCCTTCAGGCGCTCGGCAGCCGGCTTCATCAGGCTGGAATGGAACGGGGCCGACACCGGCAACGACAGCGCACGCTTGGCGCCGGCAGCCTTCAGCACCTCGCAGGCCTTCTCGACCGCGGCCTTGGTGCCGGCGATCACGGTCTGCTTGGGGTCATTGAAGTTGACAGCTTCGACCGGCTCGCCCACGGCGGCTGAGGCCTCAGCACAGCCGACCTTCACGGCCTCGGCGTCCAGGCCCAGGATGGCGGCCATGCCGCCCACGCCCACGGGAACCGCCTCTTGCATGGCCTGGGCGCGGAAGCGCACCAGAGGCAGCGCGTCCTTCAGCGTCAAAGCGCCAGCGGCCACCAAGGCGCTGTACTCACCCAGAGAGTGCCCTGCCACCACAGCCGGCACCAGGCCGGTTTCGGCTTGCCAGGCGCGCCAGCAGGCCACACCGGCCGTCAGCATGACAGGCTGGGTGTTGGTGGTGAGGTCCAGGGTTTCCTTGGGACCTTCGGCAATCAGCTTGCCGATGTCTTCGCCCAAGGCGTCAGACGCTTCAGCCAGGGTGTCACGCACGGCAGCGTGGCCTTCCCAGGCATTGAGCATGCCCACAGCCTGGGAGCCCTGGCCGGGGAAAACGAATGCAAATGCGGTCATGTGTGCAAATGTCCTTGTGATGGATTCAACGGTGGCAGCGCGCGGCGGTCAAGCCCGGTGGTCAGTAGTCCACCAGTACAGCACCCCAGGTAAAGCCGCCCCCCACGCCTTCCAGCATGAGGGTCTGGCCGCGCTGAACCTGACCACTGCGCACCGCATGGTCAAGCGCCAGCGGGATGGAGGCCGCCGACGTGTTGCCGTGCTGGTCCACCGTCACCACTACCTTATCAGGAGAAAGTTTCAGCTTCTTGGCGGTGCCCTGCATGATGCGCAGGTTGGCCTGGTGCGGGATCAACCAGTCGATGCATGAAGCATCGCGGCCAGCCTTGGCAAGCACCTCGTGAGCGGCCTTGTCGAGCACGCTCACCGCCAGTTTGAACACCGCTTGGCCGTCCATTTTCAGGGTCGGGTCGCCGAGGATCGAGCCGCACGCGATGGTGCCGGGCACGTTCAGGATGTGGGAAAACTGGCCATCAGCATGCAAACATGTTGACACGATGCCAGGTTGCTCGGAAGCCTCCAACACCACGGCCCCTGCCCCGTCGCCGAACAGCACGCAGGTGGTGCGGTCCTTGAAGTCGAGCAGGCGGGAGAACACCTCGGTGCCAATGACGAGTGCGCGACGCGCCGAGCCACTGCGGATCAATGAGTCGGCCACCGTGAGCGCGTAAATGAAGCCGGAGCAGACGGCCTGCACGTCGAAGGCGGGGCAGCCCTGGATGCCGAGGTCGCGCTGAATGAGGCAAGCCGTCGACGGGAAGACCATGTCCGGCGTCGAGGTGGCGCAGATGATCAGGTCGATGTCGGAGGCTTGCACGCCAGCTGCGTCAATAGCTTGACGCGCTGCAGCCAGACCGAGGTGGCTGGACGAGACCGCCGGATCGGCGAAATGACGCGCCCGGATACCGGTGCGCTCGACGATCCAGTCGTTGGAGGTTTCGATGCCGTCCTGCGCCAGGCGGGCCACCATGTCTTCATTGGTGACCCGATTGGGAGGCAGGAAGCTGCCGGTGCCGGCAATGCGGGAATAACGTGCGCCCGCAACTGGCGATGAGGTGGTTTGTGTGCCTGTCTGGCCTGATGACATTGGAAAAGGGATCAGGCCCCGCGCCCAGCCTCTGCCCCATCACTCAAGGCACCCGCTGGTGGCAGGCTGTCGAGTGTGGCTGCAATCTGGTCGTGAACCCGCTCCAGCAGTCGATGACGGGCCGCATCATAAGCCCGATTTAACGCGACCTCAAAGGCCAGCTTGTCCGAAGATCCATGACTCTTGAACACCAGACCCCGCAAACCGAGCAGCGCGGCACCGCTGTAGCGCCGGTGGTCCACACGCTTTTTGAAGCGATTTAGCACCGGCATCGCGATCAAAGCGATCACTTTAGAACCCAATGTGCGCGTGAACTCCTGCTTGATGAAGGAGGCAAACATGCCCGCCAAGCCCTCTGCGGTCTTCAAAGCCACGTTGCCAACGAAGCCGTCGCAGACCACGATGTCGGACGTTCCTTTGAAAATATCGTTGCCTTCAACATTGCCATGGAAGTTGATCAATCCCCGATCTGAGGCCTTGCGCAACAGTTCACCGGCTTCCTTGATGACCTCGCTGCCTTTGATGACCTCTTCGCCGATGTTCAACAGACCCACACTGGGACTGTCCTTGCCGTCGACCGCAGAAACGAGCGCACTGCCCATCACAGCGAATTGCAGAAGGTGTTCAGCGGTGCAGTCGACGTTGGCACCCAAATCCAGCACGGTGGTGAAACCATCGTTTTGGTTGGGCATGACAGTGGCCAGCGCGGGGCGGTCAATGCCCTCCACCGTCTTAAGCAGGTAACGCGCCACCGCCATCAGGGCGCCGGTGTTGCCCGCGGACACGCAAGCTTGAGCGGCTGCCGGAACATCTCCCGAAGCCTTGACCTGGCTGATGGCCACACGCATGGACGAATCTTTTTTGCGGCGCAGCGCCACTTCGACCGAATCTTCCATGGTGACCACCTCACTGGCCGGCACGATCGTGGCACGAGCCCAATCTTTGGCTGGCGCCAAGGCTTCCGGCAAACCGACCAGCAGCAGCTCGGCCTCCGGATGCTTGTCGAGGAAGGCGCGGCAAGCAGGCAGGGTCACGGACGGGCCATGGTCGCCCCCCATGCAGTCCACAGCAAGGCGAACAGGCGTCAGGGCAGAAACGGTAGCAGTCATGAGGAACGCGGACAAAAAGGGAGGCGGCAATAGAAAAAGGCTGGCAAGCCGATGATCGGTTTGTCCAGCCTTTTGCGGCTTGCGTCACGCCCGGACGTGCCGGGCAGACTGATCAGGCGTCAGCCTTGGTCTTCAGGACCTTGCGACCACGGTAGAAACCGGTGGCGCTGATGTGGTGACGCAGGTGGGTTTCACCGGTGGTGGCTTCAACGGCCGTGCCCGGGGTCACCAGTGCATTGTGCGAGCGGTGCATGCCACGCTTGGAGGGCGATTTCTTGTTTTGCTGAACGGCCATGATGGAACTCCGATAAACGGGCTTCAGGCAGCCCGTGGGTTGTCAGACCACACCGTCACCAGCTTCAAGAGGGTGAAAACCGCCTCTGGATACTGGCCGCCTTGCAGTCCGCAAGTGTTAAGGAAAAGTATTGATTTGATTCCGGCCTACCCGGAAAGCTTGCAATTCTAGCACGAGACAGGTCGTGTCGACAAATTACTTGCCATCCTTTTTCAGAGCAGCCAACACTGCAAAGGGATTGGGGCGTCCTGAGGCAGTGGTGGCGGAAGCATCTGCGGCCGCTTCGGCAGGTTCAGGTGCAGCGCCTGGTACCGGTGTTTCGGCGTCATTGTGCATCAAGGTGCTCACATCGGTCGGACACACGTCATGACGCGGCACGATGGGCTGCGCCATGATGAGCTCGTCTTCCACCAGTTCAAGCAGATCGAAAACGCGAGACAGGGCCAGCACATCCTCGTCGGACTCGGCGTCGAGTGCGGCAGCCTCCGCTTCGTCCTTGGCAAACCGGATGCTGCGAGACACATGCACCGACTCCGTGACGGGCTGCAGGCAACGCTGACACTCCCACGCCAACACGGCCCGCGCCTCCAAATCCAGCCACATCTGAGGTGGGCTCATGCGCTGGGGCACCAGGCGCCCTTGGGCAGACCAGGTGACGTGCGGCAGACTGGTCAAGTCAAAATCCGGGCAAAGCCCCTCGCTCAAACGCGGAAGCTCACCCACAGGCAAATCCCCCGAGAGTGCCTCGCCCGACTCCAGGAAGGCCCCCATGTCCAGTTTGCGGGGAACAAAAGTACGTGCTTTCATGGCCGCCAGTGTAGAGGCTGCGAGGACAATGGTGGCATGCACGCTGTTTTGCCCCCCACCCCATCCCCCACACACCCGTCACCTCGTCTGGTACTGGGTTCGACTTCCCCATATCGCCGCGAGTTACTGGCGCGGTTGCAATGGCCATTTGAGGTCAAGTCACCCGAGGTGGATGAACGCCCCCTGGCTGGCGAAGCGCCAGTGCAGACCGCATTGAGGCTGGCGACCTTGAAGGCGCGGGCTGTGGCACAACAGTGCGAAGGCGATGCGGTGGTGATTGGGTCTGACCAGGTGGCCGATCTGGCGGGGCAGGCCTTGGGCAAGCCGGGCAACCATGCGCGCGCCAAGGCTCAGTTGCAAGCCATGCGGGGCCAGACGGTGCGCTTTCACACGGCTGTGTGCGTGAAGCGCGCCGCCACCGGCTTTGAGCAGACAGCACTTCACACGGTGGCGGTGCAATTCCGCGCACTCAGCGACGAAGCGATCGAGACCTATCTACGCCTGGAGCAGCCGTATGACTGCGCCGGCAGCGCCAAATGCGAAGGGCTGGGGATTGCACTGCTGGAGCGCATTGACTCCGACGACCCCACGACGCTGGTGGGCTTGCCACTGATCGCCACGACCGGACTGCTCCACGCTGCGGGACTGAATGTCCTGGACCGCCCTCACCTTTTTGAATGAACCACATTGCGCCATGCCTTTGAATGACACATCTGTCAGCCCTGCACAGAAAAAAGGGCGCCTGCTGCTGATCCCCAACACACTGGATCTGGGGTGCACGGGGGAGCCAGGTGAGGGCCCCTTGCCCGACCTGCGTGAGGTGTTGCCCCTCGGTGCCTTGCAAGCAGCGGCCGGGCTGCGTTACTGGGTGGCAGAAAACGCCAAGACCACCCGCGCCTTTCTCAAACGTGTGGCAGAGGTACAAGCGTTGCTCACGCCCATTCAGGAGCAAGACATTCAAGTGCTGCCTCGGCCGCCCAAGGGGGGGCAGAAGAAGCCGGGCAGTGGGCAAGATCAGGCGGTACGTGCCTTGTTGGCCCCGGCCCTGGCTGGACATGATGTGGGGCTGATCTCGGAAGCTGGCTTACCCGCGGTGGCAGATCCCGGCTCAGCGGTCGTGCTGGCGGCACACCGCGCCGGCATTGAGGTGGTGCCCTTTGCTGGCCCCAGCTCTCTGGTGCTGGCTTTGGCCGCCAGCGGTCTGCATGGACAGAGTTTCGCCTTTGTAGGCTATCTGCCAGTGGAAGCCAGTCAGCGTGTGCAACGCATCAGGGAGCTGGAGCTGCTTTCGCGCAAGAGCCACCAGACCCAGCTGGTGATCGAGACGCCCTACCGCAATGCCGCACTGTGGCAAGCATTGGTGCAGCACCTGCAGCTCGACACCCTGCTGAGCGTGAGTTGCGGCCTGACTCTGGCGGATGGCTGGAGCCGCACTGCGACAGTGGAGCAATGGCGCAAGCGCCCTTTGAATCTGCCAGACAAGGTTCCGGCTGTGTTCAGCTGGCTGGCTTCATGACGCGGTCAAGCTCGGGCGCGATGCAGGCCATCGTCCTGCACAACGCTCAGGATTGGCTCTTCTTGCCACAATGACGGGCAACGTTTTTTCATTCACCGCTTCCTGACAGGTTTGTCTGCCATGTCTTCCGCTTCTGCCCCCCTGCCCGCCCACCACCATGCCGAGCCAGGCCCGCTGGCCCGACGCCTGGGTTACCTTGGCTTGCTGCCTTTCATCGCCGGCGCCCTGTTTGTGTGGCTGCTGGGCACACGCATGGATGATGACCCGTTCTTCTTCGTGGTGCGTGGCCTCACCGCCTACGCTGCACTGGTGGTGTCCTTCCTGGGCGGACTGCACTGGGGAATGCTGATGTGGCAGTCGGGCGTCGGCGCCCCAGAATCCAGCTTGCATCAACGTGCGCTGTGGGTGGGTATTGCCTACTCATTGGCGGGCCTGGTGGCTGTGGTGATGCCCCCCTACGCGGGCTTGGCACTGATTGGCTTTGTGCTGATTGCCTGCTATTTGATCGACCGCAAGCTGTATCCCGCCATGGGCACTGCAGGCTGGCTGACCCTGCGTTTTCGTTTGACCGTGGTGGCCAGCCTGTGCTGCTTCCTTGCCGCAGCCCAGATCTGAACGTCACCGCCAGTACGCGCACTTGTCATGATTGATTTCCGCATTGAAGTGGGCAACGCCCACACCCATCGATTCCAAGTCACGATGCGCATGGCCCGCCCCCAACCGGGTCAGGTTGTGAGCCTGCCAGTGTGGATTCCCGGGAGTTATCTGGTGCGGGAGTTCGCTCGGCATCTGTCACCGATCGCTGCCACGCAAAACGGGGCATCGGTACCTGTCGCGCCCCTGGACAAATGCACATGGCGTGTCGAGAACACCGGAACGGGCCCATTGACCTTGCGCTACGAGGTCTACGCATTCGATACCTCGGTGCGCACGGCGTTTTTGGATGCGCGACGGGGCTTCTTCAACGGCACCAGCGTGTTCCTCAAAGCCGAGGGATTCGAATGCCAGGCCCAGCGCGTGAAGATCACCGGTCTGCCCAAGGGCTGGCGCGTGGCAACGGCCATGCCTGCCGTGAAAGTGAATGCGCAAGGGCTGGGCGACTACGAGGCACCAGATTACGACACACTGATTGATCACCCGGTCGAACTGGGCACGTTCTGGCATGGTGAGTTCACGGTGCGCGGTGTGCGGCACGAGTTCGTCGTGGCGGGCGCCACGGACGACTTTGATGGCCAACGCCTGTTGGACGATACCCAGCGCATTTGCGAGGCCCAGATCAGCTTCTGGCATGGTCGCCGCAAGGTGCCATTCACGCACTATGTGTTCATGCTCAATGTCGTGGACGACGGCTATGGCGGTCTGGAGCACCGTCAGAGCACGGCCTTGATTTGTGGACGGCGTGACCTGCCGCGACGAGGTCACGCGCTGAACAAGGACAGCTACACCACTTTGCTGGGTCTGATCAGCCATGAGTACTTCCACACATGGAATGTGAAGCGGCTCAAGCCGGTGGAGTTTGCGCCTTACGACTACACGCAGGAGAACCACACCCGCATGCTGTGGTTCTTCGAGGGCTTCACTTCGTACTACGACGATCAGTTCTTGCTGCGCACCGGCCTGGTCGACCCAAACACTTACCTGAAGTTGCTGAGCAAGACCATCAACCAGGTGCTCGCCACGCCTGGGCGCCTGGATTACAGCGTGGCGCAGGCGAGTTTCGATGCCTGGACACGTTACTACCGCCAGGATGAAAACACCGCCAATGCCACGGTGAGCTACTACACCAAGGGAGCGTTGGTGGGCTTGGCACTGGACCTGACCCTGCGCCAACTGCCATCCACGACCGAATTGGGCGCAGGCCCCACGCTGGATGGCGTGATGTTGCGTTTGTGGAAACTGGGGCGTCCCATCACCCAGGATGATGTGGCTCAGGCGCTGGCCGATGAGGCAGGGCACCCTCCGCCGACATCCGTATTCGCTTCACCCCATGGGGCTGACATGCCAAACTGTTGGCGTGCCTTGCTCGACAACTGGACCGAGGGATGCGAAGACCTGCCCCTGGCGACCTTGTTGCGCACGCAGGGCGTGGACTGGCACACGCAAGCAGGCAGCTTGGCTCAGCGGCTGGGTGCACGCATCGGAGAGCGTGGCGGGGTCCAACAGGTACTGGCCGTCATGCACGGCAGCGCGGCCGAGCAGATGGGGTTGAGTGCTGGCGATGAATTGCTGGCGTTGGGCGAATGGCGCATCAAGCGTGCCGAGGACCTCGCCCAATGGCACGACGCCAGCCGGCCTCAGACGCTGCTGGTCTGCCGCGATCAACGCGTGCTGAGCCTGACCCTGCCGGTGCTGCCAAACACGGGCGGGGAAACCGTGGCCCTGGCTCTGGCGAACGACCCAGTGGATGAGCAAGCGCTCGCGCGCCGCGCCAACTGGCTGAAGGTCTGAGCCGCCGAGGCGCCAGCTCGATCAGCGTCCTGCCTTGGCACTGGCCTGGGAAAGGCGCTGCTCGATGGTGGCCAGAGGCGCCGCAGCCGCGAGACGGGTACCGTCTTCAAAGAACATGGCCGGCGTGCCGTTGACGCCCAAGCGCTGCGCCAATGCGAGGTTGCGCTGCATGGGGGTGGTGCACTTGCCGAAAGCACGGGCAGGCGCCTTGTTGTCAATCATCCAGTCCAACCAGGCACTGGTGCGATCCTTCATGCACCAGATGCTTTCAGATTTGGCGCGTGAGTCTGCGCCCAAGATGGGGATCAACAGGGTGTACACCGTGATGTCCTTGACCTTCTGCAGTTCGCGCTCAAGTTGTTTGCAGTAGCCACAGTTCGGGTCGGCAAACACCACCAGGCGCCGCTTGCCTGTGCCGTTCTTCCAAACGATCGCGTCCTGGAAGGGGAAGGTGTCGAACGCCACACGATTGATGTCTTCCAGGCGCTCGGCGGTCAGATCACGCCGGGTGCGGGTTTCCAACATGTGACCCTCAATGAGGTAGTCACCCGTGGCATCACTGTAGAACACCGAATTACCGACCTTCAACTCGATCAGCCCGCTCATGGGAGTGGTGCGTGCCGACTCAACGGGGGGCAGCGTGGGCAGCCGTTGAGCCAACTTCTGCTGAAGGGCCTTGAGTTGGGCTGCTGGAATGTCGGTCGTCTGCGCCTGACCAGCGCTCATCAGTGAAAGAGAAAGTGCAGCCAGCGTCAGGCCACGAAACAGACCGTTCATCTTGTTCCTTTGTGAGTGATCGGTGAGAGAGGGTCACGCATCCAGCGCACGACCCACCAACCATTGTTTGACAGGTCCCAGTCGCTCCACCAAGGTCATGCCGGCGTTGCGGAGGTCTTTCATGGGCCCGCGCTGGTCCGCAAACAGGTGCAACAAGCTGTCGGTGAGGCCAGCCATGGCCCGTGTCGGCGCCTCGCGCCGGCGGACGTAGCGACGCAGCGTGCGTTCGTCGCCCAGGGATCGCCAGGGTTCTCGCGCGCGCGCTTCGCGCAAAACCTCGACCAAGGTGTCGACATCGGCCAAGCCCAGGTTGAGACCCTGCCCAGCCAGAGGGTGCACCTGATGCGCGGCATCTCCCAGCAAGACCCAGCCGGGCCCGATCCAGCGATCGGCCTGAGCGAGTGCGAGCGGCCATCCGGCCACCTCGGAGGCCACGCTGAGATGGCCGACCTGCTCGGCAGCCTCAGGGGAGGATTGCAGCACAGCGTCGTTGAGTTCCAACTCGAAATCGGCGGCGCTCAAGGCCAACAGATGTTGCGCACGCTCCTTGGGTACAGACCAGACCAGCCCGTAGGACGCACCGGGATCAGGTTGATTGAAGGGCAGGAGCGCCAGGATGTCGGGCGAACGGAACCACTGACGGGCCACCCCGTTGTGAGGGCGCTCTGCCCTCAGGCGGGTGGCCACACCCCAGTGCCCGTAGTCCTGGCGGGTGAACTCAACCCCCAAATCTGCACGGGTGCCGGAGTGCTTGCCTTCACAGATGGCCAACAATGCAGACTGGACGGGGGCGCGCCCGCCCTGCAAGGGCGAGACAAGCTCCACACGCGGCGCAAAGCGCAAGGCCTCCCCCAGCAAACGCTCCAGAGCCGCCGCGTCGACAATCCACGCAAGCTCCGGCACGCGCTGCTGCCAGGCCGAAAATGACACAGCCCCGCCCGCATCGCCAGCGATCTTCATGTCGAACACGGGGGCCGACCAGGCTTTGAGTGCAGGCCACACGCGCAGGCGCTCCAGCAAGGCGATGGCGCGGGCATTGAGGGCATAGGTGCGCACATCAGCTTGCGCAGATCGGGCAGAGTCAGGCGCCTTGGCCCATGCCACCCGCCACCCCTCGGCCGACAAGGCCAGCGTCAGGCTCATGGCGACGGCACCCGAACCACTCACACACACATCGAAACCGGTCGCACTCATGAGAACCATCCAGACTGAAGGGGATGCAGCGCGCCGCCAGGCAGCACTGCAGGCCCGTTAATCTAATATGAATTCGCAACCATGCGGTTTGAGGTGCCTCATGCGGACCCAGGCGTCAGCGTGCTCAGCAAAGCGTGGGCCGATGGAAAGTCAAAGGTCTCCACGTCATGTTGCAACTGGCTGCAGGCCTCGGGCGACAAGATGGCGCGGAACTGCACCCCCCATTGTCGCCAGAGCACGTACGCCTGCATGTCATTGCGGGCCAGGGCATCACGCAGGGCCTGCCAGGCTGCCTGAACCTCCTGTGTTCATCCCCGGGCTCCAGCCCATCACAGCGTCGCTGGAGAATCTCAGCCATCATCGGTGTGATGGGCAGCGAATGCGGCTTCCCATTCTTGGTCTCAAGAACGCTTAGAACGCCCTTGGCAAGGTCAATCTGCTGGCGCTGTAGTTCACGGCACTCGTTGCGTCTCAAGCCCGTGTAGAGCGTCAACAGCAGGAAATCGCGCTGCCGCTCCCCTAGCTTGTCCAACGCCGCCCGCCACGCGGGCAAATCACGCTCCTGTAGCACTCGGGCCCGGGGCTGCGCACGTTCAGGCATCAACCCCACCGCAGCCAGCTTGGCAAACGGGCTATCGAGCTCCAGCCCATGCACCGCGTTCAAATACTTGATCAGAGCGCCCCAGAGCCCTCTGGCAACCTCGACCAAGGCAGCCCCCTTGCTCTGAGCAAAATCGCTGCAGTGCTCTGAAAAAGCCCCGTCTTGGAGATCGTCAACTGGACGCCCCAGCCACTGCCCAAAATGCGTTCGCATAAGTGAGTCGTATCGCTTGCTGCTCGACGCCTTGATGCCCTTGGCTGAGCAGTAGGCAACCAACGCCTCCGCCAGGGTCGGCAGCTTCTTCTTGATCTCTCGAGCAGGCAACCGCCCTGCCCTGCATTCGCGTAACACCTGCATGGCCTGCGCCCTCGCTTCATCCACGCTAATCAGCGGCCAGTGCCCCAGCGTTAAGCGAAACTGCTGACCTGCCACGCTGGTGGCCACCCGAAAGGTGCGGGTTCGGGCATTCATGCGCACGCAAAAACCTGAAAGCATGCGGTCACGCAGGATTCGAGCATCCCTGACGGTGCTTTTCTGAAGCAACGCTTCCGTGATCAGTACAATCGGCATCAGTTTCCCCAGGCAAAACGAGGACAAAGCTCCCGGGATTGCGGGCAGCTCTGTGTTTGGTTGAGTCGATCACCGCCAAGTCAGTGCTGACGCTGCTCGGGCACTTCGACCGCGCCCACGTTGGGCTCGATGGTGCAGTTGGGGCTTGACACACACAAGGAATTTTCATGAGCCTCAAGTGCGGCATCGTGGGTCTGCCCAACGTCGGCAAGTCCACCCTCTTCAATGCGTTGACCAAAGCCGGCATCGCGGCTGAAAACTACCCCTTCTGCACCATCGAGCCCAACGTGGGCGTGGTGGAAGTGCCTGACCCCCGCCTGGACAAGCTGGCCGAGATCGTCAAGCCGGAGCGGATCCTGCCGGCCATCGTCGAATTCGTGGACATCGCAGGCCTGGTGGCCGGCGCCTCCAAGGGTGAAGGCTTGGGCAACCAGTTCCTCTCGCACATCCGCGAAACCGACGCCATCGTCAACGTCGTGCGCTGCTTTGAAGACGACAACGTGATCCACGTGGCCGGCAAGGTCGACCCGATCGCCGACATCGAGGTCATTCAGACCGAGCTGTGCCTGGCCGACCTGGGCACCGTGGAAAAGAGCCTGCACCGCTACACCAAGGCCGCCCGCTCGGGCAACGACAAGGAAGCCGCTGCCTTGGTGAAGGTGCTGGAGAAATGCCAGGCCGCGCTGGACGAAGCCAAGCCGGTGCGCTCCATCGACTTCAGCAAGGAAGAGCTGGCCATTCTCAAGCCGCTGTGCCTGATCACCGCCAAGCCCGCCATGTTCGTGGGCAACGTGTCCGAAACCGGCTTTGAAAACAACCCTTTCCTGGACCGTCTGCGCGAATACGCCGCTGGTCAAAAGGGCGAGGTGGTGGCCATTTGTGCCAAGACCGAGGCCGAACTCGCTGAAATGGACGACGAAGACCGCGCCATGTTCCTGGCCGAGATGGGGCAGGACGAGCCTGGCCTGAATCGCCTGATCCGCGCAGCCTTCAAGCTGCTGGGCCTGCAAACCTACTTCACCGCCGGTGTGAAGGAAGTGCGCGCCTGGACCATCCATGTGGGCGACACGGCCCCTCAGGCCGCCGGCGTGATCCACACCGACTTCGAACGGGGTTTCATCCGCGCACAGACCATCGCCTTCGATGATTTCATCCAGTACAAGGGTGAAGCTGGTGCGAAGGATGCCGGCAAGATGCGCGCCGAAGGCAAGGAATACGTGGTCAAGGACGGTGACGTGTTGAATTTCCTGTTCAACGTTTGACCCTCACCCTGAAACGCGCCGCGCAGCAAGTAGTATCCGCTGATGCAAAAGCCATTGGGTCCTCAGTACCCTGAATATCTCTTGCTGCTTGCCAGTTGGGTCGTGGTGATCGCCTTCATGGCGATCTACTGGACACAGGCGCTGTCGACCGCCACGCGACAAACCCAACTGGCCGAAGACCTCGCCCGACGCGGGATCGCTCAGACCTCGCATGCCCTGGCCCTCCAGACCGAGACCATGCTGCGAAAGCTGGACTACGTTTCGGAGCAGCTGGCGGACGACTGGCTGAACAAGCCGCATGAAGCTTTCAGGCAGGCCGCGCGACATGCGCAACAAGCGCTGCCTGAGGGCGCCATCTTGAACGTGGGTGTCTCGGACGCCCAGGGGCGCTTCATTTTCTCGGCACTCGACCCGCATCCCGGCACCGCCATCTCGGCCGTGTCAATGGCCGATCGGGAATATTTCCAGGCGCACTTTCAAACCCCACGCTCACCGAATCATCTGCACGTGGGCAAGCCCATTCTGGGCCGATTCAGTCACGAGTGGGCCGTGGTGCTGAGCCGGCCGATCGACCGAGACGGACAGCGCCTGGGCGTCCTGATTCTGTCGGTCTCCGCCAAATACCTGTCCCGCGCCCTGTCACAGGTCTACACCGACCCGCAGGATGCAGCGCTGATTGTGCGCAACGACGGCAGCTACATCGCACGCTCTCACCTCATCGATCAGGTGCTGGGCAAGGCCGTGCCCCGGGACCGCGACTTCCTGCAGCGGCCGCAGCAAACGCACGGCCAGTACCTGATCACGGCCCCCATCGACGGTGTGGAACGCTACTACGCGTGGCACCGTTTGCCACACTATCCTCTGATCGTGAGCGTGGGCATCAGCAAGGCCAAAGCGCTGGCGCCGGTGACCTTGGCGCAGCAGGACGCCTGGCGCCGCAATGCCATCGGCAGTGTCGTGTTGGTGCTGATGATGCTGGTCGTCAGCCATCTGCGCTGGAAAGCCGCACGGCAAGCAACGCAACTGCGCGTGGCCCACGAGCGCATGCACCTGACACTGCACTCGGCCCACAACGGTGTGTGGTCATGGCACGGACAAGGCCAGGCCGTCGAGTGGGACGGGGGACTGTGGGACATGCTGGAGGTGCCTCCAGCCGACCACCAAGGCGTTGACGGCAGACGGCAAACGGACTGGAAAGCTTTTGTACACCCACAAGACCTGCCCCGCCTGCTGCAAGCATGGGAAAACTATCTGACACACCCGCAAGATGGTGTCTTCGCGGCAGAGGTGCGCATGCGCACGGGCTCAGGCGGCATCAAATGGGTGGCCGTGCGTGCGCGCGCTGTTGAGCGAGATGCTGCCGGCTTGCCCGCCTGGGTGGTCGGCACTTATACCGACATCACCGATCGGCATGCGGTCGACGAGTCCTTGCTGATCGAGCGCAGGCGACTCGATGTGCTGCTGGAACGCTTTCCTGGCGGCGTGCTGATGGAAGACACCGCCGACCGGGTCGTGCTGTTGAACCGCGTCGCCATGGAATGGATGGGCCTGTCCGTCCCTGACAAGGCACTGATCGGGTTGACGCACGAGCAACTCCTGCAGCGACTGGATCCGCAAAGAGCCGCCTGGTTGAGTGCCGCCCATCCGCAAGAGCGGCGGGAAAGCGGCACCACCTTGGAGGTGGAGGGCCCAGCAGGCAGGGTGCTGGAGATCAAGCGCATCGAGATCAGCGACAGCGATGAACCGTTGGGACGGGTTTGGCTGCTGTACGACATCACCGAGCGCAAACGCCGGGAACGCCACCTCACTGCCCTCGCCTCCACGGACTCGCTCACTGGCCTGCCCAACCGACGCTCGTTCATGGCCACACTGGAGCACGCCCTCGGACGGGCCCAGAGCCGCCCCGGAACGGGATGCGCCGTGATGATGCTGGACATCGACTGGTTCAAGCAGGTCAATGACACGCATGGCCACCCAGTCGGTGATGCGGTGCTGCAGGAGCTGGCCGCGCGCTTGCGAGCCAGCTTGCGCCAAGGGGACACCGCTGCCCGCCTCGGAGGCGAAGAGTTCGCCATCGTGCTGGAGGAGATGGCGCCAGCCGATGCCTTGAACAAGGCCAACGCCATTCGGGAGCGGATCGCCGCCCTGCCCTTCTCGACCACGGCAGGTGATATCCGGGTGACGGTGAGCATTGGCGTGGCACTGGCTACAGGTCGATTGCTGGCCAGCGACGTGCTCAGCACGGCCGACCAAGCCCTGTATCAAGCCAAACAAGAGGGCCGCAACCGTGTGGTGCTGTGGCGCCCCACCCTCTGAGCGCGACACAGGCACAAAAAAGCCTGCCACCCGGGCAGGCTCATCCAAGGGCTCGGCGGACGGGCCGACCGAACCCGGCCTTCAGGCCTTCTTGCTGCGACGAGAGGCGAACGAAGCGCCCAGGAAGGCCGCCCCCAGCAACCCGAGCGCAGCCGGCTCAGGGATCACGCTGATCTTCAGGTTGTCGATCAGGAGACGGTCGCCACCAGCCAGCGTGGCGGAACGCAAACCAATCTTGTCGAAGGAAGACAGGCCGGAACTGCCCGTGAACACGGCATCGGCCCCGGTCAAGGTGTCGAACTCGTTGGCACTGGGGTCCACCCACAGCGAATACTTGTTGTAGACGGTGGAGGTGCCGGTCTTTTCCAGGAGGCCCACGATGCGTACCGTGCTGCCCAGCGTGAGATTCGTGCTGAACGCACCGGCCGTGCCGTTGGTGCGAACAAACAGGTCGCTGGTGCAACTGCCGCCAGTGCCGCAGTTGGCCTTCAGGCCAATGTTGGGGCCGTTGCTGTTGTCAAACCACAGGCCCAGAAAGTCGTTGTTGGAGATGCTGCCAGCGTCGAACTGGAACATGAACTCCACCAGCACGTCACGCGAGACGGCAGAAGCCAATTGGCGCGTGGCCACGGTGTTGTTGTTGCCGGAAACCTGCAAGGCGCCACCGGACATGCCTGCGTCGGCCACCGAAGCGTTCACCACCTTGGCAACCGATGAGCCCGTCCAGGCGCCACCCCAACCCGTCCCGGTATTCTGGCCACTCAGGTTGACAGAGGCCACAGTAGGCAAGCCGGAACCGAAATCGTCGGCGGCGATCAGGGTGACAGGCACGGCCTGAGCCACACCGGCAGATGCCAACAGCGCGCTGAGAACAAGGTGACGGAACTTCATGGTGGGTACATCCAATTGAGACTACGGAGACTACGCCCGCAATAAGCAAACCTCGCGCCAGCACCGAAATGCCATTTCGAATCAAATACATAGCCTCTTAACACGACAATCCAACCCGATCGGTGTAAGAAAACTCGACACATGGTGCCAAGCAGCTGGATGCTGGACGTTCCACGGCGAGCTCAATATGATCGTTGGGCACGCATCGTGACACCAACAGGAGGTCCATGATGAGCCGTCATCCCAATCCCCGCGACGCACAAGCCCCTCACTCGGGCAAGGTGGCCAACGACTGCAACAAGATGGGCGAGCATGCGCCCACACAGTTGAACCAGGGTCAACACACGCCCGAAAGTCGCAGTGACCGCGAAGCACACGTCGGCGGGCACAACCAGTCCCAGAGCCGCCGCGGCGGCAAGGGCGGACCGAATCCCTGAGTAACCGACTCGTCGGGACACGCGCCGATACACTACGGCAATTCACACCATGACGGGTGCGTGAGGGGCGGTGTGCCACCGCGTATCCCGGACCCCATGCAAGAATCCGAGTCACCCGACGACCACAACGCTCGCCTGCTTGCCTTGAAGGCCACAGGACTGCTCAACACGCAGCCCGAGGACAAGTTTGATCGCCTGACACGCCTGGCGAGGGGCATGTTCGGCGTCAAGGTTGCGTTGGTTTCGGTGGTGGCGGGAGACCGCTTGTGGCTCAAATCCCGCCAGGGGCCGGCTGACATCAATGGCGCCCCCAGCGAGGTGACCTTCACGGCGCACGCCATCCTGCAGTCGGACATCATGGAGGTGACCGACGCCCTGCAGGATCCGCGTTTTCAGCACATCCCTCTGGTCACCGGTTTTCCGCATGTCCGCTATTACGCCGGCGCGCCCTTGACGCTCAATGGTCATCGCATTGGCGCCTTGTGCATCCTCGACGACTGCCCCCGGCGCCCTCTGACACCTGAGGAGCGCCAATCACTGCGCGATCTGGCAGACTGCGTCGAGCAAGCCATCGGCCACGTTGACCTGCATGAGCAGAGCGTGGCCTTGCACTCGGCACAGCGTCTGGGCGAGGTCGTGGCGCGGGCCCAACTCACCTTCATCCAGGCGTGTGACCGCAAGCAGGCATTCAACACGCTGCTCGACGACATTCTCGCGCTCACCCAAAGCGCCTATGGTTTCGTCGGTGAAGTGCTGAGCAATGAGAACGGCGAGCCCTACCTGCTCACACACGCCATCACGAACATTGCCTGGGATGCCGCCTCGAAGGCTTTTTACGACTCGCGGGCCACGAAGGGATTGACCTTCACCAACCTGAACACCTTGTTTGGTGTGGCCATGACCAGCGGCGAGGTGGTGATTGCCAACCATCCCGCCGAGGATGCCAGACGCGGCGGACTTCCCCCTGGTCACCCTGCGTTGAACGCCTTTCTGGGGATACCCATTCACCACGGCGGCAAGATGGTGGCCATGCTCGGACTGGCCAATCGTCCGGGCGGCTACGACCCGGCCGTGGTTGAGTTTCTCCACCCCCTGTTGACCACCATTGGTCAATTGGTGAGTGCAGCGCGGGTGCAGCACACGCACGACCGCGCGCTGATCGAGCTGGCGCGCCTCTCGCGTGTGGCCAGCGAAACCACCAATGGGGTGCTGATCACCGATGCCCAAGGCCGAGTGGAGTGGATCAACGAGGGTTTCACACGTCTGTCGGGCTACACCCTGAACGAGCTCATGGGGTGCAAACCTGGTGACTTGCTCCAAGGCGAGCGCACCAACCCGGATACGGTGGCACAGATGCGCGCGGCCCTGCACCGTGGCGAAGCCTTCACGGTGGACGTGGTGAACTACGCCAAGAGCGGCGAGCCGTACTGGGTGCGCATCAGTTGCAATCCCATGCGGGATCCGAGCGGCACGCTGCAGGGTTTCATGGCCATCGAGTCGGACATCACGCGCGAAAAGCATGATGCCGAACGGATCAAGCAAAGCGAGCAACGCCTGGCCGCTGTCATTGACGGCGCGCGGATTGCGACCTGGGAATGGCACATTCCCAGCGGAGCGGCGGTGTTCAACGAACGTTGGGCAACCATGCTGGGCTACACACCGGACGAGTTGCACCCCCACCATGTGGATCGCTGGCAAGAACTGGTTCATCCCGAGGATCTGATTGTGGCCAATGAACTGCTGCAGCAGCATTTCAAAGGCGTGCGCGCAGACTTCGAAACGCAGTGCCGGATGCGTCACAAAGAGGGTCACTGGGTATGGGTGAACACCCGAGGTCGGGTCACCACCTGGACCCCTGAGGGGCAACCAGGTCTGATGTTCGGTACGCAGATCGACATCAGTGCCCAGCAGCAGGCCCGCATCGCGCTGCAGGAGCAGGCGGACTACACACAGGCCGTGCTGGACAACATCGTCGATGGCCTCATCACCATCGACCGTCGGGGAATGATGGTGTCGTTCAACCCGGCGGCGGAACAGATCTTTGGTTACGCCGCGCAGGAGGTGATTGGCCAGAACGTCAAGATGCTGATGCCCTCGCCTCACCGCGAAGCCCACGATGGCTACCTGCGCGATTACGAGGACAACGGACACTCCCGCATCATCGGCATCGGTCGGGAATTGCGTGGCCAGCACAAGAGTGGCCGACTCTTCCCGATCGAGCTGGCCGTCTCGCAGGTGACGCGCGGCGGTGTGCCGATGTTCGTGGGGCTGGTTCGAGACATCACCCGTCGCAAAGCCGCCGAGCAGGAAATCGAGCGTCTGGCGTTCTATGACCCGCTCACGAAACTGCCCAATCGCCGGCTGTTGATGGACCGCCTCCAGCATGCCATGAGCACCAGCAAGCGCAGCGGCCAGTATGGCGCGCTCCTCTTCATGGATCTGGACAACTTCAAAAACCTCAACGACACCGCTGGACACGCCGTGGGGGATCAACTGCTTCAACAGGTGGCCGAACGCCTGGTCAGCACCCTGCGCGAAGGCGACACGATTGCCCGTCTGGGGGGCGATGAGTTCGTGGTGATTCTGGAAGGTCTGCACGCCGATGCAGAGCATGCGGCCACCCGGGCCGAGGGGGTGGTGGAGAAGATCCATCAGGTTTTGTCACAGCGCTATCGCCTGGGTGACCGCTACTACCTGAACAGTCCGAGCATTGGCGTGACCTTGTTCATCGACCACGAGCACAGTCTGGACGATCTGCTCAAGCAAGCCGACTTGGCGATGTACCAGGCCAAGAGTTCGGGACGCAACACCTTCCGCTTCTTTGACCCTCAGATGCAGGCCAAGCTGATGGCTCGCACCCAACTGGAGGCCGACTTGCGAGCCGCCGTGAGCGAGTCTCAGTTCCAGCTGTACTACCAAGGCCAGGTTGATGCCGACGGGCAGACCACCGGCGCCGAAGCCTTGTTGCGTTGGCCACACCCACAGCGCGGCATGGTGCCGCCGAACCAGTTCATACCGGTCGCCGAGGAGATGGGGCTGATCGTGCCGATTGGCCTGTGGGTGCTGGAGACCGCATGCCAGGTCTTGCTGGCATGGGCCGGCCAGCCTGAGACCGCCCATCACACCCTGGCCATCAACATCAGCGCACGGCAATTCCGTCAGGCTGATTTCGTGGATCAGGTCAAGGGCGTGCTGACGCGGACCGGCGCGCGGGCCGACAGGCTGAAGCTGGAGCTGACCGAGAGCATGCTGGTGGCCAATGTGGATGACATCATCGCCAAGATGACCGCCCTCAAGGACATCGGGGTTCGCTTCTCCCTGGACGACTTTGGCACGGGGTACTCGTCGCTGTCCTACCTCAAGCGCCTGCCGCTGGATCAGTTGAAGATCGACCAGAGCTTCGTGCGCGACATCTGCGCCAACCCCAACGATGCAGCCATTGCGCGCACCATCGTCGCGCTGGGCCACAGCATGGGTCTGAAGGTGATTGCCGAAGGCGTGGAAACGGATGCCCAGCGTGCCGAGTTGGCAGCCATGGGCTGCTTGGCTTACCAGGGCTATCTGTTCCACCGCCCCGCACCGCTGAGTGAGTGGCGCAAACAACGCTCAGGCGCATGAATCCACCCACGGGTCGCCGACCGTGCTTTTTGCACTTGTCTTTCCGGATATCTGGCCGATACTAGCGGGATAGAGTTTCAATGAGCGCGCCGTTGTCTGGCGCCGGTGAACCGACCGAGGACGAGCATGGACACCCTGCAAGCTACCGCCCCCCAGACCCTGACGGGTGCATCCACGCAAGGTGGATCTCAGACATCTTCCCTGGCCCTGCGCAACACGCCTTCGCGTCAGGTGCGCCATGCGCCAGCCGGTCGTGAATACCTCACCTTCCGTCTGGGCAGCGAAGAGTACGGCATCGACATCCTGAAGGTACAGGAAATCCGCTCGTATGAGCCGCCCACCAAGATTGCCAATGCCCCCTCTTACCTGAAGGGTGTGGTGAACCTGCGTGGTGTGATCGTGCCGATCGTGGACCTGCGCATCAAGTTCAACTGCTTGAATGCCAATGGCGAGGCCGAGATCAACAGCTTCACCGTGGTGATCGTACTGAATGTGCGCGGTCGCGTGGTGGGCGCTGTGGTGGACTCGGTGAGCGACGTGATGCAGCTGAACGAGCAAATGATTCAGCCTGCGCCCGAAATGAGCAACTCCATTGTGGACACCACCTACATCACAGGCATTGCTAATGTGAGTGACCGCCTGCTGATCCTGATGGACATCGAGTCGCTGATGGGCAGCGCTGAAATGGGCCTGATCAACAGCCTGAGCGCAGAATGACACAAGGTTGAACGCGCCTCCGTGGCGCGCCCTCCTCCCAGGCAAGCCGGCCCAGAGCCGGCTTTCTCCATGTTGGAGCTCATCCTTATTCGGCCTGGCGCAAGGTGAGCGACACCGGACGCTGCACCACGCCGCGCAAGCTCCACCAACCGGCCAGCCATGCCAGCAAGGCACCGGCCAAGGCACCGGGCAGCGGCCACCAGAGGGGTGCCTGCCACGCGAAGTCAAACACCTTGGCAGCCAGCACGGCGCCGATGCCCAACGCGGCCGCGGCCGACAAGGCCCCCGCCAAGGCCCCCACGCCGAGCAATTCGATGCGCTGCACGCGTCCCAGCAGGTCTTGCGTGGCGCCCAGTGAGCGCAGGATGGCCCACTCGCGAGCCCGCCTCTCGCGCGAGGTCATCAGGCCCGCCATCAGCACAATGAGGCCCGCCACGAGGGTGAAGATGAACAGGAACTCCACGGCGGTGATGACCTGCGCCAGCACGCGCTGGATCTGGTTAAGTGTGGCGGACACGTCCACGATCGTGAGGTTGGGGAACTGCTGGATCAGGGTACGGTCCAGCGACGACTGATCGGGCATGCGAAAAGCCGTGATGTAGGTGGAAGGCCAATCAGGCATGGCCTTGGACGGCGCCATTACGAAGAAGTTGACGCGCATGGACGCCCAGTCAACCTTGCGCAAGCTGGTGATGCGCCCCTCGTGCTGCACACCGGCCATGTCAAAGCGAAGACGGTCACCCATCTTCAGGCCCAGGGTTTCGGCCAGCCCCGTTTCCACGCTGAAAGCATCAGGTTCGTTGGGCTGGTAGCGCCCTGCCACGACCGGATTGTGAGCGGGCACCTGCTCGGCGTAACTGAGGTTGAACTCACGCTCGACCAGGCGTTGCGCGCGCTCCTCGGCGTAGTCCTGCGCCCGAACCGGCTGGCCGTTGACGCTGAGCAAGCGGGCCCGGACCATCGGGTACCAGTCGTACTGCGTGACACCTGCCTGCTTGAGCGCAGCCTGAAAGGCTTCCACCTGGTCAGGCTGGATGTTGATGACGAAACGATTGGGGGAGTCGGGCGGGGTCGCGGCACGCCAACTGGCAACCAGATCGGTGCGGATCAAGATGAGCAGCATCAGGGCCAGCAGGCCCACCCCCAACGCGCAGACTTGAACGATGGTGTGGCCCGGCTGCGCGGTGAGCTGGCGTGTGGCCAAGGTAAGCCAGGGAGGCAAACGCCCCGCCCACGCTTGAGCCATCTGGCGCAGCACCCACACCGTACCGGCCGCGAACACCGCGAACACCAGCATGGCGAGAACAAAGCCACCCAGGGCGATGCCGCCCAGCTTCAGGTCTTGGGCCACGACCAGCAACAGACCGAACAAGGCGCCGATGCCCAGCGCAGCCATACCCAGAGACAGCACCCTCACCTGCCCCAGGTCGCGCCGCAGCACACGCAAGGGTGGCACCTGAGCCAGTTGCAACACCGGGGGCAGGCCAAAGCCCAGGGTGAGCAGCACCCCCGTGCCCACACCGAGCAACACCGGCTGCCAGCCTGCCGAAGGCAGGCTGACGTTGACCAGGTCGGCCAAAATGTGGACAAAGATGTGGTGGCAACCCCAGCCGATCATCAGACCCAGCGCACTGGCCAGCACGCCAACGAGCAGAAACTGCAGCGCGTACGACCAGGCCATGACCGATTGGGACACGCCCAGCACCCGCATCAAGGCGCAGTCGTCAAGACGACGCTGAGCGAAATCGCGCGAGACCACGGCCACGGCCACGGCCGAGAGCAAGGCGGCCAACAGGGCCACCAGACGCAGGAACAGGGCGGCACGGTCGAGCGTGGCACGCATCTCCGGGCGCCCCTGATCCAAGGTTTCAACCCGGACGCCGCGAAGTTTCTCGGCGGCTTGCTCACTGTCTTGCACGAATCGGCGCAGCGCGCTCTGGGCAGCGGCCTCACCCGCTGGAGCGGCTTTCAGGTTGGGGGGCGCACCCACGTCCCCACGGCGGGCCGGGCCGGCAACGAGCAGGCGATAGGTGACGCGGCTGGCTGGCTGGATGAGTTCGGTGGCCGGCAGGTCGGCCTCGCGCATCAACACACGGGGAGAGAAGGTGCTGAAGCCCGAGCCGCGGTCAGGCTCGTTGACAATGACCGCACTGATGCGGAAGGTGGCCTCGCCCAGCCAGATGGCGTCGCCCATCTTGAGGTTGAGCGCAAGGAGCAAACCAGGGTCCACCCAGACTTCGCCAGCCGCCGGCCCCCCCATGGGGGCCGGGCCACGGGTCTGGACACGGCCATCGGCCAGCAGATCGCCCAGGGTGAGCTGACCACGCAAGGGGTAGCCGCCGCTGACAGCCTTAAGGCTGGCGAGGCGAGCCTCCCCCCCGAGGTCGTCGGGTGCCCGCGCCATGCTGGGGAAACTGGCCGTGCGTGCAGTGCGCAACTGATTGGCCTGGGCTCGACGCGCAAAGTCGTCAGGCAGAGGTTGATCTGCCACCACCACGGCGTCCCCCCCGAGCAACTGCGCCGCGTCACGGCTGAGGCCGCGCTCGATGCGGTCGGCAAAGAAGGCCACCGCGGTGAGCGCGGCGACAGCCAGGGTCACGGCCACCAGCAGCACGCGCATGCTGGTGGCACGCAGGTCACGACGGGTCTGAATCAGGGCCCATCGCCAGGCGGGAATGGTGTGGAAAAACGGATCGGCCATGTCGGTTTGTACTCGGCAACGCATGCAATTGAGCGATGATGTCAGCTTTAGCGGAAGTTTGCTCAAGCCATGCCCGTCGAGTACCTGCGGACCCTGACCGCGCCGGAACGCACCCGGCGTACCGATGTTCACCTGGGACTGTTTCTGGCCTTCAACGCTGGCGCCATCAATGCGGGCGGCTTTCTGGCGGTGAGCCAGTACACGTCGCACATGACCGGGCTGGTGTCCGAGATGGCCGACAACCTCGCGCTGGGTCAGTTCGAATTGGTCAAGGGCGCCCTGATTTCCGTCCTGTCGTTCCTGGGGGGCGCGGCCACCTCGGCCGTCATGATCAACTGGGCGCGGCGGCGGCGCTCACGCCACGAATATTCCGCGCCCTTGCTGCTGGTGGCGATCCTGATGCTGGTGTTCGGGGTGCTGGGCGCCTATCACCGGGTGATCGGCTCATCGCTGATCCTCACCGTGGTGCTGCTGTGCTTCATCATGGGCTTGCAAAACGCCATGATCACCAAGGTGTCGAACTCGGTGATCCGCACCACGCACGTCACCGGGATGGTGACAGACATCGGGATCGAGTTGGGACGGATGCTTTACTGGAACCGCACGCCCGACAGCCCGGAACACCCCGCCGTTCGGGCCAACCTGAAACGCCTGCGCCTGCACCTGAGCCTGGTGCTGATGTTCTTCCTGGGCGGGCTGCTGGGGGCGCTGGGGTTCAAGCACCTGGGCTACATCGCCACGGTGCCGCCGGCCTTGGTGCTGGCCGCACTGTCATCGCTGCAGTTCATTCCAGATCGCAACGCCGACGCGCGCCCCGGCAAGCGCTTGCCCGTGCCGGTGGACGAACAGGCCTGAGGCCGCGCAGGATCAGGCACAGGCCTGCGTGCAGGCCATCTCACCAGGCTGTATCAACTCTGAGCGTTGAAGCGGGCAAAGGTCTGGTCAAGTTGGGCGATCCAGCCGGCCTTGACACTGTCGCTCACGAAGCTGGCTTCGAAGCTGTTGCAAGCCAAGGTGTAGGCGTCGTTGGCGTCCAGGTCCAGGTCGGCAAAGGTGGCCAGGAAGTTCTGGTTCATGTAGCCGCCAAAATACGCCGGGTCATCGGAGTTGATGGTGACCTTCAAGCCGTGCTGCAGCAGGGTCTTGAGGTTGTGCTCCTTCATGGTCTTGAACACGCACAGCTTGATGTTGGACAGCGGGCAGACAGTCAGCGCCGTGCCCTGGCGAGCCAGACGTTTGACCAATTCCGGATCTTCGACGCAGCGCACGCCGTGGTCGATGCGTTCCACGTGCAGCACGTCCAGCGCGTTGATGATGTATTCGGGCGGGCCCTCTTCGCCAGCGTGGGCAACCAGGTGCAGGCCCAACTCCTTGCAGCGCGCGAAAACGCGGGCGAACTTTTCGGGTGGATGGCCGCGCTCGCTGGAGTCCAGACCGACGCCGATGAACAGGTGGCGATAGGGCAGCGACTGCTCCAGCGTCTTGAGGGCGTCTTCTTCGCTCAGATGGCGCAGGAAGCACATGATCAGGGCCGAGCTGACGCCCAGTTCGGTGCGGGCGCGCTCACAGGCGCTGTGCAGGCCCTGGATCACGACCTCAAAGGGCACACCCCGGCCGGTGTGGGTTTGCGGATCAAAGAACAGCTCGGCATGCACGACGTTGTCCGCTTTGGCCTTGAGGAAATAGGCCCATGCCATGTCGTGGAAGTCCTGCTCTTTCAGCAAGACGGAAGCCCCCGCATAGTAGATGTCGAGGAAGCTTTGCAGGTCGGTGAAAGCGTAAGCCGCACGCAGGGCTTCGACGCTGGGATAGCTCAGCGTGACGCCGTTGCGCTGCGCCAGAGCGAAGATCAATTCAGGCTCCAGTGAGCCCTCGATGTGCATGTGCAACTCGGCCTTGGGCATGGCCTGCACCAAGGCGGGCAACTGGTCATGAGAGATGGTGAAGGCAGACTGGCTCATGGCGGTATCGCGCTGTCGCGGCTGATGAATCGAAACAAAGGCGTCAAGCCGAGGGGGCTCGACGAAAACGGCAGACGGAAAGAACAACAGGCCGTCCGCACGGGACAGCCTGTTATAGCGTGAATGACATGATTTGGGGCCGTGTTTCACACGACCCCAGGGTCATCACTTGCTGGAGGGAACCGAGCCTTCCACGCCCTTGACGTAGAAGTTGATGCCGCCGAGGAACTTGTCGTCGGCTGTGGCGCCAGCGGCCAGCACTTCCTTGCCGTCGGTGCCCACGATCGGACCCTTCCAGATGGTGAAACTGCCGTCCTTCAGGCCAGCCTTGATGGTCTCAACCTTGGTCTTGACCTCGGCAGGCACGGCGTCAGACATCGCCACCAGGTCGATGGCGCCTTCCTTCACGCCCCACCACACGCCACCGGTGGACCAGGTGCCTTCCAGCGCCTCCTTGGTGGCCTTGATGTAGTACGGACCCCAGTTGATCACCGCCGAGGCGAGGTGAGCCTTCGGACCGAAGTGGCTCATGTTGGAGTCCCAGCCGAAGGCGTACTTGCCGGCCTTCTCAGCCGTCTGCAGCACAGCGGCCGAGTCGGTGTTCTGGAACAGCACGTCGGCGCCCTGGTTCAGCAGGCTTTGCGCGCCTTCGGTTTCCTTGGGAGGATCGAACCAGGCGTTCACCCATACGACCTTGGTCTTGATCTTGGGGTTGACGCTTTGGGCGCCCAGGGTGAAGGAGTTGATGTTGCGGATCACCTCGGGGATGGGGATGGAGCCCACCACACCCAGGGTGTTGGTCTTGGTCATCGAACCCGCGATCACACCGGCCATGTAGGCGCCCTCGTAGGTACGGGCGTCGTAGGTACGCATGTTGGCGGCGGTCTTGTAGCCGGTGGCATGCTCGAACTTGACGTCGGGGTGGTCGGCGGCGACCTTGAGCATGGGCTCCATGTAGCCGAAGGTGGTGCCGAACACCAGCTTGGCGCCCTGCCCCACCAGGTCACGGATCACGCGTTCGGCCTCGGGGCCCTCGGGCACTTTCTCGACGATGCTGGTCTTAACCTTGTCGCCGAATTCCTTCTCGACGGCCAGACGACCCTCGTTGTGGGCGTAGGTCCAGCCCGCGTCACCCACCGGGCCGACGTAGGCGAAAGCGATTTGCAGGGGCTCAGACTTGGCCGCGACCGAAGCGGCCTCCGATGCGGCACCGGCCGCAGGTTCGGTTTCGGACTTGCTGCAGCCGACCAAGGCAGCGGTGGCAACCAGGGCGGCCCAGCCGCCCATCTTCAGCAGAGAACGCTTGGACAAAGGTGTAGTCATCTCATCTCCAGGTGTGAAAGCGGGCCGGACGGCGACCCAAGCCAATGACAAAGTTGTATACAGCAATGATCATGCCGGGTGATGATGCCGTTTTAGTGCCCAGGATGGAAGGGCTTTCCCAAGGATGCTGGCATGTTCAGGCGGATCCAGGTCGGGTTGCGCGAGATCAGGACCAACACAACGATGGTCGCCAGATACGGCAACATGGTCAGGAACTGGCTGGGAATCGCCACGCCCTGGCCTTGCATCTGGAACTGCAGCATGGTGACGCCGCCAAACAGGTAGGCCCCCAGCAGCACACGCCCAGGGCGCCAAGTGGCAAAGGTGGTCAGCGCCAGGGCGATCCAGCCCTTGCCGGCCACCATGCCTTCGACCCACATGGGTGTGTAGGCCACCGAGATGTAGGCGCCCGCCAGGCCGCACAGCGCACCGCCCAAGGTGACCGCCAGCAGGCGGATCGGACGCACGGCGTAGCCCAGGGCATGCGCCGATTCGGGGGATTCGCCCACCGCGCGCAGCACCAAGCCGGGGCGCGAACGCATCAGGAACCAGGTCATCCCCAGCGCCAGCAGCACCGCGATGTAGACCAACGGATGGTGCTTGAAGAAGGCGGTGCCCACAAACGGCAGGTCAGACAGCCAGGGGATGTCGAAATGCGGGCGCTCGGGCAGGCGCTCTTGCGTGTAGCGGATGCCCACGAACGCGCTCAAGCCGGATCCGAACAGACTGAGCGCCAACCCCGTGGCGTACTGGTTGGTGTTGAGCCAGATGACCAGCAGACCAAAGACCGCCGCCATGACGGCCCCGGCCAAGGCGCCCGTACCGAAGGCCAACCAGTCGTTGCCCGTGGAGACGCCGGTGGCAAAACCGGCGATGGCGGCCACGAGCATCATGCCCTCGGCCCCCAGGTTGAGCACGCCGGCCCGCTCGTTGAGCAAGAGCCCCAGGGCGGCCAGGGCCACCACGGTGCCCGCGTTGAGGGTCGCGGCGATCAGCAGCGCCAGCGAATCGGCAGTGATGAAGGAGATGACTTCGGTCATTTGGCGTTCGCCCAGCGCAGACGTTGGTGGATGAAGGTGTCACACGCCAGCAGCGTGAACAGCAACAGGCCCTGGAAGACACCGGTCATGGCCTTGGGCAGGCCCAGGCGCGATTGCGCCAACTCGCCACCGATGAAGAACATGCTCATCAGGATGGCCGAGAAGACGATGCCGACCGGGTGCAGGCGGCCGACGAAGGCGACGATGATGGCCGCGAAGCCGTAGCCCAGCGGCACATAGGGCGTGAGCTGGCCTTGGGGGCCGGCCACGTCCAGCGCCCCGGCCAGGCCGGCCATGCCGCCCGACAGCAGCAGCGCCGTCCACAGCGCCTTGCGCGACGAGAAGCCGGCATAACGCGCCGCCTGGGGTGCCAGGCCGCCCACCTGCAACTGGAAGCCCGCGTAGGTGCGGAACAGGAAGATGGCAAAGCCCGCCACCGCCACCAGTGCCAGGATGATGCCGATGTTCATACGCAGTCCGGTCATCAGCTTGGGCACGCGCGTGGCTTCCAGGAAGGTGATGGTTTGCGGGAAGTTGTAGCCGGCCGGGTCCTTCCAGGGGCCGTAGACGAGGTAACTCAGCAGCATCTCGGCCACGTAGACCAGCATCAGGCTGACGAGGATTTCGTTGGCGTGGAAACGGTCACGCAAGCCAGCCACAATGCCGGCCCAGACCATGCCGCCCAGCATGCCAGCGGCCAATACGGCCACGACGATCCAACGTCCGGTGTCCGGCGTGGCCTGCATGGCGACGCCGCCGGCGAAGATGGCGCCCATGACGAACTGCCCTTCGGCGCCGATGTTCCACAGGTTGGCGCGGAAACACGCAGCCAGCCCCAGCCCGATCAGGATCAGCGGGGTGGCTTTCAGGCTGAGCTCGGACAGGGCGTAGGGGCTCTTGAGCGGCTCGATGAAGAACATGCGCAGGCCCGCCACCGGGTCTTTGCCCAGGGCCACGAACAGGCCCACGCCGATCAGCACGGTGATGAGCAGCGCGATGAGGGGCGAGGCGAAGGTGAGTGCCTTCGAGGGAACGGGACGGGGCTCAAGCTTGAACATGGGCGCCCTCCTCGTTCACGGCGGCGGGGGCGTCCCACAGGCCGCTCATCCAGGCACCGATCTGCTCGATGGTGGCCTCGGCCACGGGCAGGCTGGGCGAGAGGCGACCTTGCGCCATCACCATCAGGCGGTCACTGACTTCAAACAATTCGTCCAACTCCTCGCTGACGACCAGCACGGCGCAGCCGGCATCGCGCAGCTTCAACAATTCGCCCCGGATCTGGGCGGCCGCGCCCACGTCCACGCCCCAGGTGGGCTGGGAGACCAGCAGCACCTTGGGCTCGGCTTCGATCTCGCGGCCCATGATGAACTTTTGCAAGTTGCCCCCCGACAGGCTGCGTGCGGGCGCCTGCGGGCCGGCGGCCTTGACCTTGAAGCGCTCGATCAGCTCGGACGCCATGCCGACCACGCCGTTCATGCGCAGCCAGCCGCCGGGGCCGATGGCATCGGTGCGGGTCAGCAAGGTGTTCTGGGCCAGCGACATGGTGGGCACGGCGCCGCGGCCCAGGCGTTCTTCTGGCACGCTGTTCAGACCCAGGCGGCGACGGTGGCGTGGCGACATCCGGCTGATGTCCTTGCCAAACAGGAAGATGCTGCGCGGCTGGGCCCGCAGGTCTTCTCCGCTGAGCGCCGCCATCAGGGCCTGCTGTCCGTTGCCCGACACGCCGGCAATGCCCAGGATTTCACCGGCACGCAGCTCGAAAGCCAGGTCTTTCAGGTCGACACCAAAGGGGTCGTTGCGCGACACGCTGAGCTGGCGCACTGACAAGGCGACGTCGCCCAGCACGGGCGCGGCACGGCGCAACTCAGGCGGCTCGGCGCCGATCATCAGGCGCGAGAGGCTGGCGTTGCTTTCCTTGGTGGGGTCCACCTCACCGGTGACCTTGCCGCCACGCATCACGGTGCAGTGGTGGCACAGGGCGCGGATCTCATCGAGCTTGTGGCTGATGTAGAGGATGGCACAGCCCTTTTCGGCCAGGTGGCGCAGGGTGACGAACAGGCGGGTGACAGCCTGGGGCGTGAGCACCGAGGTGGGCTCGTCCAAGATCAGCAGCTGCGGGTTCGTCATCAGGGCACGCACGATCTCGACGCGCTGGCGCTCGCCCACGCTGAGGTCGTGCACGGTGCGGGTGGGGTCGATGTCGAGGCCGTATTCGCCGGCCACCTCGCGGATGCGGGCGGTGACCTCGGCCAGGCTCATGGACTTGTCCAGGCCCAGCCAAACGTTTTCCGCCACGCTGAGGGTGTCGAACAGCGAGAAGTGCTGGAACACCATGCTGATGCCCAAGGCACGCGCCTCTTGCGGTGACTTGATGTGCACCTCGCGGCCGTTGAAGAGGATCTCGCCTTCGTCGGGTTTGACGGCGCCAAAGATGATCTTCATCAGCGTGGACTTGCCTGCGCCGTTTTCGCCGAGCACAGCGTGGATCTCGCCGGGTCGCACTTTCAGGCTCACCGCATCGTTGGCGCGCACGCCAGGGTACTGCTTGGTGATGCGCCTCAGTTCAAGACGGTAGCTCATGAGGTTGGTGGTCAGAAATGGGTCAAGCCAAAGAACAGGGGCGCTCGGTCAAAGCGGAGATTGGAACACCGTTTGACCCCGAATCAGGGTTTCCACGAGGTTGCGTTCGTCACCCAGGGTCATCCAGACGAAGGCGCGTTCGTGCAAGGATGCATGCGAGTCGCGTGCCAGGCGGTCACGGTGTTCGGCCACAGGGCCGTGGGCCCAGTCCCACACCGCCAGGTCAGCCATGTGGCCGGGCTCGATCTGGCCGATTTCGTGAGAGAGGCCCAGGGCTTGCGCGGCCCCCAGGGTCGCGGCGTGCAGGGCTTTCCAAGCAGTCAGGCGGTTGCCCAGCATCGCCTGGATCTTGTAGGCGTCCTGCATGTTGCGCAGCATGGACAGGCTGGTGCCGCCCCCCACGTCGCTGGCCAGACTGACGGCCACGCCTTCACGCTGCGCCTGGGCCCAGTCGAACAGGCCACTGCCCAGGAAGAGATTGGACGACGGGCTGTGCGCGATCTGGGCGCCGCGTTCGCGCAACACGGCGCGGTCGTTGGCGTCCAGCCAGATGCCGTGGGCCAAGACGGCGCGCGGGCCGAGCAGGCCGTCTCGGTCGTACACATCCAGATAGCTGCGGGCATCCGGGAACAACTCGGCTACCCAGCGGATCTCGTCCTGGTTCTCGGCCACATGGGTCTGCATGTAGGTGCCGGGATAGGTCTGGCACAGCAGACCGGCCATGGCCAGTTGCGCAGGCGTGCTGGTGGGGGCAAAACGCACGGTCACGGCAAAGGCCTGACGGCCCTGGTCGTGCCAGCGGTCGATCAGATCAATGCAGTCGCGCTCGGCCTGGACCACGTCGTCACGCAGGCCATCGGGGGCATGGCGGTCCATCAGCACCTTGCCGGTGATCAGGCGCATGCCTTGTGCATGAGCGGCTTCGAACAGGGCCTGTGCACTGACTTTGTGCACAGTGGGGAACACGACCGCGCTGGTGGTGCCATGCGCCCACAGGGCCGACAGGAAGCGCTGGGCGCCCTGGCGGGAGACCTCGGGGTCGGCATAGCGCTTCTCGGCCGGGAAGGTGTAGGTGTTGAGCCAGTCCAGCAAGGCCGTGCCAAAGCTGGCGATCACGTCCAGTTGCGGGCAGTGCACATGGGTGTCGATGAAGCCGGGCATCAACAGGCGGCCGCCATGGTCCTCCTGCGGCACGGACTGCCAGCCAGCGGGGACAGGCTGGTCGGCCGGCTGCACGGCGTGGATGCGGCCATCTTCGATCAGGACCAGGTGATCCGGGCGCCAGCGCACCCCGGTGGCCTCTTGGGGCAAGGCAAAGCCAGGGTCGGCGGTGAAGTCGAGCAGGTCCGCCCGCAGCACGCGCCGCAAGGCAGCGTCTGTCTGAGGGGCTTCGCTTGTCAGCGACACAGGATCAGGGGCATTCATACAAGACAAAGAACAGCGGACCGGTGAGCATCGTGGATGGTAGAGCATGCACAAGCACTGATCGGGCCAACTTTGCCACCCTGGCGTCAATGCGTCGGCACGCCGCTTGCATTCCATCCTCGCCATAATGAGCTGTACAAAAGGAGACCTGTTGATGAGCGCCCCTGCCGAGCCCCGGCCCTCCCGCCCCATTCGCTTCGTTCACCGAGGCGAGGTGAAGGAGGTCAGCGGCGTGCCCGCCACCACCACGGTGTTGCAGTGGCTGCGTGAAGCAGCGCACTGCACCGGCACCAAAGAGGGTTGCGCCGAGGGGGACTGTGGCGCCTGCACCGTGGTGCTGGGCGAGCGCGACACCACCGGCGCCTGGCAGCAGCGCACGGTGAACGCCTGCATCCAGTTCCTGCCCACGCTGGACGGACAGGCCTTGCTGACGGTGGAAGACCTGCAACCCCGCGCGGATGCCCCGATGCACCCGTGTCAGAAAGCCCTGGTGGACTGCCACGGCTCGCAGTGCGGCTTTTGCACACCGGGCTTCGTGATGTCGCTGTGGAACCTGTACGAGCACCATGAGCAGGCGCCGCCACGTGCGGACCTGGCGGATGCGTTGACGGGCAATCTGTGCCGCTGCACGGGCTACCGGCCAATTCTGGATGCCGGGGAGCAGATGTTCGATGCGCCGCGCGTCGACTTCGACCCCTCGGCCTACCTGCATGCCCTGAGCACCCTGGCCGATCAACCCGATCTGGTCTACGAAGGTCCGGACCCCGCCGCCCCCGGCCAGACCACCCGTTTCTTTGCCCCCACCACGCTGGCCGAGTTGGCGCGGCTGCGGGCGGCCCTGCCCCAGGCCCGTGTGCTGGCCGGTGGCACCGACGTGGCCTTGTGGGTGAACAAGCAGTTCAAGGCGCTGGGCGACATCCTGTATGTCGGCCGCGTGCGCGAGCTGCAGCAGGTCACCCCCTGGGGGGCCGATCCTGCACAGCCTGAAGGATTGGAGATCGGCGCCGGTGTGTCGCTGGAGGCAGCCTGGTCCACCTTGAGCCGCCATGTGCCCGCCTTGCGCGAGATCTGGCTGCGCTTTGCCTCGCCGCCGGTGCGCCACGCCGGCACGCTGGGCGGCAATGTGGCCAACAGCTCGCCCATTGGCGATGGCGCCCCCATCTTGCTGGCCCTGGATGCCTCGCTGGTGCTGCGCCAGGGCGAGCAGACCCGCGAGCTGCCCTTGAGCGCGTTCTACCTGGGCTACATGCAGAACGCGCTGCAGCCCGGTGAGTTCGTGCAGGCGTTGCGCGTGCCGCTGCCTCAGGCTTCGCAGGGTGAAGTGCTGCGCGCCTACAAGGTGTCCAAGCGGCGTGACAGCGACATCTCGGCCCTGTGCGCGGGGCTGATGATCCGCCTGGAAGATGGCCGCATTGCCGAAGCGCGACTGGGCTGGGGCGGCATGGCGGCGACGGCGCGTCGGGCGACGCTCACCGAAGCAGCCTTGGTGGGACAACCCTGGACCGAGGCCACGCTGCAGGCCGCCCAAGTCGCTTTGGCGCAGGATTTTCAGCCGCTGACCGATCTGCGCGCCACCCGCGACTACCGCCACACCGTGGCCGCGAATTTGTTGAAGCGTTTCTGGATGGAGACCCGTCCGGACGCGCCCCTGCCATCGACCCAGACCCAGATCTGGCCGGCACCTGTGTGACAAGGAGGGCTTTTGATGACACCGAACTCTGTGAGCCCCGACCGGGTGGCGGGCCAGCCCCTGCCCCACGAATCGGCCCACCTGCATGTGGCCGGGCGCGCGCCCTACATTGACGACCTACCCGAGTTGGCCGGTACGCTGCATGCCGCGCTGGGCTTGTCGCCCGTGGCACATGGCCGCCTGACACACATCGACGTGGCCGGCCTGAAAGCCCTGCCTGGCGTGGTGGCCGTGCTGACCGCCGCCAACATCCCTGGCCTCAATGATTGCGGCGCTCTGGTCCACGATGACCCCATCCTGGCCCAAGGTGAAGTGCACTATCTGGGGCAGCCGGTGCTGGTGGTGCTGTCCAGCCAGCGCGAGCTGGCCCGCCGGGCCGCTGCACGCACGAAGGACTTTGTTCAGATCGAACCCCTGCCCGCCCTGCTGACACCGGAAGAGGCCCATGCGGCCGGCCAGTATGTGGTGCCGCCCATGCGCCTGCGCCGTGGGGATGTGGACGCCGCCTTCGCGCAAGCGCCCGAGCGGCTACAAGGCCGCTTCCACCTGGGCGGACAAGAGCATTTCTACCTTGAAGGCCAGATCGCCTACGCCATCCCGCGCGAAGATCGCGGCCTGCTGGTGCACAGCTCCACCCAGCATCCCAGTGAGATGCAGCACGCGATTGCGCACGCGCTGAACCTGCACGCCCACCACGTGCAGGTGGAATCGCGCCGCATGGGCGGTGGCTTTGGCGGCAAGGAGTCGCAATCGGCCGTGTTCGCCTGCGTGGCTGCCCTGGCCGCGCACACGCTGCAACGCCCGGTCAAGCTGCGCCCCGACCGCGATGACGACATCCTGATCACTGGGCGACGTCACTGTTTCGTCCACGACTTCGACGTGGCCCACGACGAGCACGGCCGCATCCTCGGCACCCGCATCGAGATGGTGTCGCGAGCGGGATTCTCGGCCGACCTGTCGGCGCCGGTGATGACGCGCGCGCTGTGCCACTTCGACAATGCCTACTGGCTGCCCGCGGTCGATGCCCAGGGCTTTTGTGCCCGCACCAACACCCAGAGCAACACGGCCTTCCGGGGCTTTGGCGGCCCCCAAGGCGCGATGGCCATTGAGCTGATCATGGATTCACTGGCCCGCAAGGTGGGGCGCGACCCGCTGGAGGTGCGCCTGGCCAATCTGTACGGCGTGGGTGAGCGCGACACCACGCCTTATGGGCAGAAAGTGGTCGACAACGTGCTGCCCACCCTGATCCGCGACCTGGTGGCCAGCAGCGATTACCACGCCCGCCGCGAAGCCGTGGCGGCCTTCAACGCCAGCAGTCCCGTCCTGAAAAAGGGCCTGGCTCTGACCCCGCTGAAGTTCGGCATCTCCTTCAATGTGGTGCACCTGAACCAGGCCGGCGCGCTGGTGCATGTGTACAGCGACGGCAGCGTGCTGGTGAACCATGGTGGCACCGAGATGGGCCAGGGCCTCAACACCAAGGTGGTGCAGATGGTGGCCCACACCCTGGGCGTGAGCGCCCACCGCGTACGCGTGACCGCCACCGACACCAGCAAGGTGGCCAACACCTCGGCCACGGCCGCCTCCACCGGCTCGGACCTGAACGGCAAGGCCGCCGCCAACGCGGCCCAGCAGATCGTGGACCGACTGGCCCAGCGCACGGCCACCCGCCTGGGCGTGTCCGTCAGCGAGGTGCGTTTTGCCGATGACCAGGTCTCGGCAGGTGAGCACACGCTGAGCTTCGAGGATGTGGTCAACGACGCCTATCTGAACCGCATCCAGCTCTGGTCAGACGGGTTTTACGCCACCCCCGGCCTGAGCTGGGACCGCCAGACCATGCAGGGCCACCCCTTCTACTACTTCGCCTACGGCGCGGCCGTGAGCGAGGTGCTGCTGGACACGCTCACCGGCGAATCACGCGTGCTGCGCGCCGATGTGCTGCACGACGTGGGGCAGTCGATCAACCCGGCTCTGGACATCGGCCAGATCGAAGGTGCCTTCGTGCAGGGCATGGGCTGGCTCACCAGCGAAGAGCTGTGGTGGCACCCCGATACGGGCAAGCTGATGACGCACGCCCCGTCCACCTACAAGATCCCGACGGCCAATGACTGCCCGGTGGACTTCCGCGTGAAGCTCTTCCAGAACCGCAATGTGCAGGACACCATCTATCGCTCGAAGGCGGTCGGTGAGCCGCCACTGTTGCTGCCGTTTTCGGTGTTCTTTGCGCTGCGCGATGCCATCTCCAGTGTGGGCGGCCACCGGGTCGATCCGCCGCTGCGGGCGCCGGCCACGCCCGAGGCCATTCTGGATGCCATCCAGGCTGTGCAACGCCAGGCGCAAGCGTTGGACCCGCTCAGCGCATGAGCCTCACCGCATCCAGCGCCCCCGACCGCCTGACGCCACGCAGCCTGCACGCCAGCGCCACGCGTTGGTTGCGAGACGGGCGCGCCGCCTGCCTCGTCAGCGTGGACGCCATCCGGGGCTCGACACCACGCGATCAGGACGCCCGCATGCTGGTCGCGCCCGACGAGGTGCGCGGCACCGTGGGTGGCGGGCATCTGGAATGGCGGGCCGTTGATCTGGCGCGTCAGGCGCTGCGCGAAGGCCTGCCGGCAGCAAGCTGGACCCACACCTTCCCCCTGGGCCCCACCCTGGGCCAATGCTGCGGTGGGGTCGTCACCCTGCGCTTTGAAGCCCTGAGCACGGCCAGTCTGGCCGCCTGGCAGGTGCCGCCGCCCCGCTTTCATGTCGAACTGCATGGCGCCGGCCATGTGGGCCAGGCCATCGTCAAGCTGCTGAGTGACCTGGATTGCAGCGTGCGCTGGATTGACGAGCGTGCCGACGATCTGCCGCAGTGGGATGCCCAAGCTGGGCTGCCGGCGCCCGAAATGCTGGCTGCCCTGCCCGACCACATCCAGTGGCTGCCCACCGAGGCGGCCGAACGCGAGGTGCTTGACGCCCCGCCGAAAGCCTGTCACCTGGTGCTGACGCATCGGCACGATCTGGACCTGAGGATCATCGACGCCGTGCTGCGCCGCGGCGACTTCCGTTTTGCGGGCCTGATCGGCTCACAGACCAAGCGGGCGCGCTTTCTGCACCGACTGGCAGAACAAGGCATTCCTGCTGAGGCCCTGGCCCGTCTGACCTGCCCCATCGGCCTGCCCGACATCCCAGGCAAGGAGCCGGCCGTGATCGCCATCGCGGTGGTGGCGCAGTTGCTGGCCGCCCACGCTGCCTGATCCTTGCAACCGCCCATCGGCGGTGCCATACGCCGCTCAGACTTCGGTTGCAGTTGGGTGCTCGTCTTCGACGTCTGCCAGATTGGTCTGGTTGCGGCCACTGTGTTTGGCCCGATACAGGGCCGCATCAGCACGGCTGATGAGCGTTTGCGCCTGCTCTCCCAACACGGGGTGCGCCACCGCCACGCCCAAGCTCACGGTGACCACGTGGTGGGCGCTGTCCACATGAGGGATGCCCAGCGCTTGGATGGCCAGGCGCACCCGTTCGGCCAGTTGCACTGCACCGGCCACATCGTCCTCCGCGACCAGGATGACGAACTCTTCACCCCCATAGCGTGCCGGCTGGTCACCCGCACGGCGGCACTGCTCGGTCAGCACCCGCGCTATGCTTCGCAAACAGTCATCGCCGGCCAAGTGGCCATAGCGATCGTTGAAGAGCTTGAAATGGTCCACGTCCAGCATGATCAGGGCCAAGGCCTGCTCCGCCCGCATCGCACGCGACCATTCCAGGCTCAGCAACTCGTCAAAACGGCGGCGGTTGGCCACCCCGGTGAGGCCATCGGTGTGCGACAGCTTGGACAAAACCCGATTGGCCTCCTCCAGCTCGGTGGTGCGTTCGGCCACCTGCCGCGTCAGTTCCTCGGTGTGATCGCGCAACTGAGCGGCCATCTGGCCCAAGGCGTGCGACAGCGTGCTCACCTCGGCAATGGCGCTGCCGGTCTGGTGCGGGCGAGCCCAGTCCCCCTGCCCCAGGCGCGCAGCCCACTGGCTGAGAGTGACCAGAGGACGCGCCAGGCGCTCACTGAGCACCCAGGCTGCCACCACACACGCTGCCAGCAGCAGCAAGGCCACCAGCACCGCATTCCCCAGCAAGCCCTCACTGGGCGCGGCAAAGCGACTTTGTGGCAGCACCACACCGATGGTCAGACTGGGCCCGTCGGGCAACTGATAAGTCCACCAGTCAATCAGGTGTCGTTCTCCGTCGACATCATGGAACGTCCGTCCCCTGGCATGCCCCTGCTCAGCGAGCACCTCACCCGCCACACGGATCAAGGGGTTGTCGCTGGCCCGCACCGCGATGCGCTGCATGGACTTGCCCGACAAGCGGTAAACCGGATCGTCGGTGGAGGCGGCCAACAGCAGCCCATTGCTTTCGGCCAGGAACGCCACACCACCAATGTCTTTGGTGATGCCGGACAGCAGCAGGTTCAACTGTGACAAGGCCACATCGGCGGTGACCACACCGACGAATCGGTGCTGGCGATCCACCACGGGGGCGGACATGCCAACGCCGACGGCGTTGTAGTTGCCGGCCTCGTCCTCGATCGCATAGCGATAGGCGGGATACCAGGACGGCCGATTGGCCTCGACCGCCGCCTTGAACCACGGGCGCGTACGGGTGTCAAAGTGCTGTCTCCCACGCGAGAGCAACTCCCCACGCACGTACACCTCATCGGCACGATAGATGTGCATGACGCGCGCGGCATCGATGCGTGCCTCCAGCACACGCAAAGCCTTGTCTCGGCCCACGGGGGGGCGACTGGCAGACAGGTACTCGCCCTCTGCGGTCCCGATCGACAGGAAAGTCAGCAGAGGATGTTGGCGGATCTGCAGCAGAAAGTTGCGGCTGACCGCTTCGGTGTTTCGGGGGTCAATGGCACCAGAGCGAAACTGCTCTGCGTTGAACGCCAGCACGCGGCGCGGCACCTCGAAGAACTGAACCACCTTGTCGTACACGCGAGCGCCCACCTCGCTGGCAAGGTCCTCCTGAAAGCGCTCGGCCGCCGTGGAGGCAGCCCGGTAGGCAAACCAACCCTGAAGGACCACGGTGGGCAGCGCCATCAAAAGCAGCACCCCGATGATGATGGGCTGCAATCCGATGCCGCGCCCACGGCTTTCCATGACAGCCGCCCCCTTGCGCTGAGGCAAGGACCGCGCCACCACCAAGACCAACACGGCCAACCCGATCGATAGACCCAGACCCGCCATGCGCACCGGCCAAGGCTGCCACGCCCGTGCCAAGGCCTCTGGCTTCAGGTTTGCCGCCACATGCCAGCGCCCTTGAGGCAAAGAGATCTCGGCCTTCAAACGCCCCGACCGAAACAAGCGGGCATCACCTTGAAAGGCCTCTCGAAAAGCACGCCCGCCGTCGTCTGCGGCAAATGCGTAAACAAAGGGCACGCGCGCAGGATCAAGCCCCACATCAAGCAGCAAACCTTCCAGCTGAACCACGGCCGACACCACACCCACCATGGGCCCCGGGCGACCGTTGCGGGGTGGCTCGAACATGGGCACACGGCCGATCATCCCCAAACCGCCTTGCGCCAACATCACCGGACCGGTGAGTACACCCTGCCGGGCATCGATGGCGGCCTGAATGCCTGCCAACTGATCGGGATGCTGACGATAGTCCAGGCCCAGCACCACCTCGTTGCCGCGCACCGGGTAGACGTGGGTGACCACCAGACCGCGCGTCAGGGCCAGGTTCTTGAGCCGGCGCTGTCGGGTCAAGGTTTCGGCCGCCAGACGCTGCCATTGCGCCTCGTCCAACTGCCCCGCGCCGGACTGGGCCGACACCCGCGCCGCGAAATCCTTGTTGACCTGCAAGACGTCGGCCAATTCCAGCGCCAGCCGATGGCTGGCTGCATCGAGTTGGGCTTGAGCCTGACGGTACAGTGCCTGCTCGGCGCGTTGGTGACCGTAACGGTCAACTCCGAAGGTGATCACCAAGCCCAGCAGGCAGACCAGCAGCGCTTGAGCAAAGGGGTGGCGCGCCATGAGCAGGAAAGATGATGAAGAATGCGCCCCCGGTTGGGCGGAATGAGCCGCCCGTCAGTGTATGCAAGATCGGCCATGGCACCCTGCCATCTTTGTCACGATTTGATCCATTTACCGTGCGCCCTTGCGCGCATCCTCCGCGTCCATGTCTCACCTTCTGATCGTCACCGCCCTGTGGGCTTTCTCCTTCAGCCTGATTGGGCAATATCTGGCCGGTCAGGTGGACAGTGACTTTGCGGTGTTGGTTCGCGTGGGCATTGCGGCCTTGCTCTTTGCCCCCTTCACACTCTGGCGCAGCCTGCCGCGTGCCCTGCTCGGGGGCTTCTGGTTGGCGGGGGCCCTGCAGTTCGGCATCACCTATCTGTGCCTGTACCGCAGTTTTGAAGTATTGACCGTGCAGGAGGTTCTGCTGTTCACGGTGCTCACGCCCATCTATGTCACGCTGATCGACGACGCCCTGGTCCGTCGCTTCAATCCTTGGGCCCTGCTGGCGGCGGCTGTGGCCGTTGGCGGCGGCATCATCATCCGTTTTCAACCCCTCACGGGCGACTATCTGTGGGGCTTCGTGATGCTGCAGGTGGCCAACCTGACTTTTGCCGCGGGCCAGGTGCTGTGCCGACATCTGTTGGCTCGCCATCCCACGGTCTACCCATTGCACCGCTTCTTCGGACATTTCTTCCTGGGCGCACTGGCGCTGGCCCTGCCCGCCTGGTTGATCTGGGGCGATCCCGACAAACTCCCCCACACCGCCATGCAATGGGGAGTGTTGGCCTGGATGGGTGTCTTTGCCACCGCGCTGGGCATGTACTGGTGGGTGCGAGGCAGCACGCGAGTGGACGCAGGCACTCTGGCGGTCATGAACGAATTGCATGTCCCTGCCGGACTGCTGGTCAATGTGCTGATCTGGCAACGTGACACCGACCTGCCACGCCTGGCGGCAGGTGGCGCGGTGATCCTGACCTCCCTGTGGCTCAACCGACTGGGACGCCACCGACGCCAGCATGGACAAGCTCACGTCACGGCCTGAGCACCGTTACACTGCCCTTTTTTTGAGCAATCCAGGTGGTTTCCCAGGGGCAGTGCCAGTCATACAACTGTTCCTCACAAGGTTGTCCACAGCTTCGGGGGACAACTTGCCCCTCATCCCCGACGCACGGGCTTGGATTTTCGGATGCTTGTATAAACGCGCCCGTTCTTCCGAAAAGTCACCATGAACCTTGCTTCCCTGGCGGTCATCGCCAACTCAGGCACCCTGACCGAGCGTCTGGGCGCCCTGCACACACGCCTGCTTGAAACCGTGCCAATGGTCGACCGGATTGCCTGTGCGCTCTACGAAGCCAAGGACGACCAACTCAAGACCTTCATCAACAGCACTCGCACAGGTGAGGCCATCGCCGGCTATGAAGCCTCCCTGTCCAACAGCCACGCCCTGAGTCAGTTGGCCCAAAGTGGTGATTTCCGGGTTCTGGACGACATCGCCTCGGCCATCCATTCCGATACGGCGCACAGTCAGTGGCTCAAGGCCCAGGGCTACCAGTCCTCGTTCACGGTGCCCTTGTTCGATCACGGGCAGTTGCTCGGATTCATCTTTTTCGACTCCTGCCTACGGGCAGCGTTCACCCCCCAGGTGCAACGCGACCTGGTGCTCTACACCAGCCTGATCAGCATGATGATCTCCAGCGAGATCGCCACCATCCGGGCCATGATCGAGTCCACCAAGCTCGCCCGCGAGTTGACCGGGTTGCGCGACTTCGAAACCGGCGCCCACCTGGACCGCATGGCGCGCTACTCGCGCCTCATCGCCCGGGCCATTGCCCCGTTGCACGGACTCAACGACGAGTTCGTCGAAGGGGTCTACCTGTTTGCGCCCATGCACGACATCGGCAAGATCGGCATCCCCGACCGCATCCTGCTCAAGCCTGGCCGCCTGGACCCCGAAGAGCGCGTCATCATGGACAGCCATGTGGCCAAGGGGGTCGAGATCATCGAGCGCATCATCGGCAAAGAGGGCGATCGCCACTTCCCCGAGAGCGAACTGCTGCGCAACATCGTGCAGTGCCACCATGAGATGCTCGATGGCTCCGGTTACCCACAGGGCTTGTCAGGAGAGGCCATCCCCATCGAGGCACGCGTGGTCGCGGTGGCCGACATCTTTGATGCGCTGACCGCCCATCGCCCCTACAAGCAGGAATGGTCGCTGGACGATGCGTTCGCTGAACTGCACAGACTGAGCGCACAAGGCAAGCTAGATGCAGACTGCGTCAACGCACTGGTGAATCAACGTGCGGCCGTGGCGGACATCCACGCCCGTTACACCGACAGTCAGCCGGATCACGCCGTGCGTGCCTGACATTTGCAGCCGTCCTGCCGTGGATGGCGCTGCGCCCTCATGTACCAATCTTCACAACAATCTGGTACAAACGAAGTTTGGCCGCCGCGATGACTGTCATGCCTCCTTTGTCTGACATGGCCTGTGGGTCAGCGGCCTTTCCCGACGCCCTCCCGCATTACCGGCCCCTCACATGCCCACCTTGAACGACTGGCAACCCGCGCAGATCGGCTTGGCCATGGCTTTTCTCCAAGAGCTGGTGATTGCGCTGGGGTGGCTGACCACGGGCTGGCTGCTCAATAACGTGCGTCGCCCTGCCCTGCACTGGGCCGGCTTTTCCTTGCTCAGTGGTGGATCGTTCCTGAACTTTGTTGTCAGCGCCCATGCGCAGCTGGAGCTCGTGCGCCTGCTGGGCAACACCTTGTTCATGGGTGCGCTTTTGCTGCAAACACGCGGCTTGCTGCTGTTCACCCGTCAGCCACTGCAAGATCGACTGTCCATCGGGGCCATGGCACTGTTGATGGGCGCGCTCTGGCTGTGGCCCAGCCATGCCGACGCCCCATGGCGGGTGGCCACCATCTCCGCCCTGTCGTGTCTGTGCTGTCTGTGGACGGCCATGGTCATCTTCCGCTACATGCGCCGCGAGATCGCGCGCAGCCGCTGGATGGCCTTGTTCACCCTGCCCAGCCTGCTGGGTGCCGCGGTGCTGGCCCACCGTGCGGTGATGGCCCTGCTGGAGCCCGAGCGATTGATCCAGGCCAGCATGGCAGGCACCTCCATCAGCCTGACCTCGGCGATGCTGTGGGTCTTGCTGTCTTTGAGTCTGGAATTAACGCTGTTCGGGCTGGTCATCTTCAAGCTGGGCGGGCAGTTGCGCCGAGCGGCACGCCACGACCGTTTGACCGGTCTGCTCAACCGTCATGCCATGGACGATGTGCTGACGCTGGAGCGACAGCGTGCGCGGCGAATGGCCCCCCCCTTTTCTGCGCTGATGGTCGACATCGACCACTTCAAGCAGGTCAACGACCGCCTGGGGCACGCTGCCGGTGATCACACCTTGCGCACGGTGGCGCAACACCTGCGGCGGCACCTGCGCGCCACCGATGTCGTGTCTCGCTGGGGGGGCGAGGAGTTCCTGGTGTTGCTGCCTGCCACGTCACGCGCGGAGGCCAGCCACCTGGCCGAGAAGCTGTGTGAAGGCGTGCGCAGGCTGCCCATCCCTTGGGGTGGCGAAGACCTGCGTTGCACCGTCAGCATTGGCGTGGCGCAGTGGCGGGCTGCCGGAGACACCTCGGATGCCTTGCTGGCCCGGGCCGACCAGGCGCTGTACTGTGCCAAAAACGGCGGACGCGATCGTGTGTGCGTCGAGCCCACCTTGGTGCAAACTGGTCACATCGCTGCTTAGCCACTGTTCCGGCAGTGGCCCCACCTGCCATGACCTCGGTGACCGCCCTGCCCGCTCTGTCTGCCGCACAACTGCACCACACCTGTGATCCGCAGCAGTTCGACTTTCAGACCACCGCCGAGCTGGAAGACCTGGGAGAGTTGATTGGCCAGATGCGTGCCATGGAAGCGGTTCAGTTTGGCACCGGCATGCGCCACGAGGGCTACAACCTGTTTGTGCAAGGCCCGTCGGGCCTGGGCAAGCGGAGCATGGTGCGGCAATGGCTGGCCCGCCAGGCCCCGACGGAACCCGATCCCCCCGAGTGGTGCTACCTGCACAACTTCAAACAACCGCACAAGCCTCAGGCCCTGAGCCTGCCGCCGGGTCGTGGCGCCGAGTTGCGTGACCAGATGGCCAAGCTGGTGGACTATCTGCGCAGTGCCATTCCGGGTCTGTTCGAAAGCGACGAGTACCGCGCCAAGGCCGAGGCCATCCAACATGCCTTCAGCCAGCGCGAAGAGGCGGCCCTGAAGGCCTTGGGGGATGAGGCCGAAAGCCAGCAGATCTTTCTGCTGCGCACGCCCAGCGGCTTCACCTTCGTGCCCACCCGCAACGGCGAGGTGGTCCCACCCGACGAGTTCAGCAAGCTGCCCGACGATGAAAAACACCACATCGCCACGGCCATCAGCGGCTTGCAAGAGAAACTGGGTAAGATCCTGGAAGAGTTGCCGCGCTGGCGCAAGGAACGCGCCGAACAGCTCAAGCAACTGACACAGGACAACACCCTGCTGACCGTCAAGCACGTCATCGACGACGTGCGCGCCCGCTTCACCGACCTGCCAGCCGTGCTGGCCTACCTGGACGTGGTGCAGCAAGACATGGTCGAGCACGCCGACGACTTCAAGAACCCGGAGGAGACGACCCAGTTGGGCGGCGGGCTGGCCTTCGTGACGCACGAGTCCTTCCACCGCTACCAGGTGAACGTGCTGGTGACGCAGAAAGCGGGGACCGGCGCCCCCGTGGTCACCGAAGACAACCCCACCTACGGCAACCTGATCGGGCGCATCGAACACCTGCAGCAGTTCGGCGCCCTGGTCACCGACTTCACGCTGATCCAGGCCGGTGCCCTGCACCGCGCCAACGGCGGCTACCTGCTGCTGGACGTGCGCAAGCTGCTGATGCAGCCCTTCGCCTGGGAAAGCCTCAAGCGCGCCATGCAGTCGCGCGAGATCCGGCTGGAGTCGCTGGCGCAGATGTACAGCCTGGTGAGCACGGTCTCGCTGGAGCCCGAGCCCATCCCGCTACGCGTGAAGGTCATCCTGTTTGGCGACCGGCTGTTTTACTACCTGCTGCAAGAGTACGACCCTGACTTCAGCGAACTGTTCAAGGTCTCGGCCGATTTCGAAGACCGCATCGAACGCAATGCCGACACCCACATGCTGTACGCCCGCATGGTGGCCACGCTCACGCGCAAGGACAAGCTGCTGCCGTTCGACCGCAGTGCGGTGGCCCGGGTCATTGACTTCAGCGCCCGCATGGTCGAGGACGCCCACCGGCTGAGCACCCACATCGGCCGCGTGGCCGACCTGATGCGCGAGGCCGATTACTGGGCGCGGCATTCTGGCCACGGCACCGTGGCCGCTGCCCATGTGCAACAGGCCATGGACGCCCACATCCGCCGACACGATCGCATCCGCTCCGAACTGCAGGAGGCGATCCAGCGCGACATCATCCTCATCGACACCGAGGGCGCGGTGCAGGGCCAGGTCAATGGGCTGTCGGTGCTGGACATGGGCGACTTTGCGTTCGGCCAGCCCAGCCGCATCACCGCCATCACGCGCATGGGCGAAGGCGAGGTGCTCAACATCGAGCGCGAGGTCAAGCTCTCGGGGGCGCTGCACTCCAAAGGGGTGCTGATCCTGTCGTCCTTCCTGGCCGGACGCTATGCCCGCAACCAGCCCTTGTCTCTGTCGGCCAGCTTGGTGTTCGAGCAGTCTTATGGGCATATGGACGGCGACAGCGCCTCCCTGGCCGAAACGTGCGCCCTGCTGTCCGACCTGGCTGCCGCGCCGATCAAGCAGTCGCTGGCGGTGACCGGCTCGATCAACCAGTTGGGGCAGGTGCAGGCGATTGGCGGTGTGAACGAAAAGATCGAGGGCTTTTTTGATACCTGTGCCGCCCGTGGCCTGACCGGTGAGCAAGGCGTGCTGATCCCCGCGTCCAATGTGCAGCATTTGATGCTGCGCCACGATGTGGTGGCCGCGGTGGCGGCCGGTCGCTTCCATGTCTGGGCTGTGGAGAACGTGGACCAGGCCGCCAGCTTGCTCACAGGCGTGCCAGCCGGTGCGCCGGATGCGCAAGGCGAGTACCCCGAGGGGACCCTCAACCAGCGCGTGATGGCACGCCTGAAGGCGTTGACCGAACTGTGGGAAGAGAAAGATGAGGCGGAAGATGGTGAGGCCAGTGACGGCCCACACCACAAGTCCAAGACCAAGGATGCAGACCGAGAGGAAAGGCAGCCCTGACTTATCCCCGCTTCCTGTGGACAACCTTGTTGGCAAGCTTGGGGTTTCAAGGTCCGCCCTAGAGGAGGACCTTGGATTGCCTCAAAATAAGGCAAATCCGTGACGAGTTCCGCTTTTCGGACACATCCCCAAGTCGCCCCTCTGGATGTATCTGTTTGTGACGTGTAGGATTGAGGTGTCTCAGCAATGAGACCCGGCTTTTTCCTCCCTGAGCCGGTGTGCAGCACAATCTTGTTTTCTGCACATTCGCCCGCTCGTCTGCAGATGAGTGGGCTTTCTTTTTTCTGAGCTGCCTTCCCTCCCGTGTCTGCCCTGCCTCCGACCACGCCTGCCGAAGATCCCCCCAGCCCCTGCCAGAAGCAATGCAAGGTTGTTGAACTGCCGCTGGATGACAGCGATGCCCTCACCCGGTTGTGCGGCGGCTGCGGGCGCACCATCGACGACATCCGCTCCTGGAAAGGCATGAGCGCCCAAGCCAAGCGGGTATCGATTCAGGCTGCGGCGGCTCGGCGGCAGTGGCTCAGCATCACAGGGACGTGAACCAGCGCGCCAACACCGCGCGCTCGGCATCGGTGATCTGCGTGGCGTTGTTCAACGGCATGGCCTTGAGCACCACCGCCTGCTGGTAAACGGCTTGCGCGTGCTGGGTCAGCGCCTCGGGACTGTCCAGACGCACACCCTTGCTGGCGAGTTGAGCGTTGTGACACATCAGACAACGCTGCTGCACCACGGTCTGCACCTGGGCCAGGCGCTGAGCAGGTGTCTCCACGGCCGCAGCGGGCACCACACTTGAAGACGCCGTGGGAGATGGCGCCAGCCACACCGCCACACCCAGCAAGATGGCCACGCTGGCCACCGCCCAGCCCCACGGGGCACGCTTTCCGGCCATTTCCGTCTTGTGGCGCGCCACAAAGAACTGACGGATCAAGGCCCCGGCCAGCATGATCAGCGCCAGCACCAGCCAGTTGTGATCATGGCTGTAAGCCCAGCCGTAGTGGTTGCTCAGCATCGCAAACAGCACCGGCAGCGTGAAGTACGTGTTGTGCACACTGCGCTGCTTGCCACGCTGGCCGTGCACCGGGTCCACCGGCTGGCCGGCCTGCATGGCGGCCACCACCTTGCGCTGCCCCGGAATGATCCAGAAGAACACATTGGCGCTCATGGCCGTGGCCACCATGGCCCCCACCAGCAAGAAGGCAGCTCGCCCGGCAAACAGCTGGCAGGCCAGCCAGCTGGCGCCCACGATCACGACGGCCACCAGCGCCCCCAGCAGGCGCTCACTGCCCGGGCGTCGGCCCACCGTGCGACACAGCACGTCGTAGATCAGCCAGAACCCCACCAGAAAGCCCACCGCCGTGTGGGCCGCCGCCACGGGCGACCAGTCAAAACGGCTCTTGTCGATCAGGAAGGTGCCGGCGTTGAACAGGTACATCACCGTGAACAGGGCAAAGCCCGTGAGCCAGGTGGAGTAGCTCTCCCAATAGAACCAGTGCAGGTGCTTGGGCAGCGCCTTTGGGGCGCCCAGATACTTCTGCGGGTTGTAAAAACCGCCACCGTGCACGGCCCACAGCTCGCCACTCACGCCCTGCTCTTTCAGCTTGGGGTCGGTGGGCGGGGTCAGGTGGTTGTCCAGCCAGACAAAGTAAAACGAGGCACCGGCCCATGCGATCGCCACGATCACATGCGTCCAGCGCAGCAGCAGGTTGACCCAATCGAGGGCGTAGGTCAGCAAGGGGCTGGCTTCGAGCATGTCGGTCTCTTTCAGCTGCCGCGGTAGGTGGAATAGGCCCAGGGGCTGACCAGCAAGGGCACGTGATAGTGGGCGTGTGCATCAGCCAAGCCAAACTCCAACGGTACCTGACTCAGAAAAGCCGGCGTGGGCAAGGCCACGCCCTTGGCACGGAAATAGCGTTCCACCTCGAACACCAGGCGGTACACGCCCGGACGCAAGTCCGCGCCGGCCAGCATGGGGCCGTCGACCCGGCCATCGGCATTGGTCACCACCTCGCGCAGCAAACGCCAGGTGGAGCTGCCTACGCCGTCCGGTGCGTCGTCGCGCATATACAAGGCGATGGCCATGCCGGCGGCGGGGGCACCATGCACGGTGTCGAGCACATGGGTGGTCAGGCGCCCGCTGGTGGGCGCTGTGGAGGGTTCAAGCGTGGTGGACGAGGTCATGATGGGGCAAGGATGAAACCCTGTGCGACAGGAATGGCCAGTGCGGCATCGACATCTTGCACAGCATTTGCAAAACTGTATACACTTTAACCATGATGAGTGACGCACGCAAGCCACCTGATGCACCTGTCGTGCCAACACGCCGGGCGCCCAAACAGCGCAAGGTCGATGTGGACGCCATCCCGACCGATGTGGTCGCGGACACGGCCGAGCATCTGGATGCCGACACCTCCAGCACCGAGCAGATCGTGCTGTCGGTGACGCGCGCCATCGTCGAGCACCGCTTGCAGCCCGGCACCAAGCTGGTCGAGCAAAAGCTGGGTGACCGTTTCGGGGTGTCACGCACCATCGTGAGGCAGGCGCTGTACCGCCTGTCCGAGTTGAAGTTGGTCAAGCTTGAGCCCGCACGGGGTGCCTTCGTCGCCGCGCCCTCCATCCAGGAAGCGCGCGAGGTCTTCGCCGTGCGCCGCATGGTCGAGTCGCAGATGCTGCGTGAATTGATTGCCCGCATCACCGAGGCCGACCTGCGTGAACTCCACGCCCACATCCAGGCCGAACGCGAGGCCGTGCAACGCATCGACGTGCCCACGCGCACCAAGCTGCTGTTTGACTTCCACGTCAAGCTCGCACACGTCCTGGGCAACCAGGTGTTGACCGACCTGATGCAGGAGCTGGTGTCGCGCTGCTCGCTGATCTCGCTGATGTACCAATCGGCCGACGACGCCGAAACCTCGAACGCCGAACACGTGGACATCCTCCAGGCCATCGAAGCCCGCGATGCCGACCGCGCCGTGCAGCTGCTGCACGAGCACCTGGCCACCGTGGAACGCCAGCTGACCGAGCACCCGCGCACAGCGGCCTCACCCGTGCGAGCCAAAACCACACCGACCTGACGCCATGAACCCGGCCATGACCGACGCCCCCTACCCCCGCGACCTGATCGGCTACGGCCGCACGCCGCCCCATGCGCAGTGGCCGAACGGCGCCCGCATCGCCGTGCAGTTCGTGCTCAACTACGAAGAAGGCGGCGAGAACTGCGTGCTGCATGGCGATGCCGGCAGCGAACAGTTCCTCAGCGAAATGGCCAACCCGCCCGCCTTCGCCGACCGGCACCTGAGCATGGAGTCGATCTACGAATACGGCTCGCGCGTGGGCGTGTGGCGCATCCTGCGCGAGTTTGAGAAACGCGGCTGGCCCCTGACGGTGTTTGGCGTGAGCATGGCCCTGCAACGCCACCCCGAACTCACCCGAGCCTTCGTCGAGCTGGGCCACGAAATCGCCTGCCATGGTTGGCGCTGGATCCACTACCAGCAGTTCGACGAGGCGACCGAGCGCGAGCACATGCGCATCGGCATGCAGATCATCGAAGAGCTGACCGGCCAGCGCCCCCTGGGGTGGTACACCGGCCGCGACAGCCCCAACACGCGCCGCCTGGTGGCCGACGATGGCGGCTTCGTGTACGACAGCGACTACTACGGCGATGACCTGCCGTTCTGGACCACTGTGCAGCGTACCGACGGCCAGACCGTCCCCCACCTCATCGTGCCCTACACGCTGGACGTCAACGACATGCGCTTTGCGCTACCCCAGGGCTATGCCCAGGGTGAAGACTTCTTCACCTACCTGAAAGACACCTTCGACCTGCTCTATGCCGAAGGCGACCCCGAAGGTGACAACGCCCCCAAGATGATGAGCGTGGGCATGCACTGCCGCCTGCTCGGCCGCCCCGGGCGCTTCCGCGCCTTCCAACGCTTCCTGGACCACGTGGCCCGCCACGAACACGTCTGGGTGTGCCGCCGCATCGACATCGCCCGGCACTGGCAAGCCGTTCACCCCTACCAAGCCTGACACCCATGCTGGTCATCCCCAACCTCACGCTGGCCCAGCTCAACGCCGCCGACCAGCCCGCCTTCACCGCCCTGCTGGACGGCATCTACGAGCATTCGCCCTGGATTGCCGAAGCCGCCTGGGCACAGCGGCCCTTTCAAAGCCTGGCGCACCTGAAACACGCCCTGGCGCAGACCGTGCGCGAAGCCAGCGTCGACCAACAGCTCGACCTGATCCGTGCCCACCCGGAGCTGGCCGGCAAAGCCGCGGTGGCGGGTCAGCTCACCGCCGAATCCACGAACGAGCAAAGCCAGGCCGGGCTCACGCACTGCACCCCCGCTGAGTTTGCCCGCCTGCAACAGCTCAACGCCGAGTACAACGCGCGGTTTGGCTGGCCCTTCATCCTGGCCGTCCGCGGCCCCCGTGGCACTGGCTTGAGTCGCACCCAGATCATCGCCACCTTCGCGCGCCGCCTGCAGGCCCAGCCCGATGCCGAGCGCGCCGAATGCCTGCGCCAAATTCACCGCATCGCCGAAATCCGCCTGAACGACAAGTTCGGCGTGCTGCCGGCCGAGGGCAACCAGATCCTCGACTGGGCCGACGCCCTGGCCGCACACACCGAAGGCCAAGGCAGCAATGGTGTGGATGAGCGCCCGCCCCTGACCCTCACCTACCTCACGCCTGCCCACCAATCGGCCGCCACACAGTTGCAGATCTGGATGCGCGCCTGTGGCTTTGACGAGGTCAAGCTCGATGCGGTCGGCAATGTCGTGGGCGTGTACCACGGCAGCGAACCCACGGCCGCCCGGCTGCTCACGGGCTCACACTACGACACCGTGCGCAACGGCGGCCGTTACGACGGTCGCCTGGGCATCCTCGTGCCCATGATGTGCGTGCAAAGCCTGTCCCGTGCAGGCCGCCGCCTGCGCTACGGCATCGAAGTGGTCGCCTTTGCCGAAGAAGAAGGCCAGCGCTTCCCTGCCACCTTCCTGGGCTCCAGTGCCCTGGTGGGCGACTTCCAACCCGGCTGGCTGGACCTGGTCGATGCCAAGGGCATCAGCCTGCGCCAAGCCATGAAAGACGCCGGCCTGAGCGCCAAGATGGACGACATCGCGGCCCTCAAGCGCGACCCGGCCCGCTACCTGGGCTACGTTGAAGTCCACATCGAACAAGGCCCCGTGCTCAATGCGCGCGACCTGCCGCTGGGCATCGTCACCGGCATCAATGGCAGCGCCCGCTTCAGCGGCGAAGTCACCGGCGTGGCCTGCCATGCGGGGACCACGCCCATGGCGATGCGCCAGGACGCCGCCCTCGCGGTGGCCGAGATCGCGCTGTACACCGAGCGCCGCGCCCTGCAGGACCAAGACTCGCCGCACGGCCCCTCCGTGGGTACCGTGGGGGTGATGCAGGTGACCCAAGGCTCGGTCAACGTGGTCCCAGGTCGCTGCCAGTTCACCCTCGACCTGCGCGCGCCCACCAACCGTCAGCGTGACGAACTGGTGGAAGACGTGGACGCCTTTGTCTACACCGTCGCACGCCGCCGAGGGGTGGAGATCGAGCTCATCCAGAACCTGCAGGCTTCGGCCGCCCCCTCGGACCCCGCATGGCGAGCCCGCTGGGAAGCCGCCGTGACCAGCCTGGGCCTGCCCGTGTTCCACCTGCCCAGCGGCGCCGGCCACGATGCCATGAAGCTGCACCAGGTGATGCCGCAGGCCATGCTCTTTGTGCGCGGCGGGCATGACGGCATCAGCCACAACCCGCTGGAAACCATCACCAACGACGACGCCCAACTCTGTGTGGACGCCTTCATGCACCTGCTCGACGCAATCTGACCATGGCCATGCAACCCGCCTCCGGCACCCTTGATGCCGCCTATGCCGCACTCGACCAATGGATCGACGCCCACTTCGAAGAAGAAGTGCGCTTTCTGCAAGCGCTGGTGCAGGTGCCCACCGACACCCCGCCTGGCAACAACGCACCGCACGCCGAGCGCACCGCCGAGCTGCTGTCCACCTTTGGCTGGCAGGCCGAAAAGCACGCCGTGCCCAGCGAACAGGTCCACGCCTACGGCCTGCAAAGCCTCACCAACCTGATCGTGCGGCGGCGCCTGGGCGAAGGCGGGCGCACCGTGGCCCTGAACGCCCACGGCGATGTGGTCCCCCCCGGTGAAGGCTGGACCCACGCACCCTATGGTGGCGAAGTGGTCGATGGCAAGCTCTACGGGCGGGCTGCCGCCGTCAGCAAGAGCGACTTCGCCACCTACAGCTTTGCCCTGCGTGCGCTCGAAGCCCTGCAACAAGGCCCGGACGCCCCCGCGCTGACCGGCGCGGTCGAGTTGCACTTCACCTACGACGAAGAATTCGGCGGCGAACTGGGCCCCGGCTGGCTGCTCAGCCAAGGCCTGACGAAACCCGATCTGCTGATCGCGGCCGGTTTCAGCTACGAAGTGGTCACCGCCCACAACGGCTGCCTACAGATGGAAGTCACCGTGCACGGCCAGATGGCGCACGCCGCCATCCCGCACACCGGGGTCGATGCCTTGCAAGGTGCCGTCGCGATCCTCAACGCGCTGTATGCCCAGAACATACGCTACCAGGGCATCACCTCGCAGGTGCCGGGCATCACCCACCCCTACCTGAACGTGGGCCGCATCGAAGGCGGCACCAACACCAACGTCGTGCCCGGCAAGGTCGTCCTCAAGCTCGACCGCCGCATGATCCCGGAAGAGAACCCCACCGAGGTCGAAGCCGACATCCGCCGCGTCATCACCGAAGCCGCGGCCAACGTGCCTGGCATCCGCATCGACATCAAACGGCTGTTGCTGGCTCACTCGCTGCAACCCCTGCCCGGCAACGCGCCCTTGGTGCAGGCCATCCAGAAGCATGGGGAAGCGGTGTTCGGCCAAGCCATCCCCACCTGCGGCACCCCGCTCTACACCGACGTGCGCCTGTACTGCGCCCAGGGCATCCCCGCCGTGATCTACGGTGCCGGCCCCCGCACCGTGTTCGAGTCCAACGCCAAACGGGCCGACGAACACCTGGTGCTGGACGACCTGCGCAAGGCCACCAAGGTGGTGGCACGCACGCTGCTCGACCTCCTGCGCTGACCGCAGGCCGCTGCCCCCACAAGCCCAGGTCAGTTCGCTACACTGGGGGACATGCCTTTGCACACCCCCAGCCTGGCCGCCGCCGCTGCCCTGATCGCGCTGATTTGGGCTCTGGGCACCTTGCTGGCCTGTTTGCGCCCCCGGCGCGACGCCTTGCCCGGTGCCGCCTTGGGCCTGCTGTCCAGCGCCATCGCGTTCGGGTGCGCGGCGCTGGTGAGCACCGGGCCAGACTGGTCGGTGGACGTGGCCGCCCCGGTGGCCCAGGCCACGGCCTTGTCGCTCTGCACCTGGGGCCTGCTTCGCCTGCACGCCCGTGTCGCCCCCTGGCAGAACCTGACCGTCATGCCCGCCTTGATGGGCGTGCTCATGGTGTTCCTGGCCGATCTGCCCACGGCACGCGCCCTGTCGCTCGATGGGGTGCTCATCGTGCAATGCCTGGTCCTGCTGATCTGGGCCCAGCGCCTGGCCACGCCGGACAGTCGCCTGCACCGGGTGCTGATGCTGGGCACCTCCCTGGGGATGCTGGCCCATCTGCTGCACGGCTGGCTGGTCCTGCAAGGCATCGTCCCCACGACCGAGCCCCTGAGCCTCACCTGGGACGAACGTTTGCGCCTGTTCGCCGATTGGGTGCTGGCCTTCCTTCCCCCGCTGGCCTTGCTGCTGATGTCTCGTGAAGACCGCGACCTGGCACTGCAAAGCCAGGCCTTGCGCGACCCGAACACCGGCATCGCCAACCACACGGCCATGGTCGAACGCTGCGCCGCCGAGGTGGATCACGCCCGCCGATCCGGCTCCCCGCTGGGCATCGCCCTCATCGAAATCGACCAGCTGGCCGCCCTGCAATCCCAGCACGGACGGGAAGCCGCCGAACAGGCCATGCAGCACACCGCCGCCCACCTCGCGCAACGCATCCGTCGCTCCGACAGCCTGGGGCACCACGGCGCGCACACCTTCCTGCTCCTCCTGCCCAACACCCCGACGCCCGGTGCGCGTCAGGTCTTGCATGCCTTGCGCGAGTCCATGCTGGACGCCCCTGCACCGGCGGATGGCGCCGATGTCTTGCCCGTGAGCATCAGCGTGGGCTTGTGGTGTGGCGTGCCCAACTTGCGCGATGAGCCCGATGAGTTGATCGCCCGTGCACGCGGCGCCTTGCAAGCCGCCCAAGAAGCCGGCACGAACCACCTGCGTGTGGCCACGTAAGGTCCGCGTGAGCGCAACAGCGCGAGGCCCTACACCCTGACGCGTTGTACGGTGTCATTGACGACATGCCCAAGCTGGCCGTGAGCCCGGCACAATGTCGTCCGTCATGCCTTCTGCCATCCAACGCGGCACCCCGGCCTTTCTGCGCGCCAACCTGGCGCTGTTCCTCGCCGGCTTCGCCACCTTCTCGCTGCTGTACTGCGTCCAGCCCCTGCTGCCTGCCTTCGCCAGGACCTTCCAGGTCAGCCCGGCTGAAAGTTCGCTGGCCATGTCCTTGTCCACCAGCCTGCTGGCCTTTGCGATCCTGGTCGCGGCCATCATCTCGTCGAGCGTCAAACGCCGGCTGCTGATGGGCACGTCGATGGTGCTGGCCTCGGTGCTCAACATCGTGGCGGGCCTCGTGCCCGACTGGCACACGCTGCTGGCCTCACGCGCCCTGACCGGCCTGGTGCTGGGCGGCGTCCCCGCGGTGGCCATGGCTTACCTGGCCGAAGAAATCGACCACCGTGGCCTGGGCATGGCCATGGGGCTGTATGTGGCCGGCACCGGCGTTGGGGGGCTGTTCGGACGGGTGGCAGCCGCCGGCCTCAGTGAGTACTTTGACTGGCACGCGGCCATGCTGGTGCTCGGCATCGTCAACCTGCTGACTGCCGTGGGCTTCATCGCCCTGCTGCCCAGTTCGCGCAACTTCACGCCGCGCCCGCCTCAGGGCCTGCGCCATCACCTCGGACTGTGGGGCGCCCACCTGCGCCAACCTGGTCTGCCCCGCCTCTTCCTCATGAGCTTCACGGTGATGGGCTGCTTCGTCACCATCTACAACTACGTGGGCTTTCACCTCATGGAGGCGCCCTATCTGCTCAGCCAGACGCAGATCGGCATCATCTTCATGGCCAACATCTTTGGCATCGTGTCCTCGTCCATCGCTGGCGGACTGGCCGACCGCCACGGCCGCGCACCGGTGCTCATCGTCGGCATCGTCTGCATGCTTCTAGGCCTGGCCTTGAGCCTGCACGCGAATCTGGCTGTGCTGCTGCTGGGCGTGGTGGTGTTAACGGCCGGCTTCTTCATTGCGCATGCCGTGGCCAGCGCCTGGGTCGGGCGGCTGGCGCAAGGTGCCAAGGGACACGCCTCGTCGCTGTACCTGCTCACCTATTACATCGGCTCCAGCACCATGGGCTCGGTGGGCGGCTGGTTCTGGGAGTACGGCCATTGGCCCGGCGTGGCCGCCCTGGGTGGGGCGTTGATGCTCTTGGCGCTGGCCGTGGCGATCAGCCTGCGGCCCCTGGACCGCAAAGGCCCGCCGCCCAGCGCAGCCCCGCACACGCCCTGATAATCGCGCCCATGCCCGACACGCCTGCCGAAGCCCTCGTTCACACCTCCTTCTACCAGTTCGCCGACCTGCCCGACCCCGATGCGGTGGTCGCCATCGTGCGTGAATTGGTCGAGCCCTTGACGGGCAGCGTGCTGGTCGCGCGGGAAGGCATCAGCGGCGCCCTGGCCGCCCCGGCAGACCGCATCGCCGCGTTCGAACACGCCCTGCGCACCGACCCGCGCCTGGACGGCCACTTTCAGCACATCACCTTCAAGCACAGCGCCTGCGACACGCCACCTTTCTGGAAAGTGCGCGTGCACAAGAAGGACGAGATCGTGGCCCTGGGCGTACCGGGCGTCACCGGGGTTGCGCCCAACCCCGACCGCAGCCGCCACCTCAGCCCTCAGGCCTGGCGCGAACTGATGGCGCAGGACAACGTCGTCGTCATCGACAACCGCAACAGCTTCGAATACCGCCTGGGCCGCTTTCGCGATGCCATCGACCCTCAGGTCGACAACTTCCGCGACTTCCCCAGCTATGTGCAGGCCCACGCCGAGCAGTGGAAGGCCGAAGGCAAGAAGGTCGCCATGTACTGCACCGGCGGCATCCGCTGCGAGAAAACCGGCATGTGGATGGAGAACCTGGGCCTGGACGTGTACCAGCTGGACGGCGGCATCCTCAACTTCTTCCAGTCCCTGCCCGACGCCGACCGCGACTGGCAAGGCGAGTGCTTCGTGTTCGACAACCGCATCGCCATCGACACGAAACTGCGGGAAACGCCCACCACCGCCGACGAGGTCTACAACGACAGCCCAGACGAAGCCTGGCGACTGGAACGAGCGCATCGACTGGATTCGGTCAATCCGAAGTCGATCAGAAAGATCTCAACAAAGTAAAGCAAATCCTCACAAGTGATTGATTTGATTGAACAAGAAGACGTAGAATCTTCTCAATGATCATTTCAACCATTACCTGACGGCGCCGGCCATGCCTCCCCCACTGCAAGCGGCACGCGATCAACTGCTCAGCGTCCTCGGCCGACACCCCGGCATCAGCGCGCCCGACCTGGCTGCGAAGTTGGGCGTAAGTGTGCCCACCTTGCACCGGGTCCTGCTGACATACGCCTCGCACATCGTGAGCGCTGGCAAGGCCCGTCGCACCCGCTACGCCCTGCGTCGCCCCTTGCGCGGCGACCTGCAAGATCTGCCGCTGTACGAGGTCAACTATGCCGGCCGCATCGAGCAAATCGGCACCCTGGCCGCCCTGCACCCCCAAGGCAGCTGCCTGCACCTGAACCTGCCGGCCGGTCACCCGCCCTGGCCCCTGCCCGACGAGGCCCGCGACGGCTGGTGGGACGGCCTGCCCTACCCGCTCTACGACATGCGCCCTCAGGGCTACATGGGCCGCCAGTTCGCGCGTGCCGAGCACCGCCACCTGGGTGTGCCCGCCGCGCCCAACGAATGGAGTGACGACGACATCCTCCATGTGCTGCGCCAACGCGGCCACGACCTCAGCGGCAACCTGATCCTGGGTGAGACGGCCTGCGCGCTGTGGCAGCAGGCCCATCAAGACATCACCGCACCTTTGGACGAAGACGCCATCGGGCCCAGCTATGCACAGCTGGCCGAAGACGCCCTCGCCAGTGGCGTGGCCGGCTCCAGCGCGGCCGGTGAGTTCCCGAAATTCGCCGCACGCCGCACCCTGCCGTGCAGCCTCACGCCGCACGTGCTGGTGAAGTTCTCGGGCGCCGACACCTCGCCCGCCGTCACCCGCTGGTCTGATTTGCTGGTGTGCGAGCACCTCGCCCTCGCCCAAGCAGCCACGTTGCCCGGCCTGCACAGCGCACGCAGCCGCATCGTGCAACACGCCGGTCGCACCTTCCTGGAACTAGAACGCTTCGATCGCCACGGCGAATGGGGCCGCAGCCGCCTGAGCAGCCTCGACTGCCTGCAAGGCGCTCTCCTGGGCGAACGCAGCACGGAATGGCCCGTGCTCGCCGCTCGCCTCGTGGCGCTCAAGCTCCTGTCCCAACAAGACGCCGAGCGCATCACCGTGCTGTGGTGGTTCGGCCGTCTGATCGGCAACACCGACATGCACCTGGGCAACCTCAGCTTTGTGCCCGGCCCCACGCTGCAACTGGCGCCCGCCTACGACATGTTGCCCATGATGTATGCCCCCTTGCCCGGCGGCGAGGTGCCCCCGCGTATTTATCAACCTGAGTGGCCCCTGCCTCATCAGCGCGCGCACTGGCAAACCGCCTGTGTGGCCGCGCTGGCCTTCTGGCGCAGCGCCGCGGCAGACCCACGCATCAGCCCCCCGTTCCGCGAACAGTGCGACGCCAACGCGCACACCCTTGAGCATGTCGCGCCCCAAGTCTGACTACACCCCGCCCACGCGAAACGGTGTCAGCCCCAGCACCGTGGCGCTGCCCAGTGGCCCTTGGGCCACAGTGCTTGACTTCCTGAGCGAGCGCATCCCGGCCGTTTCTCGCGCAGACTGGGCTCAGCGCATGAGCCAGGGTGAGGTGCTCGACCTGCAGGGCCAGCCCGTACCCCCCGACACACCTTACCGCCCGCAGACCAAGCTCTACTACTGGCGCGCCCTGCCCTTCGAGCACCCGGTGCCGTTCGACGAAACCGTGGTGTTCCAGGACGACTTCCTGGTCATCGCCGACAAGCCGCACTTCCTGCCTGTCACGCCCAAGGGCCGTTACCTGCAAGAAACGCTGCTGGTGCGCCTGAAACGCAAGCTGGGCATCGACACCCTGGTGCCCATGCACCGCATTGACCGCGAAACCGCGGGTCTGGTCGCCTTCACCATCCAGCCCCACACCCGCCACGCCTACCAGGCCCTGTTCCGCGACAAGGCCGTGCGCAAGACCTACGAGGCCATCGCCCCCTGGCGCGCCGACCTGAACCTGCCCCTCGTCTACCGCAGCCGCCTGGCCGAGAGCGAACGCTTCATGGCCATGCACGAGGTCGAGGGCGAGCCCAACGCCGAAACCACCATCGAGCTGATCGAAGCACGGGGCTGCTGGGCGCACTACCGCCTGCTGCCCGTCACCGGCCAGAAACACCAGTTGCGCGCCCACCTGAACGCGCTCGGCATCCCCATCCTGCACGACCAGATCTACCCGGAACTGCAGCCCGCCTTGCCACCCGAGGTGCCGCCCGACTTCAGCCGCCCGTTGCAACTGCTGGCCCGCACCCTGACCTTCACCGACCCCATCACCGGGCAGGAACGCGTCTTTGAAAGCCCCCGCCGCCTGAGCCTGGACATCGTCGACACGCTGTCCGACTGATTCAGAACACCCCCAGCGCCAGCCCGGCCGCCATCGCCTCACCCAGCGCCCGGCAGCGTTCCAGCTCCTCGGGCGCAATCTGCTTGGGCGCCAGAATGGCCTCCGGCGTCTGCGCATGCGTGCACACAATCACTGGCGCGGCCACTGCCTTCAACCGCCAGCCCGTGGCAATGCGCTCAATCTGACGCGCCGCGTTGTGCCCGTCACTGCCCGCACAGATCAGGCTGGCATACGGCCGGCCATTGACCCGATCGAGCACCGGGTAGTAACTGCGGTCAAAAAAATCCTTCAACTGCCCGCTGATGGCCGCCAGGTTCTCCGGCGTCGCGAACACCAGCCCGTCGGCCGCCAGCACATCGCCCGGTCCCGCCTGCGACGCATGCAGCATCCGCACCGCCACCTCGGCCTCCGCGGCCGCACCCGCGCGCGCCGCCTCGGCCATCTGGCGGGTGCCATCGGTCAGCGAGTGGTACACGATCAACAAGGTCTTCACAGACATGGCGGGCAGCAGGGCTTGGCTACAGGCAGGTTCACAGCATAGACTCAAAGACTCAGATTCGCCATTTCGCCCCCGATCGCCCCTGCCCCATGCCACTGTCCGACCATTACCAGCTCACCGGCTCCGGCTCGCCCATCGTCTTCGTGCACGGCTCCTACGCCACCACGTCCACCTGGAAGAAGATGATCGAGCAGCTGTCGGCCCGCCACACCTGCATTGCCATCAAGCTGCCCGGACACTGCGGCACGCCCGATCCACAGGACTTCGACGCGCCCACCATCGAGACCGAGCTGGGCCTCATCGAAGACGTGGTGCGCTCACTGACCGACGAGCCCATTCACCTCGTCGGCCACTCCTACGGCGGCGTGGTGGCCCTGTCCCAGGCCCTCAAAGGCTCCCTGCCCATCCATGAGCTGACCTTGTTCGAACCCGTCGCCACCTGGGTGCTGGAAACCATGGGCGACGCCGACATGCAGGCCCAGGTCGATGCCTTCCTGCAGCGCTACCGACAGGACGCCGCCAACCAGGTGCCCTACGCCTGTGGCCAGGTCATCGACTTCTGGGGCGGCGGCAACGAGTTCGAGGCCCTGCCCGCCTTCGTCAAAGACATGATGGCGCCGCTCACCACCAACAACCTGCGCCACTGGGACCTGTGCACCCAGATCCGCCACACGCGCGACGAACTGGCGCAGCTGGAGATCCCCACCCGCATCGTCTGCGGCACGCGCTCCAACGAGGTGGCCCACGCCATCGCCAACCACCTCGACAGCGAACTGCCCATCAGCAGCCGCTACGACATCGAAGATGCCAGCCACGCCATGGTCAACAGTCACCCGGAAGACTGCCTCTTCATTCTGCAGGACCCGGTCGAAGTCTACTGAGGCAAAGACGGAGGCAGCCGTAGAGGCGGCCTCACGCCTGCACCGCAGGAACCTCGCGCCCCTCGGTGCCACAGAGGCTGCCCCAATCAGCCGCGCTGCGCCATCGCCTCACCCATGCGGATCGCACCAGCCGGCGCCCACGCGGGGTTGAAGCGCAAATCGCCCTTGGGGAAGAGCATCACCACCGTAGAGCCCAGCAGGAAGCGCCCCATCTCTTCGCCCTTCTTCAGGACGATCTGCTGGTCGTCGTAGCGCCACTCGCGCACCTGCTTGCTGCGCGGCGGGTTCACCACGCCGTGCCATACCGTGGCCATGCTGCCCACGATGGTCGCGCCCACCAGGGTCAGCACAAACGGGCCTTGTTCCGACTCGAACACGCACACCACCCGCTCGTTGCGCGCGAACAGGCCAGGCACGCCCCGGGCCGTCGCAGGGTTCACCGAGAACAGATCGCCCGGCACATAAATCATGCGCGTCAGGCGCCCGTCACAGGGCATGTGGATGCGGTGATAGTCCTTCGGACTCAGGTACAGCGTCGCAAAGTGCCCGTCTTCAAAGCGCTGGGCCAGTTGCGCGTCGCCGCCCACCAGCGTGGTGGTCGAGTAATCGTGCCCCTTGGCCTGGAAGATCTGGTCACGGCGAATCGGCCCGAACTGGCTGATGGCCCCATCCACCGGGCTGATCAAGTCGGCATCCGACAGAGGGCGAGCACCCGGCTTCAAAGGCCGTGAGAAGAACTCGTTGAACGTGGGGTACGCAGCAATGTCCGGGTTGGCCGCCTCGGCCATGTTCACGCCATAGCGGCCCACGAACCAGCGGATGAAACGCGTGGTCAGCGCACCACCGCGCGCCGAGGCGCCCACACCCGCCAAAGCGGTCAAGGCCTGCTTGGGCAGCACGTACTGAGACAAGACAAAAAGACGATCCGACACGCGTCCACCCCGTTCAAACAACAAGGGTCGCATTCTAGGCGGCCCGCACCCCTCTCACGACGACAGCCCAGAGCCGATCCCCCTGAAATGGACTGGCACGAATCTCGCTGACAGGACTGTATACAGTTTTGTCACTCGCTGGAGTCCGCCCCATGACCGTCTCGTCCCGCCCCCGTCGCACCCTGCTCGCCACCGTGGCCTCTGCGGCCGCACTCAGCTGGGGCATGAGCCTCCCCACCACGGTGCACGCCCAAACGCCCATCAAGTTCCAGCTCGACTGGCGCTTCGAAGGCCCCTCGGCCCTGTTCCTGCAGCCTGTGGCCAAGGGCTACTTCAAACAAGCCGGCCTGGACGTGACCGTGGACGCCGGCAACGGCTCGGGCGGCACCGTCACCCGCGTCGCCTCGGGCTCCTACGACCTGGGCCTGGCCGACATCGCCGCCCTGATGGAGTTCCACGCCAACAACCCCGACGCGCCCAACAAGCCCGTGGCCATCATGATGGTCTACAACAACACGCCGGCCGCCGTGTTCGCCCTCAAGAAGTCCGGCATCCAGACACCGGCAGACCTGGCCGGCAAGAAGCTGGGTGCCCCCGTGTTCGATGCCGGTCGCAAAGCCTGGCCCATCTTCGCCAAGGCCAACAAGGTCAGCGGCGCCACCTGGGTCAGCATGGACCCACCGCTGCGCGAAACCATGCTCGTGCGTGGTGACGTCGACGCCATCACCGGCTTCTCCTTCACCAGCCTGCTCAACCTCGAAGCGCGTGGCGCCAAGGCCGGCGACATCGTCATGTTCCCCTACGCCCTGCACGGCGTGAAGCTGTACGGCAACGCCATCATCGCCTCGCCCAAAATCCTCAAGGAGAACCCCGCCGCCGTCAAAGCCTTCCTCAAGGCCTTCGCCAAGGGCACCAAGGAAGTCCTGGCCAACCCCGACGCCGCGATCGAGCACGTCAAGGCCCGCGACGGCATCATCAACGTCGAGCTGGAAAAGCGCCGCCTGAAGATGGCCATCGAGCAGGTCATCGCCAGCCCCGATGCGCGCGCCGAAGGCTTCGGTCAGGTCAAGCTGCCCCGCCTGGCTCTGATGGCCTCGCAGGTGGGTGACGCCTTCGCCACCAAGACCCGCGTCAACGCCGACGCCGTCTGGACCTCGGCCTACCTGCCCTCGGCCGCCGAACTCAACGTCCTGCCCCCCAAGAAGTAAACCCGCACACGCCGCACATGAGGAGGGGCCATGAGCGCCTTTGTTGATTTTCAGAATGTCTGGCTGGCCTACAACGATGCGTTGTGGGCCCAGGGACAGTTCGCCGTCGAAGACCTGAATCTGCAGATCGATGAGGGCGAGTTCGTGGCCATCGTCGGCCCCTCCGGGTGCGGCAAGTCCACCTTCATGAAGCTGACCACCGGTCTGAAGCAGCCCACCAAGGGCCACATCACGATCGGGGGCGAGCCCGTGACCGGGCCACTCAAGATCACCGGCATGGCCTTCCAGGCGCCGTCGCTGCTGCCCTGGCGGACCACGCTCGACAACGTGCTGCTGCCGCTCGAAATCGTCGAGCCCTACCGCTCCAGCTTCAAGGCCAAGCGCAAGGAGTACGCTGCCAAGGCCCGCGCCCTGCTCGAAAGCGTGGGCCTGGGCGGCTACGAAGACAAGTTCCCCTGGCAACTCTCGGGCGGCATGCAGCAGCGCGCCAGCATCTGCCGCGCCCTCATCCACGAGCCCAAGATGCTGCTGCTCGACGAGCCCTTCGGCGCGCTCGACGCCTTCACCCGCGAAGAGCTGTGGTGCGCCCTGCGCGACCTGCAAGCGGCGCAAAAGTTCAACGTCATCCTCGTCACCCACGACCTGCGCGAAGCCGTCTTCCTGGCCGACACGGTCTATGTGATGAGCAAGAGCCCCGGCCGCATCCTCGCCAAGCGGGAGATCGAGCTGCCCCGGCCCCGCGATCTGGAGGTGACCTACACCCCCGAGTTCACCGGCATCGTGCACGAGCTGCGCGCCCACATCGGCGCCATGCGCAAGCCTGCCACCATCCAGACGACCACGGAGATCGCGCAATGAAACTCAGCGCCAAACAACAAGCCCGCTGGGCCCCCTGGGTGCTGCTGCTGGGCGTCCTCATCCTCTGGCAAGTGCTGTGCTCGGCCCTCAACGTCTCCGAGTTCATCTTCCCTAGCCCGGCCCGCATCGCATCCCAGCTGGTCGAGTTTCACAGCGAAATCCTGCGTCATGCCTGGCGCACCCTGTGGGTGACCCTGGCCGGCTTTGCCATCGCCATCGTGGTCGGCGTGCTGCTGGGCTTTCTCATCGGCAGCTCGCGCCTGGCCTATGCCGCCGTCTACCCGCTGATGACCGCCTTCAACGCCCTGCCCAAGGCGGCCTTCGTCCCCATCCTGGTGGTGTGGTTCGGCATTGGCCCTGGCCCGGCCATCCTCACCGCCTTCCTCATCAGCTTCTTTCCCATCATGGTCAACATCGCCACCGGCCTGGCCACCCTGGAGCCCGAGCTGGAAGACGTGCTGCGCGTGCTGGGCGCCAAGCGCTGGGACGTGCTGATGAAGGTCGGCCTGCCGCGCTCCCTGCCCTACTTCTACGGCTCACTCAAGGTCGCCATCACCCTGGCCTTCGTGGGCACCACCGTGTCGGAGATGACCGCCGCCAACGAAGGCATCGGCTACCTGCTCATCAGTGCCGGCTCGTCCATGCAGATGGGCCTGGCCTTTGCGGGGCTGGTCGTCATCGGTGCCATGGCCATGATCATGTACGAGCTGTTCTCGCTGGTCGAGACGCGCACCACCGCCTGGGCCCACCGCGGCAGCCAGAACCACTGAGCAGCGCCCCTCAAGGTATCAAGGCGTGAGCCAGGGCTCGCCAAACGCCTGATTCCGGCCTAACATGCCCGCAGAGGCGCGTGCCCCACGCCTCTGCCCATCGGAGGCCCATGATGTTCAGGCTCATACGGTTTGTGCTGCTGACCTTGCTGGCCGCGACGGTGTTGATCGGCACCGTGCTGACCGGCTTCATGGTGTGGGCACCGGCGCCCACCACGCAAGCGATCATGGTCGCTTTGCGCACGCAGGCGGGCCTGCACACCCGCTCGCTGAGGCTTCCCGATGGCACCCGCATGGCCTACCTCGATGGCGGCCAGGGCGAGCCCCTCGTGCTGCTGCACGGCATCGGGGGCAACAAGGACACGCTGCTGGCGGTCGCGCGCCACCTCACCGCGCACCAACGCCTGATCATTCCTGACCTGATCGGTTTCGGGGACTCATCCCGTCCTGAAGGCGTCTCATACGGACCGCAAGCGCAAGCCCGTCGTCTGCAGGCCTTCGTGCAGCAACTCGGCCTGGGCCCCGTTCACCTCGGCGGCATCTCCATGGGCGGACAGATCGCCCTGACTTACACGGCCTTGAACCCCAGCCAGGTGCGCAGCCTCTGGCTCATCGACACAGCCGGCATCTGGTCTGCCCCACCGAGCGAGGTCCAGTTGGCCATCCGCCGGGGAGAGCCCAACCCCCTGCTGCTGCGCGACGAAAACGACTTCCCGCGCTTTCTCTCGGTGGTCATGGCTCACCCACCGCAATTGCCCTCGCCCGTCGCACGCGTCTTCGCACGCCAGCGCCTGGCCGACCGTGAACGCGAGCAAGCCATCATGAACGAGATGGTCCGCGAGCCCACGGAAAAGCGCATCCGCGGCCTCACCACACCCACCCTCATCATGTGGGGCCAGCTTGACCGCGTCGTCAGTCCCGCCACCGTGCCAGTGCTGCAAAAGCTGCTGCCGCAGGCCAAGGTGGTGGTCTTTGACGGCGTGGGGCACATGCCCGTGATGGAGGCCCCCGAAACCGCAGCACAAGCCTATCTGGCCTTCCGACGTGGGCGCTGAGCCCGCGTGGTATGTTCGTGTCATCTTGCCTTGAGTCCCCAACCATGACGCGCCCGTTGACGCCCGAAGAAGCCCGAGTCCTTGCTGTGCTGGTAGAAAAACAGCACACCGTCCCTGACAGCTACCCCCTGTCGCTCAACGCCCTCACCCTGGGCTGCAACCAGAAAACCGCGCGCGAGCCGGTCATGCAATTGAGCGAAGCCGAGGTGCTGGAAGCGGTCAATGGCCTGCGCGAACTCAGCCTCGTCAGCGAAGTCAGCGGCAGCCGCGTGGTGCGCTTCGACCACAACGCCGCGCGTGGCCTGGGCGTGCCCAGCCAGGCCGTCGCCTTGCTCACCATGCTGATGCTGCGCGGCCCGCAAACCGCGGCCGAATTGCGCCTGCACACCGAGCGCCTGCATCGCTTTGCCGACACCTCGTCCGTCGAGGCCTTCCTGGACGAGCTGGCAGCCAAAGAGCCCCCACGCGTCGTGAAACTGCCGCGCGCCCCGGGTGCCCGCGAGTCCCGCTGGGCTCACCTGCTTTGCGGCGAGGTGGCCGACACCGCCCGCGCTGGCGACCCGTCCGGCTATGCCACGGCTCCCAGCCCCGGCACGGCCGAGCTCGAAACCGAACTCACGGCCCTGCGTGAAGAACAAGCTCGCATGGCCGCCGAGATCGCTTCGCTGCGTCAACTCGTGACGCGTTTGGCCAGTGAATTGGGTGTGGAAGTCAGCGAACTCAACGCCGACTGAAGCCCCCAACTGCCCCACCGCACCACGCACAAGGTGGGAGCAAGCCCGTCAGTCGAACCACACTCAGCCCCGCCAACGCTTCCCGCATTCAGCGTCGCTCACAGCGACAGCATCAACCCTACCGCCGCCAACACCGGGCTCAGCAGGTTCACCGCCACATTCAGCGCCATGGCCGGCTGCAAAGCAGGCAAGTCCTCGGCATGCGCTTGGGCGCGCTGCCAGGCGCTCACCGCCAGCGGCAAGCCCAACACCGCCAAACCCGTGGCAGCAGGCCACCAGCCCACGGCCAGCCCCAGCAGCACCGCGCCAAACGCCAGTCCGTACTGCAAACCCAGTACCGGCACACTGCCGGCACGGCCCCGCAACAAGGGCAAGGTGCGACGCCCCACCGACCGGTCCGCATCCACATCCGGAAACTGGTTGAGCAACAGCAGGTTGTTGGCCAGAAAGAAGGGCAAAGCCGACAAGGCCAGGCCCTGCCACGACATCGCCCCGGTCAACACCACCTCGGTGCCCAGCAACATCAAAGGCCCAAAGCCCAAGCCAGGGGCCATCAAGCACAACCACGGATGGCGGGTCAACCAAGGCGTGTAAGACACCACCACCGCAACACCCAGCAAACCCAAGGGGGCCAGATCCCACAACAGCGCCGGCCGACTCACCACAAAGTACAGCCCGGTCAACACAGTGAACAACAAGGCGCCACCCCCCATCGCCAAGGCCACTGGCGCCAAGGCGGGGTTCGCTGGCAAGACCCCACTGCCGCCACTGAAGGGCGTACGCTGTGTGCGCTGATCCAGCCCACTGCGAAAGTCATGGTGCTCGTTGAGCGCATTCACCGCCACATGCGCGGCCAGCGCCCCCAGCACGCACAACAACGCATTCAAGGCATTCAGGCTCTGCCCCTGCTGTGCCAACTGCCAGGCGCTCCACGCCACGCCCAAGGCCATACAGGCGGGTGTCAACAGCAAAAACGGCACCCGTGCCGGGCCCCACCAAGGGTGCTCACTCGCCATGCATCAATCCCCTCAGACCTGCCAGAGCTTCTTCCAACCAGCCAGACCCAGCTTGCGCAACGTGGCCTTGTTGGTCTCGTAGATGTCCTCGGCCTCTGGAAAGGCCTCGATCGCCCGGTCCAGGCTCTCTTCGCGGATCAGGTGCAGCGTCGGGTACGGCGCCCGGTTGCTGTAGTTCTCGATGTCATCCGCATCCGCATCCGCAAACTGGTAATCCGGATGGAAGCTCGCCACCTGCAAGACCCCGTCCAGCTCCAGTTCCTCCACGGCGGCATCCACCACATCCAGGAAGTCATTGAAGTCCAGGAAATCCTGCAAGACACCCGGGTGCACCAGCAAGGTCGTGTCCACCTCCTCGGGGTCGGCGTCACGCAGGAAGGTCAGCTCCTCGATCAGGTCCTCCAGCAGCGCCTCCGGCGTGCTGGCGTCCGACACGCGGTAGCGCACCTGGTTTTTCACATGCACCCCTTTGGCAAACGGGCACAGGTTCAGGCCAATGACGGCCTTGACCAACCAATTGCGGGTGTCCTCGATGACGGTATCGTGTTCCATGCTCATGCAGCGATTGTCGCTGTTGTCGACCCACCATGCGTGCCTGAAGCGCAGCCATCGGCTTTAAACTGCCCCTTTCCCACTGCTGTCTGGCGCAAATCCTGCGCGCACAAGGCTCATGAGCTGGCTCGGTCAACTGAACCTGGATTACCGCCGCGATGGCGAACGCACCATCGCCCTCGACCGACACACCGGCCCCCTGCGCGTCCTCCAGCGCCTCTACCCCGAGGGCCCCGGCATCTGCCACCACGTACTGGTGCACCCGCCTGGCGGCATCGTCGGCGGCGACGTGCTCCAGGTCGATGCCCACCTGGCGTCCGGCAGCCACACGCTCATCACCACGCCCGGCGCCACCCGCTTTTACCGCAGCGCCGGTGACGAAGCCCAGCAAACCCTGCACGCCCGCCTGGACGACGACAGCCGCCTCGAATGGCTGCCGCTGGAAACCATTGCCTATCGCGGCTGCGTCGCCAGCAACCGCATGCGCTTCGACCTCGCCCCGCGCGCCGAGATGTTCGGCTGGGACGTCCTCGCCCTGGGCCTGCCCGCGGCCGGTGAGCCCTTCGACGACCCGGCTCACCCGCACGGCCGCTACACCCAAGAGATCGATCTACCCGGCGTCTGGCTGGAACGCGGCACCGTTGCCGCCACCGACCGCCTGCTGCTCGACAGCCCCCTGGGCTGGGCCGGCCACCGCGTCATGGGCACCCTCTGGTTCGCCAGCGGCACCGCCCTGCCACGTGCCCGCCGCGAGGCCCTGCTCGACGCCGCCCGCGCCGTCCAGACGAGCCACCCACTTTGCGCCACCAGCGGCAGCACCAGCGCACACGACCAGGTGGTCGTCCTGCGCGCCCTGGCGCCGCGAGTGGAGCCGCTCATGGACCTGCTGGTCTCGGTGTGGGGCCAATGGCGTACCCTGGCCTGGGAAGTGCCCCCCTGCCCGTCCCGCCTCTGGCGCACCTGATCCCCCTCAAACAAGGCTCGTACACTTACAAAAGCAGACATTTCCAGATGTCAGGCTGTTGACAGCGCCACTATGATGGCGGCCGTCTGGCTCCCAGATCATGCGAAAACGGCTCCCCTGTGTCCCTCCGGCGTTGTTTTTTGAAGGTCTCGCCCTGGCACAACCCAAGAATAAGCAAGCAGGAGTAAACGCATGAAGGTGTTGCTGATCGACGACCACCCCCTGATTCTGGCTGCCCTGCAGTCGGTCATCCAGGGCCTCGGTGACGGCGTCACCGTCTCGGCTGCAGACAGCGGGGCCAGCGCTCGTGAAACTCTGAGGCAAGATGCCAGCTATGACCTCGTGCTGCTCGACCTGCACTTGGGCGATGCCGACGGCTTCGATCTGCTCGGTGAATTGCGCTCCCGTTATCCGGCTTTGCCGGTCGTGGTCATCTCGGCCTCCGACCGCACCAGCGACGTCATCCGCGCCATCGACATGGGAGCCATGGGCTTCGTCCCCAAACGTGCCACCAACGAAACCCTTGTCGAAGCCCTGCAACAGGTCATCTCCGGCGGCGTCTACGTACCACCGATGAGCATGGGCAGCGAGCACTCTGCGCAGTTCAGCCAGTCACCCTACGTGCGTCAGGTTCAGCAAGAGTCACGTGATTCGGGCTTCCAGACCATGCCCTCGCTGCACCAACTGGGGCTCACACCGCGTCAGACCGACGTCCTGCACCTCCTGCTCAAAGGCCAGCCCAACAAGCTGATTGCCCGTGAGCTCGGCCTGTCTGTCGAAACCGTCAAAGACCACGTTGCGGCCGTGCTGCGTGCACTGGGCGTCAGCTCTCGGACCCAAGCCGTGATCGCCGTCAGCCAGATCCTGCAAAAGCAGAACGGCCTACAACACAGCAGCTCCTGGCACAGCCGCTGATCGCCATGTCCGCGGGCTCCCTGCCCCTTGTCGGTGCGAGCGTGCCCACCGACTCGCCTGCCAACGCCCAGCCTGATACGCCGGCTCTGGTACAAGACAGTGTGCGCCTGGTCTACCGACAGACCGGCGCGGCCCTGATGGGCCACTTCCTGGGGTTCGTGGTCACCACCCTGGTGTACTGGCACCACGTGCCACGCACCTGGCTGTGGGCCTGGGGTGCCGCATTTGCGTTGCTATGGGTCGCGCGCTTCGTCAACCTGTTGGGTCACGAACGCGCCCTGCGGCAAGGCCCCATTGACGCCCAACGCTGGCTCCTGCGCTGGAACACCGGCGCTGTGATCGGCGCCGGGCTGTGGAGCGTGGCTGCCCTCCTGTTCTATACACATGGCGGCCACTTCGAACGCACAGCGCTGATGCTCACGGTCTACTCGTTTGCCATCGGCGCAGTGCCCTACATGTCGTCCCAGCCCAGGCTGTTCCTGGCTTGCATGGGCCTGTACTTCATCCCCATGATCGTCCACACCGCCCTGCTGGGTGGTGCGGACAACCTGTACCTCGCAGGCATCTGGTCCATCATGTGCATGTGCACTTTGGCCATGGGACGAGCGTTTCACAACATGTTCGGCGAAATGGTGAGCCTGCGCGTGCAAACCCAGCAACTCGCCCAACGACTGCGCAACGAAATGGCGGCCGCCGAGAACGCGCAGCACCAGGCCGAATTGGCCAACCGAGCCAAGACCCAGTTCTTTGCCGCAGCCAGTCATGACCTGCGCCAGCCCCTGCACGCGCTCGGACTGTTTGCCGAAGCACTGCGTCAGCACTGCAAGGACGCCGAGGTGGCCCATCTGGTCCACAGCATCAACAGCTCGGTGGATGCGCTCGAAGGCCTGTTCAGTGAATTGCTCGACATCACCAAGATCGACACCGGTGGCATCGACATCCAGGCCGAACACTTTGCATTGCGTGATCTGTTCGAGCGCCTGCGCTTGAACTTCGAGCCCACCGCATTCGAGAAGGGCCTGTCACTGCGCTTTCACGGCGCGCGGCACCACGCCTACGCTGATCCGCTGGTGGTCGAGCGCATCTTGCGCAACCTCATCTCCAACGCCATCCGCTACACCGAGGATGGCGGCGTCCTTGTCAGCTGCCGCACCCGCGGCAATCACCTGTGCGTGCAAGTCTGGGACAGCGGCATCGGCATCTTGCCGAAAGAGCAGGAGCGCATCTTCGAAGAGTTCTACCAAACCCAAAGCAAGCGTCCGCTCGAACCCCACCATCGCAAGGGGCTGGGCCTGGGGCTCGCCATTGTCAAGCGACTGGCCAAGCTCATGGATGCCCCGCTGACCCTGCGCTCCCGCGCTGGGCATGGCACCGTGTTCACCCTGTTGCTGCCCATCGGCAAAGCCATGCGCACGCCTGTGGTTGACACACCGGTTAAACCGCGCCCCCCCATCACGCTGGACCGACGCCACATCGTCGTGGTGGAAGACGAGCCCGCCGTGGCAGAAGGCCTTGAAATCCTGCTCAAGGCCTGGGGCGCCACTGTCAGCGCCTTCGATACCCTGGATGCCGCCGCGGCCTGGGCCCGCGACACCCACCAACACCCCGACCTCTTGATTGCCGACTACCGCCTGCCCGAGCAACGCACGGGCATCGAGGTCATTCACCTCATGCGGGCGCGTTTCGGGCCAGAACTGCCCGTCATCATGGTCACGGGCAGCACCATGAGCGGCCACGAACACGAGGCCCGCAGCGAGGATTTCCACCTGCTGCTCAAGCCGGTGATCCCCACTCGCTTGCGGGCCCTGATCGCCTTCAAACTCGGACAGCGCTGACACCCGGCAGCATCCCTCCGCGAGGTCAACCCCGCTGTCCTGAGCGCATTCGCGAAGCGCCATCAGCCTGCGCACAGCGCGCGTTTCGCCTCAACGTACTCGGCCTTCAAACGCGCCACCAACTCGGCCGCTGGCACCACCTGCTTGATCGCGCCAATACCTTGGCCCGAGCCCCAGATGTCCTTCCAGGCCTTGGCCCGCTTGGCATCGCGGTCGCTGCCAAACGTCATCTCGCTGGGGTCACCCTCGCCCAGGTTGTCCGGGTCCAGCCCCGCGTTGACGATCGAGCCGCGCAGGTAGTTGCCATGCACGCCGGTGAACTTGCTGCTGTAGACAATGTCTGAGCTGCTGCTCTCGACGATCATCTGCTTGTACGCCTCGGCGGCACGCGCCTCGTCGGTCGCGATGAAGGCCGAGCCGATGTAGGCAAAGTCCGCCCCCATCGCCTGCGCCGCCAGAATCGAGCGGCCGTGCGCAATAGAGCCCGACAAGGCCAACGGGCCATCAAACCACTCGCGAATCTCCTGCACCAGGGCAAACGGGCTGGTCGTGCCCGCATGACCACCCGCACCGGCTGCCACCGCGATCAGGCCATCGGCACCCTTCTCGATCGCCTTGCGTGCAAACCGGTTGTTGATGATGTCGTGCATCACCACCCCGCCCCAGCCGTGCACAGCCTGATTCACGTCCTCACGCGCACCCAGCGACGTGATGACGATGGGCACCTTGTACTTCTCGCACAATGCCATGTCGTGCTCCAACCGGTCGTTGCTCTTGTGCACGATCTGGTTGATGGCAAACGGTGCCGCCGGTTGATCCGGATGCACCTTGTCCCAGGCCGCCAAGGTTTCGGTGATCTCGGCCAGCCAGTCTTCCAGCTGCTCGGCCGGGCGCGCATTGAGCGCCGGCATCGAGCCCACCACGCCCGCCTGACACTGCGCGATCACCAGCTTCGGATTGCTGATGATGAACAGCGGTGAGGCAATCACCGGAAAGGGCACACGCTTCAGAACATCGGGCAAAGCCATGAAATCTCCTCAACAAATGAAAATGCCCTCACCGGTCAGGACCGTATGAGGGCATCGGATGTGTCGCTCAATCCCTCAGGGTGATTGTCCGACAACTCAGCGCGTCAACGCTCAGAACGCTTCCAGCGGCATGGCGGTCACGCTCTCACCACCATGGAGAATGGTGTCACGCAGCGAAGCCACGCGAGCCAGGATGTGGTCGCCATAGAAACGCGCCGTGGCGATCTTGGCCTTCATGAACTCGGCGTCTTCACCGGCGGCCAGCTTGTCTTCGGCAATCATCAGCGAGCGGGCCATCTGCCAACCGGACACGAGGTTCGCGGTCAGCATCAGGTAAGGCACCGAACCCGCGAACACGGCGTTCGGGTTGCTCTTGACGTTGGCCAACACGAAGTCGACAACCTGCAAGAAGGACTCCCGAGCGGCCTTCAGCTGGGTCGCCAGCTTCTTGCCAGCAGCGCTGTCACGGCCAGCCAGTTGACCTTCCAGATCGGCGATCTGAGCGGCAATGGCCTTGGCCACGGCACCGCCGTCACGGGCGGTCTTGCGGCCCACCAGGTCGTTGGCCTGGATGGCGGTCGTGCCTTCGTAGATCGGCAGGATGCGCGAATCGCGGTAGTACTGAGCAGCACCGGTTTCTTCGATGAAGCCCATGCCACCGTGCACCTGCACGCCCAGCGAGGTCACTTCCACCGAGTTCTCGGTCGAGAAGCCCTTGATCAGCGGCACCAGGAATTCATAGAAAGCCTGCGCCTTCTTGGCTTCCTCGGCGTTGGGATTGTGGTGCGCGTTGTCGTACGCAGCCGCACCCACCAGGGCCATGGCACGCGCGCCTTCGATCAGGGCGCGCATGGTCATCAGCATGCGCTGCACATCAGGGTGGTGGATGATGGCCACGGATTCCTTGGCCGAACCGTCCACCGGACGCGACTGCACGCGATCCTTGGCATAGGCCACGGCGTGCTGGTAAGCGCGCTCGGACACGGCGATACCCTGCAGACCCACGTCGTAGCGAGCGGCGTTCATCATGATGAACATGTATTCCAGACCGCGGTTTTCCTCGCCCACCAGGTAACCGATGGCGCCCGGGCCCACTTCGCCCTTGTCGTCACCGTAAACCAGCACCGCGGTCGGCGAGGCCTTGATGCCCAGCTTCTCTTCGATGGAGGCGCAGTACACGTCGTTGCGCTGGCCCAGCGAGCCGTCAGCATTGACCATGAACTTCGGCACCACGAACAGCGAGATGCCCTTCACGCCTTCAGGCGCATCGGGGGTACGTGCCAGCACCAGGTGAACGATGTTCTCCACCATGTCGTGCTCACCGTAGGTGATGAAGATCTTCTGGCCGGAGATGCGGTAGGTGCCATCGTCTTGCTTGACCGCCTTGGAGCGCACCAGCGCCAGGTCCGAACCGGCTTGCGGCTCGGTCAGGTTCATCGTGCCCGTCCACTTGCCCGACACCATGTTCGGGATGTAGCGTGTCTTGAGCTCATCGCTGCCTGCGGTCAGCAGGGCTTCGATGGCGCCACCGGTCAGGATGGAGCACAGCGAGAAGCTCAGGTTGGCCGCCATGGTCTGCTCGACGCAGGCCGCACCGATGATCTTGGGCAGGCCCTGGCCGCCGTATTCCAGCGGTTGACCCAGGCCTTGCCAGCCGCCTTCGGCCAGCGCAGCGTATGCTTCCTTGAAGCCCTTGGACGCACGCACCACGCCGTTGTCCCACGAACCGTGGTCCTGGTCACCCGACCAGTTCAAGGGCGCGACCACGCCTTCGTTGAACTTGGCCGACTCTTCCAGCACAGCCTGAGCGGTTTCATAGCCAGCGTCTTCAAAACCGGGGATGGTGGCAACCTGATCGATGCCAGCCAGCTCCTTCATGCAGAAGAGCTGGTCTTTGACGGGAGCGCGAAAACTCATGTTGTTCTCCGATAAACGAAAAGGGGCGCCTCGAAAGACGCCCCAAGAGCTCAATGATGCAGACCGTGATCTGACATCGCAGCCAGATTACAGGGCCTTGACCAGCTCGGGGACGGCCGTGAACAGGTCAGCTTCCAGACCGAAATCGGCCACCTGGAAGATGGGGGCTTCAGGATCCTTGTTGATGGCCACGATGACCTTCGAATCCTTCATGCCAGCCAAGTGCTGGATGGCGCCCGAGATACCGCAAGCGATGTACAGCTCAGGGGCCACGATCTTGCCGGTCTGACCGACCTGCAGGTCGTTCGGAGCGTAGCCAGCGTCCACGGCAGCGCGCGAAGCACCGATGGCGGCGCCCAGCTTGTCAGCCAGCGGGGGCAGCACTTCGTTGAACTTCTCCGACGAGCCCAGGGCACGGCCACCCGACACGATGATCTTGGCAGCGGTCAGCTCAGGACGCTCGGACTTGGTCACTTCGCGACCCACGAACGACGACTTGCCGGAATCGCCGACAGCGGCGATGGTTTCCACGGCAGCGGCACCACCGGTGGTGGCAGCGGCGTCGAAAGCGGTACCACGGACGGTCAGCACCTTGACGGCGTCGGCCGATTGCACGGTGGCAATGGCGTTACCGGCGTAGATGGGACGCTCGAAGGTGTCAGCCGAAACCACCTTGGTGATTTCAGAGATCTGGGCCACGTCCAGCTTGGCCGCCACGCGGGGAGCCACGTTCTTGCCCGAAGCCGTTGCGGGGAACAGGATGTGGCTGTAGCCCGAAGCCACGGCCAGCACTTGCTCGGCCACGTTCTCAGCCAGGCCATCGGCCAGTTGAGCGCCGTCAGCGTGCAGGACCTTGGAAACGCCAGCGATTTGAGCAGCGGCAGCGGCAGCGGCACCAGCATTGGCACCGGCCACCAGCACCACCACGTCGCCACCCAGGGCCTTGGCAGCGGTCACCACATTGAGGGTGGCACCCTTGATGCTGTTGTTGTCGTGTTCAGCAATAACGAGAGCGGTCATGGGTTATCTCCTCAGATCACTTTGGCGACGTTCTTGAGCTTGTCGACCAGGGTTGCCACGTCGGCCACCTTGATGCCAGCAGAACGCTTGGCCGGCTCGGCCACGCTCAGGGTCTTGATACGGGGGGCCACGTCCACACCCAGGTCAGCCGGCTTCACGGTGTCCAGGGGCTTCTTCTTGGCCTTCATGATGTTGGGCAGCGTCACGTAGCGAGGCTCGTTCAGACGCAGGTCGGTGGTGACCACGGCCGGCAGGCTCAGGGACACGGTTTCCAGACCACCGTCGACTTCGCGGGTCACGCTGACCTTGTCGCCAGCAACTTCCACCTTGGAAGCAAACGTGCCTTGGGGCAGACCTGCCAGGGCAGCCAGCATCTGGCCAGTCTGGTTGGAGTCGTCGTCAATGGCTTGCTTGCCCAGGATGATCAGCTGAGGCTGTTCCTTGTCGACCAGCGCCTTCAGCACCTTGGCCACGGCCAGAGGCTGCACTTCCGCGTCGGTTTCCACCAGGATGCCGCGGTCAGCACCGATGGCCATGGCCGTACGCAGGGTTTCCTGGCACTGAGCCGGGCCCACGGAGACAGCGATGATCTCGGTGACCACGCCCTTTTCCTTCAGGCGGGTGGCTTCTTCAACGGCGATTTCGTCGAAGGGGTTCATGGACATCTTGACGTTGGCGATGTCGACACCAGAGCCGTCAGACTTCACGCGAACTTTCACGTTGTAGTCCACAACCCGCTTGACCGGAACCAGAACCTTCATGAGTTGTTCTCCTGCGTCATGAGGAAGTTGAGAAAAAATTTGCCGCGCCAAAAAAAGCACGATCGTTCGATTCTAGCGTGACTTCGGGGTTCGTGAACCCCCTAAGCTCGCAAAAGAAAGACAATACGCGAGTTCGCAGTCAAAGCAGTCCCCGAGAAGACCGATTTTTTGCGCCATGTCAGCCCGAGCCCCTGTCTCAGACACCGTCACATCCCCTGCCCAACAAGGACTGCATCGACGCATCGGTGTCTTTGATTCGGGACTCGGCGGCCTGTCGGTGCTGCGCGCACTGCACCAATACCTGCCCCTTGCAGACATGTTGTATGTGGCAGATTCCGGTCATGCCCCTTATGGGGAGAAGGACACAACCGAGATCATCGCCCGCAGTGAGTACATCACCGACTTCCTGCTGACGCAAGGGGCGCAAGCCATCGTGATCGCATGCAATACGGCGACAGCCGCTGCCGCGCAGCATCTGCGCGCACGCTGGCCAGACGTGCCCATCATTGGAGTGGAACCCGGCGTCAAGCCCGCGGTGGCGCACTCTCCCAGCGGAAGAATCGGCGTGCTGGCCACACCGGGCACCTTGGCCAGCCCCAAGTTTCAACACTTGGTGGAGCGCCACGGGCGCAATGCCGAGATCACCCTGCAGGCCTGCCCAGGCCTGGCCAAGGAGATCGAAAGCGGCGAGTTGGATACGCCGCGCCTGCGCGAGTTGGTGGCGCAGTTTGCAGGGCCGCTGCAAGAGGCTCAGAGCGACACGATTGTGTTGGGCTGTACGCACTACCCGTTTGTGCGCCCCCTCTTTGAGCAAGTTCTGGGACCGGGCGTCCGGATCATCGACACCTCAGATGCGGTGGCGCGTCATGTGGCACACCTGGTGACCGAGTTGCCGGCTTGCACGCCGGAGACCTCTGGCAGCCATATCCGCTTCTGGAGCAGTGGCAACCCGGCCCTCCTGAGCCAGATCATGCAACGCTGGTTCCACCTGAAGACCGAAGCGCAGGCCCTGCCCTGAACCCACAGACTGTCGGCGCCATGCAGGGCATGGTCTGCACGTAAGGCGGCAGACTGCGACTCGTTGAAGCACAAAATAAAAAGGGAGCCTGTGGTGACAGGCTCCCTTTGGGGATATGGAGCGGGATAAGAGGCTCGAACTCTCGACCTATACCTTGGCAAGGTATCGCTCTACCAACTGAGCTAATCCCGCATGTGCTGCGACAAACGCAACGCTCGCTTGACTTGAGTCTTGATCAATCTGGTTCATTGATCAGCGAAGAATTAAATTATGCCAGCATTTTGCTTCGCTTCGCAAGAGTGTTGCGTACTTTCATCACACACGTCACAGGCACGCGCCCACCTTACACTTGCCGCCACAGCCCTGGTGGTGAAATCGGTAGACACAGCGGACTTAAAATCCGCCGACGCCAAAACGTCGTGCCCGTTCGAGTCGGGTCCGGGGCACCAAGCTTGCGATCCTCCGTCAGCGGAACAGCCGAGCACAGCATGACCTGGGAAGGTCAGCGCCATTCATCACATGCCATCATTTTCGGGTTGCGCCAGGCTGCGCCACCAAGGTTTGCACATGCCCGTTTAATGCCAACCTTCGCCGCAACCACGCCCGATCGCGCACCAAACGCCCAAGCAAAAAGGGAGTCCACTTTCATGGACTCCCTTTGCATTGGAGCGGGATAAGAGGCTCGAACTCTCGACCTATACCTTGGCAAGGTATCGCTCTACCAACTGAGCTAATCCCGCATGTTCACTGTGCTGCATCCAGGCCCGGGAGCCTGAAAGCTTGACTGGAGGCGCGGTCCGGAGTCGAACCGGACTAACCGGATTTGCAATCCGGGGCATAACCGCTTTGCTACCGCGCCAACATCTTTAAATTTGGAGCGGGATAAGAGGCTCGAACTCTCGACCTATACCTTGGCAAGGTATCGCTCTACCAACTGAGCTAATCCCGCATGTTGCGCGCTATCAGGACGCATCCTTCAGCTTGCAGCCTTCGCTTTAACAGATGCTCTAACGTTGCCGTTTGCTTTGCTGCTTTGATCACGTTTGGCGCGTGATCAGCGAAGAACTGAACTATAGCGCGTTTTTGCCCTTTTGGTCAACAACCCCAAAACTTTTTCAATGTTTCAACAGATCGTTGCTGGAAGGCGACGCGGGAGCAGCGCCTGCCGCTTCCGGCTTGGCATCGACCTTGGCATCATCTTCCGGCAAAGGCTCAGGCTGACGCACAAGCGCCACTTCCAGCACCTTATCGATCCACTTGACCGGCACAATCTCGATCTGGCTCTTGACGTTCTCGGGAATGTCGGCGAGGTCCTTGACGTTTTCCTCCGGGATCAGCACCGTCTTGATGCCACCACGGTGGGCCGCCAACAACTTCTCCTTCAAGCCACCGATGGCCGTGACCTCACCGCGCAGGGTGATCTCACCCGTCATGGCGACGTCGGCACGCACCGGGATACCCGTCAGGGCCGATACGAAGGCCGTCGTCATGGCCGCCCCCGCGCTGGGGCCGTCCTTGGGTGTTGCACCATCGGGCACGTGGATGTGGATGTCGCGCTTCTCGAACAGCTCGTCCTTGATGCCCAGACGGGCGGCGCGTGAACGCACCACCGAGCGAGCCGCCTCGACCGACTCCTTCATCACATCCCCCAGTTGACCGGTACGGATGATGTTGCCCTTGCCGGGCATGATGGCGGCTTCGATCGTCAGCAGGTCACCGCCCACCTCGGTCCAGGCCAGGCCCACAACCTGACCAACCTGATCTTCCTTGGTCGCTTCGCCGTAGCTGAACTTGCGCACGCCCAGGAAGTCGTTCAGATTCGCGTCGGTCACCACGACCTTGTCGGTGTACTGCTTGAGTGCAAAGCCCTTGACCACCTTGCGACAGATCTTGGAGACCTCGCGCTCCAGCGAACGCACACCAGCTTCACGGGTGTAATAGCGGATGATGCCGCGGATGGCACTTTCGGCGACTTCCAACTCACCGTCCTTCACACCGTTGTTCTTGATCTGCTTGGGAAGCAGATAAGTCTGGACGATGTGGACTTTCTCGTCTTCGGTGTAACCCGCCAGGCGGATCACTTCCATCCGGTCCAGCAGCGCCGGGGGGATGTTGAGGGAGTTCGAAGTGGCAACGAACATCACATCGGAGAGATCGAAATCAACCTCGATGTAGTGGTCACCGAAGGTGTGGTTCTGTTCAGGGTCCAGCACCTCCAGCAGCGCCGACGACGGATCGCCACGGAAGTCCATGCCCAGCTTGTCGATTTCGTCGAGCAAGAACAGCGGGTTGCGCACCCCGACCTTGCTCAGGCTCTGCAGAACCTTGCCTGGCATGGAGCCGATATAGGTGCGGCGGTGTCCGCGGATTTCGGCCTCGTCACGCACGCCACCCAGGGCCATGCGCACGAACTTGCGGCCGGTCGCGCGAGCGATCGACTGCCCCAGCGAGGTCTTGCCAACACCCGGAGGGCCGACCAGGCACAAGATGGGTGCCTTGACCTTGTCCACGCGCTGTTGCACAGCAAGATATTCCAGAATGCGTTCCTTGACCTTGTCGAGGCCATAGTGCTCTTCGTTGAGCACGTGCTCCGCATTGGTCAGGTCGTGCTTGACCTTGGACTTCTTGCTCCAGGGCAGATTGACCAGGGTTTCGATGTAGTTGCGCACCACGGTGGCTTCAGCCGACATGGGTGACATCAGACGCAGCTTCTTGAGCTCGGCATCGGCCTTCTTGCGCGCCTCCTTGGGCATGCGGGCCGACTCGACCTTCTTGGCCAGCTCCTCAATGTCTGCGCCCTCTTCGCCCTCACCCAGCTCCTTCTGGATGGCCTTGACCTGCTCGTTCAGGTAGTACTCCCGCTGCGATTTCTCCATCTGGCGCTTGACGCGGCCACGGATGCGCTTTTCGACCTGCAGGATGTCGACTTCGTGTTCGAGCTGCTCGAGCAGCTTCTCCAGGCGTTGGGAGACCGAGAACAGATCCAGAACCGACTGCTTGGCTTCGAGCTTGAGCGGCAGATGGGCGGCGATGGTGTCGGCCAGGCGACCGGCGTCATCGATACCGGAGATCGAGGTGAGAATCTCGGGCGGGATCTTCTTGTTGAGCTTGACGTACTGGTCAAACTGCTGCGTGACCGCACGGCGCAGGGCCTCCACCTCCGGGGTCACATCCCCCTCGGGCTGGATGGGCACCACTTCGGCCATGAAGAACTCACCGCTGTCGTCGATCGACGAGGTGTTGGCGCGCTGAACGCCTTCGACGAGCACCTTCACTGTGCCGTCAGGCAGTTTCAGCAACTGCAGGATGCTGGACACGCAGCCGATGTCGAACATGTCGTCCGACTTCGGCTCGTCCTTGCCGGCGGCTTTCTGGGCCACCAGCATGATCTGACGGCCAGCTTCCATCGCGGCTTCGAGAGCCTTGATGGACTTGGGGCGCCCCACGAACAGCGGGATCACCATGTGCGGGAAGACCACGACATCGCGCAGCGGCAGCAGCGGCAGCGTGATTGGGTCGGAGGGAAGAATGGGGTGTCCAGACATATAGGGCTCACTTTCTCTGATGCCCACTTGGGGCCTCATCGACAAAACACAAGGGCACCGCGAAAACCAGTTTCACAGGTTTTCAGCGGTGCCCCACAGAGCGCGTCAAGCACGCTCAGGCACTGGCCTTGGCCTGTTCCCGGTACACCAACAAAGGCTTGGCGTTCTCTTCGATCGTCGATTCGTCCAGAACCACCTTTTGCACGCCTTCCTGGGCGGGCAACTCGAACATCGTGTCCAGCAGCGACTCTTCCAGGATGGAGCGCAAACCACGCGCGCCAGTCTTGCGCGCCAAGGCCTTGCGGGCGATGGCATGCAAGGCCGCCGGACGAATTTCCAGCTCGACCCCGTCCATGCTCAGCAACTGCTGGTACTGCTTGACCAGCGCGTTCTTGGGCTCGGTCAGGATCTGGATCATGGCGTCTTCGGTGAGCTCACCCAGGGTGGCCACGACCGGCATCCGGCCGATCAGCTCGGGGATGATGCCGAACTTGATCAGGTCCTCGGGCTCGACCTCGCGGAAGAGTTCAGCAGCCTTGCGCTCGTCCTTGCTCTGCACTTCGGCGCCGAAGCCGATGCCGGACTTGACCGACCGGCTCTGGATGATCTTTTCCAGACCGTCGAAGGCGCCGCCGCAGATGAACAGGATGTTGGTCGTGTCGATCTGCAGGAAGTCCTGGTTCGGGTGCTTGCGGCCACCTTGAGGCGGCACGGAGGCCATGGTGCCTTCGATCAGCTTCAGCAGGGCCTGCTGCACGCCCTCCCCCGACACGTCGCGCGTGATGGACGGGTTGTCGGACTTGCGCGAAATCTTGTCGATTTCATCGATGTAGACGATGCCGCGCTGGGCCTTTTCCACATCGTAGTTGCAGTTCTGCAGCAGCTTCTGAATGATGTTTTCGACGTCCTCGCCCACGTAACCGGCTTCGGTCAGGGTGGTGGCGTCGGCGATCACGAAAGGCACGTTCAGCAGGCGGGCCAGGGTCTGGGCGAGCAAGGTCTTGCCGGAGCCCGTCGGGCCGATCAGCAGGATGTTGCTCTTGGCCAGCTCGACGTCGGCTTTTTTGCCTTCGCCGTGTCCCATGTGCTTGAGGCGCTTGTAGTGGTTGTACACCGCCACCGACAAGGTGCGCTTGGCACGGTCCTGACCGATCACGTACTGATCGAGGCTGGACTTGATCTCGGAAGGCACCGGCAGGTCGCTTTTGGCCGGACGAGCCTGTTCGGCCTCGGCGGCCACTTCATCACGGATGATGTCGTTGCACAGCTCGATGCACTCGTCGCAGATGAAGACCGACGGGCCGGCGATGAGCTTTTTGACCTCGTGCTGGCTCTTTCCGCAGAAGGAGCAGTACAAGATTTTGTCGCTGGAAGAGCCTTTTTTATCGGGCATGTTGCGGGCCTGTCAAAGTGGAGGCAAGGTGAGTTCGACGCATGATAAGACAATTGGCTGGCGAGCCAGCCCAGGCCTCAACCGCGCTTGTCGATCACCTTGTCGATGAGTCCGTAGGTGGCGGCCTCTTCGGCCGACATGTAGTAATCGCGCTCGGTGTCATTCTGGATCTTGTCCAGAGGCTGGCCCGAACGCTCTGCCAGGATCTTGTTGAGTTGCTCGCGGGTTTTCAGGATTTCGCGGGCGTGGATCTCGATGTCCGTGGCCTGACCTTGTGCACCGCCCAGGGGCTGGTGGATCATGATCTTGGAGTTGGGCAGCGCGAAACGCTTGCCCTTTTCACCCGCGGCCAGCAGGAAGGCGCCCATGGAGGCGGCCATGCCCATGCACAAGGTCGACACGTTCGGCTTGATGAAGTTCATCGTGTCGAAGATGGACATGCCAGCACTGACGCTGCCACCGGGCGAGTTGATGTACAGCGAGATGTCCTTGTCGGGGTTTTCGCTTTCGAGGAACAGCAACTGGGCCACGACGAGGTTGGCCGTCTGGTCGTTGACGGGACCGACCAGAAAGATCACGCGCTCGCGCAGCAGGCGGCTGTAGATGTCGTAGGCGCGCTCACCACGGCCCGATTGCTCAATGACCATGGGCACCATGCCCAGGTTTTGAATGTCCAGTGCGCTCATGTGCTTCCTTCAGTGCCGGCACCCCGTTGACGGGACGCCGCAGATGTGTATGTCGATTGATTATGACGTGCAAAAAAGCCGACTCGCGGGGGAGGAATCCCGTCGTCAGCGCGAATCGATTTTCCGTTGTTTGCACGCACAGTCAGGCGCAGGCTCTGGAAAGCCCCTCAAAACAAAAGCACCTGCTCCCGTGAAGGAGGCAGGTGCCTTGCCTGCCTTGCGCCACCTGAAAAAGGCGACGCCAAGGCGGGGTGTGCGGCGGATCAGCCTTGTTGGCCCATCAGCTCTTCGAACGACAGGGCCTTGTCGGTGACCTTGGCCTTGGACAGGATGAAGTCGGCGACGTTGCTTTCGATCACAACGGCTTCGACCTCGGCCATGCGCTGGCGGTCGCTCATGTACCAGGCGACGACCTGAGCAGGCTGCTCGTAGCTTTGTGCCAGCTCTTCGATGTGGGCTTGCAGTTGCTCGGGCTTGGCTTGCAGGTTGTTGGCCTTGACCAGTTCGGCCACGGCCAGACCCAGGCGCACGCGACGTTCAGCCTGAGGCTTGAACATTTCGGCGGGGATCGGGGCCTTGTCGGCGTCCTTGATGCCACGGGCCTTCAGGTCGGCGCGGGCGCCTTCCAGCAGACGATCGGTTTCGGCATCGACCAGCGACTTGGGCAGGTCGAACTCGACGGCACCCAGCAGGGCTTCCATGGCGGCAGCCTTGTTGCGGGCGGCCACGCGGAACTTCACTTCGCGTTCCAGGTTGCGCTTGATGTCGGCGCGCAGGGCATCGACGGAGCCGTCGGCCAGACCCAGGCTCTTGATGAAATCTTCGTTCAGTTCGGGCAGTTGCTGGGCTTCGACCTTCTTGACGGTGACCAGGAAGTCGGCTTCCTTGCCAGCGACGTCCTTGCCGTGGTAGTCCTCAGGGAAGGCCAGCGGGAAGGTCTTGGAGTCGCCAGCCTTCATGCCGCGCACGGCCTTTTCGAACGCTTCGAGCATCTGGCCTTCGCCGACCAGGAACTGGAAGCCTTCGGCCTTGCCGCCTTCAAACGGCACGCCGTCGATCTTGCCTTCGAAGTCGATGGTCACGCGGTCGCCGTCGGCAGCGCCTTCGGTGGCGGGACGCTGGGCGAAGGTGCGGCGTTGCTTGCGCAGGATTTCAACGGTGCGGTCGATGGCAGCGTCGTTCACTTCAGCGGTGGCGCGCTCGACTTCGGCGGCGCTCAGGTCACCGATGGTGACTTCCGGGTAGACCTCGAAAGTGGCATCGAACTGCAGCTGGCCTTCAACGGGGCCGCCTTCTTTTTCAGAGATGCTGGGCTGACCGGCCACGCGCAGACCGGCCTCTTGAGCGGCCTTGGCGAAAGCGGCGCCGAGTTGGTCATTGACCACTTCGTACTGCACGGAGTAACCGTAGCGCTGGGCCACCACGTTCATCGGCACCTTGCCGGGACGGAAGCCGTCGGCCTTGGCGGTGCGGGCCAGCTTCTTCAGGCGGGCGTCGACTTCGTTCTTGAGGGCGTCGGCTGCCAGCGACAGCGTGATGCGGCGCTCCAGCTTGTCGAGGGTCTCCACGGTGATAGCCATGTTGTGAACTCTCAGTATGAGTAAGGAATGAATGTGTCTGGTGCGCGGGGGGGGACTCGAACCCCCACACCATTGCTGGCGTCAGGACCTAAACCTGGTGCGTCTACCAATTTCGCCACCCGCGCTTAGACTTTGAAAAGTTTGGCTACCGGGTTGGCGGCCAAACTGGCTGAATTGGTCTGAACCGCAGATTCTAACGCGGCTCAGACCCTGTTTGAGACACGCTCAAGTTGGGGTGGTTTCCGGACGCTTCACGCGGAACCAGGCCGCGTACATCGCCGGCAAAGCCAGCAGGGTCAAGACGGTGGCCACGATCAGCCCCCCCATGATGGCCACGGCCATCGGGCCCCAGAAGTTGCTGCGACTCAGCGGGATCATCGCCAGCACGGCGGCAGCCGCCGTCAACACGATGGGACGGAAGCGGCGCACGGCCGCACCCACCACGGCATCCCAGGCCGGCACGCCGACGGCGCGGTCCTTTTCGATCTGGTCGATCAGGATGACGGAGTTGCGCATGATCATGCCCATCAAAGCGATCACGCCCAGCAGCGCCACGAAGCCGAAGGGACGGTTGAGCGCCAACAAGGCCATCGCCACGCCGACGATGCCCATCGGACCGGTCAGGAAGACCAGCACCGCGCGCGAGAAGCTCTGCAACTGCAGCATCAGCAGCGTGAAGATGATGAACAACATCACTGGCAAGTTGGCGAAGATGGCACCCTGCCCCTTGCTGCTTTCCTCGGCGGTACCGGCCAGCACCACGCGGTAACCCGTGGGCATGCGCGACTGCAGCTCCTGCATCTTGGGCCACAGCACACTGCTGACAGTCGGGCCTTGCACGCCTTCGCGCACGTCACCCTGCACGGTGATGGCGAAGTGGCGGCCGTCACGCCACAGCACACCGGGCTCCCACACAAGCTTGGGCTTGGCGACCTGCAGCACCGGCACCATGCGGCCAGTGGCCGTGGGCACATACGCGTTGTCCAGTGCTTCCAGGGTCAGACGCTCGGACTGCGGGGCCCGCAAGGTGATGTCAATGAGACGGTCGCCTTCGCGGTACTGCCCCACCGTCGCACCGGAAGTCAGGATGCGGCTAGCCTGAGCGATCGACTGCGTGGTCACGCCCAGGGCGCGTGCTTTGTCCTGATCCACCTGCAGACGGATGGCCTTGACCGACTCGTTCCAGTTGTCGTTGATGCCGGTCATGTCGGGGTGAGCACGCATGAGGGCCTTGGCTTCCTCGGCGAACTGGCGCAAGGTGGTGACGTCTTCACCCACGATTCGGAACTGCACCGGGTAAGCCACAGGAGGGCCATTGGGCAGGAGTTTGACGCGGGCGCGCAACTCCGGGAACTCGGCAGCCATCAGTTCGGGCAACTTGTGGCGCAACACTTCCCGCGTTTCCAGATCCTTGGGCACGATCACCATCTGGCTGACGTTGCTCTGGGGAAAGATCTGGTCCATGGGCAGGTAGAAGCGCGGCAGACCCGAGCCCACCCAGGTGCTGACCGTGTTGACACCCGGCTCCTTCATCAAACGCTGCTCAACGCGATGGGCCATGTCTTCGGTGGCGTCGAAGCTGCTGCCTTCGGGCAACCACAGGTCGACCAGAATTTCCGGGCGACTGGAATCAGGGAAGAACTGCTGCTGCACCTTGCCCATGCCCAGCACACCCAGCACCAACGCGCCGATGGTGAGCCCGATGGTGATCCAGCGATGCTCGACACACCAGTTCACCGTCGCCTTGAAGCGGCTGTAGAAGGGGGTGTCGTACAGGTCTTCGTTGCTGCCATGTGCGATCTTGGGCTTGGTCTTGAGCAACTGCTGTCCCAGATAAGGCACGAAGTACACCGACACGATCCACGAGATCACCAGGGCCGCTGCCGTGACGGCGAAGATGGCGAAGGTGTACTCACCGGTGGCCGAGTTGGCCATCCCGATGGGCAGGAAACCCGCGGCGGTGATCAGGGTGCCGGTCAGCATGGGCATGGCGGTCAGGTCATAGGCTGCCGTCGCCGCGTGCATCTTGTCGTAGCCCTCTTCGAGCTTGTGCACCATCATCTCGACGGCGATGATCGCGTCGTCCACCAGCAGACCCAAAGCGATGATGAGCGCGCCCAGCGAAATCTTGTGCAGGCCCACGCCCCAGTATTTCATGATGAGGAAGGTGACCGCCAGCACCAGCGGGATCGTGATGGCCACGACCAAGCCAGGCCAAACGTCCAGACGCCAGGGCTTGGTGTGCAATCCCAGACTCAGGAAGCTGACGGCCAGCACCACGAACACGGCCTCCAGCAGCACCTTGACGAACTCCCCCACGGAAGAGGAAACGGCTTGCGGCTGGTTCTGGATCTGGTCCAGCTCGATCCCCACTGGCAGCTCATGGCGCAGACGCTCGGTGGCTTCGGTCAAACTCTTGCCCAAGGCGATGATGTCGCCGCCCTTGGCCATGGACACCCCCAGGGCCACCACGTCCTTGCCCTGGTGGCGAACCTTGGTGGTCGGCGGGTCCTCATAGCCACGACGGATGGTGGCGATGTCACCCAGTTTGAGACTGCGGGCCTGGTGGGTGACAGGATTGACCACCCGGATGGGCAGGTCACGCAACTGCTCCACCGACTGGATGGCGCCATTGACGCGCATCTGGATGTTGTTCCGATCACCCGCATACACACCGGCACCTTCGACGGCGTTCTGGGCGTTCAACTGGGTCAGCACCTGCCCCATGTCGATACCCAACTGAGCCAAGCGGCGCTGCGGAATCTCGATGAAGAGCTTTTCGGGCTGCACGCCGAACAACTCAACCTTGGCGACATTGGGCACGCGCAGCATCTCGGAGCGGACGCGCTCGGCAAACTGGCGCAACTCCTCCTGCGAAAAACCATCGGCGGACAGGGCGTAGATGGAGCCGTATACGTCGCCGAACTCATCGTTGAAGAACGGACCGATCACGCCCTGTGGCAAGGTGTGGCGCATGTCACCCACCTTCTTGCGCACCTGATACCAGAGGTTGGGGATCTCTTTGGGCGGAGAGTAGTCCTTGACCATCATCAGGGTGAAGGACTCACCCGGCTTGGTGTAGGACTGGATCTTGTCAGCGTAAGGCACCTCTTGCAGGGTGCGCTCGATCTTGTCGGTAACTTGCTCGGCGACCTCTTGGGCGGTGGCGCCCGGCCAATAGGCTCGCACCACCATCACACGGAAGGCGAAAGGCGGGTCTTCGTCCTGACCGAGGTTGAAATAGGCTGCGGCGCCCAGCACCATCAGCACGATCATGAGGTAGCGTGTGAGCGCCGGGTGCTCAAGCGCCCAGCGTGACACGTTGAAACGCTGGTCCTTGGACCAGGATTGACGGGACATCGACATGCGTAGGCTCCCGCTCGGTCAGGATGCGACGCCGGAAGTCGGCGTGCTGGCGGAAGCTGGCGATGAGGCGGGTCGGGCCCCGGCGCTGGATGCCTGATAGCGGCGAACCTTCTGGCCAGGCGTCAGCACATGCACGCCAGCAGTCACGATTTCCTGGCCAGGCTGGATGCCCTTGGAGATGAGGATGACGTTGCCTGTGATGTCACTGGTGGTGACTGGCACAGGCGTGACGGTCATCGCCTTGCCATCGAGCACCCACAACACAGACTTGCCCTCGCGTTCCGCCAGGGCATTCAACGGTACGCGCACACCGCCAGCCACCCGAACGGGAGCATTGAGCACCACGGTGGCAGTCTGCCCCAACTCAAAGCCAGCGCGACCCACATCTGCCTTGACCAGGTAGGTGCGGGTCAGCGGGTCAGCGGCCGCAGCAACTTCCCGCACGGTCACAGGCAACCAGTCCTGGCTACCCCAGCGTCGTGCCTTGAGTGCACCGGGCTTGCCGATCAGGCCACGCACGGTCGCCCCCATGTCTTCGGGCACGGAGAACACAGCGTCGCGGGGACCATCGTGCGCCAGTGTGAGCACCGGCATGCCCGCACCAACGACCATGCCAGGCTCAAGATCCACCCCGGTGATGACACCTGGTGCATCGGCGGTGAGCGCTGCGTAGCTGGCCTGATTGCCCTGCACCCCAGCCTGGGCCCTGGCCTGACGCAAGCTGGCCTGTGCTGCCTTGTTCATGGTGTCGTGGCGTTCGAGTTCAGCCGCGCTGATAAAACCTTGGGCTTTGAGCTCGACAAAGCGCTTGAAATTGGCTGCGGCCTGGGCGGCCTGAGCTTCGGCCGCAGCCAGCCCTGCACGCGCAGCTTCCTGCCCCAGTTGCAAATCTTGTGGATCAAGCTGAGCCAAAACCTGCCCTCGGGTCACGGATTGCCCCAACTCCACCAAGCGACGGTTGACCTTGCCGCCAACGCGGAAACCCAAACGCGATTCGGTGCGTGCACGGATTTCGGCGGCAAACTCGCGCTCCAACACACCACCGGTCTCAGCCAGCACCAGGGTGCGAACCGCGCGCACAGGTGGCTCAGCTACCGGCTTCTTGCCGCACCCGGCCAACAAAGCCGCCATCACGGGCAGGAGAAGGTAGTAAGGAGCCTTGGACCAGCGCAGGTTGTTCATGTTGTTCCGCAATCAAAGAGGCAAGCCACCCTCTTCGCGGCCCGTACGGCAGCGGGGGTGGTGACGCAGGTGCAATCGTAACTGACCCGCGGGTCAGTAATGTAGAAAATAGCGCCTGCCCCTGTCAATCCAGCTATTGAGACAATGGCGGGTCGCCGCATACCTGATGTCATGAATTCATCCCCCCCTCCCGGGCCCATTGCCCCCCCTTCCCCAGCCGTGCCAAGACCAGGCAGCAGCCTGTACCACGCTCTTCGCAGTGCGCCGCCCGCGCTGCGCCCTGCCCTGCAACTGTGGCTGCAATGGTGGCATGAGGTCAGTCGCATCCCATTGGAAGTGAGCGATGCCGGCGTGGCAGAAAGCAAACTGCAGTGGTGGGCCAAGGAGGTCAGGGACAGCCTCCATGGACATGCTCAGCACCCTTTGATGCAAGCCCGCGCCGCCCTGCCTGCACTGACCGAACCCAGTTGTTGGCCGGAGGCAAGCCTGTGGACACAGCAACTCGAAGGTCTGATACAGCTCGTTCATCAGACCCGCTGGCTCGATGATGCCGCACTGCAACGTCACAACCGGCTGAGCACTGGCGCTGCGCTGGAGGGGGCTGCGTGCATCCTGGGCGCCAGCAGCCTGTCGGCGCGCTCGGCTGCCTGCCTGCTGGGGACGGGCTTGCGGCAGTCCCACCAAGTGGCCCGACTGGGCCTGGACGCACGACTGGGTTGGATCCATGTACCGATTGATGTACTGCAGACCCACGATGTGCGGGCGCACCAGTTGAGCAAACCCGATGCCGATCAGCCCCCGACAGGCTGGTCGGGATTGTTGCAACACCTGATCGGACAAGCCCGCGCCAGCATTGAGCAAGGACTGGACGCCATCCGCGCCTTGCCGGCCGAGGAGGCACAGGCACTGCTGCCCCTGCGTGTGCTGGCCCACATCCACCTCGCGCAACTCCAGGAAATTGCGGCCAAGGGCGATCGCATCTTGCACGAGCGGGTGTTGCTGACACCCCTGCGCAAGTGGTGGATCAGTCAGCGCGTGCAGTGGGGTTGGTTGCGCGACTGAAGGGCGCAGCCAGAGGCTCTCCCACGAACAAGCCCTGTTGTGGCCAGCGCACGCTTTTCCAGTAGGCCTCCAACGCGGTGGCGCCCTGCACATAGAACACCAACAGTGCTTGCGGATCCGGGAACTTCTGGAGATGCGCACAGGGCTCACTGGTGGTGCCGTAACTGGCCGTGGCTCCCGCATCGATCCAGGACAGGACCGTCATCTGTCCATGCGACCCATCGAGCACGCCACCGAACGAGGTCAGGTGGTCGGCCAGTGCCCCCGGCAGGAACCCAATCGTATCGAGGTGCTCCACCCGCTCTCGGCCTGTGAGATAGAGCAAGACCCGCTCAGCGTGCTGCAGGGCGTCGGTCTCGTCCAGATGCACCTCGATGCCCAACTGCCGCACCAATCCAGCCGGAGGGAACAGCACATGGCGCTGGCTGCGGATGCTGTCTGAGGTGCGGACGTAGTGCACCTGTGCCGGGAGTGCCCCCCGCAAGCCCAGCGTGTGATCCGACCGAACCCCTCGATCGATCAGTGCCTTGGCGGCGGTCACGTCGCTGGCGGCCAGCAACATGCTCAGGCGCATGCCGTGATCAGTGTGGGGGCGTGTGGAGATGCCGCCAAAGTAGGTGGATGGTCGACTCGTCCCGCAAGTGTTCTGACACAGCCGGTGGTCGTATCCCATGGTCAAGGCACCGGTGATGGCGTTGCAGTTGACGGCATACGGCTGACGCCAACTCAAGGCGAGCCCTTGCACCCGCTTGCCATAAAAGGCATCTACCTGCTTGGCCAAGCCATCGAACTCTCCGGGCGTCAGCACAGGCTTGACGGGTAGACGCACTCGGAGGATGCGAGATGCCGGTATCTGACGAGCTTTTGCGTAGTAAGCCCCAACCTGAACCGAATACGGATCATCCTCATTGATGACCAGGCCGAGGTCTTCGGCCGTGAGCCGACCATGGACACGAGGGGCGCGCACCCACCGCCGAGATGGCGGAGCATCGGCAACCGACGCAGCAACGGCAGGCGTCGCCGCGTCATTTGACTTGGGCGTGGACGACGCAGCCGCGGTCGCAGAGCCCGAAGAAGCGGTTGACGATGAGGCAGCCCTTCCTCCCGTCATGGCCCCGGGTCGGTCAGCTGCCGCCACCAGACCACCCACAGTCGCCAGAGTCAAACACAGTGCACGCAAAACAAGGAGGCTCATTCATCCAGATCCATCAAGCTCAGGTGTCATGAAATACCGAATCGAGGGATTCCGATAGCGCATTGACCCTTGATGCAGTTGATTATTTCCGGGTTCCGGAGGAATATCACCTATCAAAATCCCCTTCGTCGAAAGTCATGCCGATGAGTGATTCACCCACCCCGACCACGTCCGTGCAGGTGATGAGCCGCATGTTCGCCCTGCTTGACGTTCTGGCCACCGAGTCACAGGCAGTGTCGTTGAAGGTGGCCAGCGAGCGCACGGGTCTGCACCCATCCACGGCGCACCGCATCCTCAATGACTTGGCGGTGGGCGGCCTGGTGGAGCGTTCCGGACCGGGGCACTACCGCCTGGGGATGCGTCTGCTGGCCTTGGGTAACTTGGTGAAATCTCGCCTGGATGTGCGCGAGCAGGCTGCAAGGCCGATGCAGGATCTGCATCGCCTGTCTGGGCATGCCGTGTCCTTGTTCGTGCGACAGGAAGACGAAGCCGTGTGCGTGGAGCGCACGGTGGCCGAGCGACATGGCATCCATTTGACCTGCACGGATGGCTTGCGTGCCCCTCTGACCCGCTGTGCTGCCGGCAAGGTGCTGCTGCTTGATGAACCCAGCCTGGTCCTGCAGGCCCTCTGCCAGTTGCAGGCCGACAATCTGGAGGGATTGCAACGTGAACTGGACACCCTGCGCACCCAGGGCATCGTGTTGCATCACGAAGCGATGGGGGTGGGCCAGCACATGGCGGCGACGCCGATCCGCAATGACCTGGGGCAGATCATCGCCAGCTTGGTCCTGTCATGGCAAGGTGGAGACCTGCGCAGTGACTGGGTTGAGGCCCTGAAAGCAACGGCGTCGCGCATCTCGACCGCCATGGGCTGGCGAGCGCCAGAATGACATACGGCCCGTCCACCTGACGATGGACGGGCCGCGCAAGATGCGTGTTGCTCACACAGCGAGCAGGCGCTCAAATCAGGATGCGCGTGCCGACACCTGCTTCACACTGCCCACGGCGCCTTTGAGCGACGCACTTTCAATCCAACGGCGCACACGCTCGGCGTCTGCTTGTCGCGCATACTTACCCGAAGAGTCGAGGAAGACCATGATGAACTTGCGGCCAGCCATCTTGGCCTGCATGACCAGGCAACGCCCCGCTTCAACGATGTAGCCGGTTTTCTGCAGACCGATCTCCCAGGCGGGATCACGCACCAAGCTGTTGGTGTTGCGGTATTGCAGTTGACGTTTGCCCAGGTTCACGGCGTGCTCAGGCGAGACCGACAGTTCGCGGATCAAGGGGTGCTGATACGCTGCCTTGGCCAGTGAAGCGAGATCTTTGGCACTGGACTGGTTGCCACTGTTGAGTCCCGTCGGATCCACGTAGCGGGTGTCGATCATCCCAAGGCTGCGCGCCTTGGCATTCATGGTGCGTACAAAGGCGCCCAAGCCACCGGGGAAGGTGCGCCCCAATGCGTGGGCGGCGCGGTTCTCGGACGACATCAATGCCAGGTGCAGCAACTCACCACGTGTCAGCGTGGTGCCCACGGCCAAACGCGAACCGCTGTTCTTCTCGGTGTCCACGTCATCGTGGGTGATGGTGATGGCTTCGTCGTAAGGCAAGTGCGCCTCAACCATGACGAGGGCGGTCATCAACTTGGTCAGGGAGGCAATGGGCAGCACCGCCTCGGAATTCTTGGCAAAGACCACCTCGTTGGTGTCCTGATCCATCACCAAGGCCACGCTGGACTGCAGGTCCAGGGGGTCTGGGGTGTGATGCAAGCCATAAATTTGGCCATAAGACGCACGCACAGGCCCCGCAGCGGCCGTCATGCCACTGAACCCCTGTTGAGAAGACAGCGACGACCGAACCACCAGAGGGCGCACGGCACCTCGGTCAGCGGTCGAGGCCGCTGCGGTGCGGATGCCGGATGGGCGCTTGAGCACCTTGGCCTGACGAGCCTCGGCACGGACACGCGCCAGACGCTCGGCGCGGGTTTCTGCCTTCCCACTCTTCTTGACCGTGGCGCGCGCGAGTTGCCTGTCGCTCTTCCGAGCCGCAGACCGGGTCACACGTTCCTTGCTGGACGTGCTCTTCTTGGCCACAGTCTTGGCTTTGCTCTTGGCGGCAGCGGACTTGCTGCTCGATTTGGTGGGCTCAGACTTGGCAGCCTGCGCAGGCACCGTCACGGCCAGGGATAACACCGAGGTCAAGGCCCAGATCAGCCAGTTTTTCTTCCAGTTTGCTTGTGCCACGGTACAGCCCTTTCGTCTTGCAGAAAGTGTAAATAAAAAGGCGCGCAAGATCAACGACTTACGCGCCCTTTATCAAGTAACCTGACGAATCAGGTCATTTGCACCCCGCTCAACCCTGCGCAGCCACCTTTTCAGCGTTGCTGTGCAGCTTGTTGAGGGCTGACAGGTAAGCCTTGGCGGAGGCAACCACGATATCCGGATCAGCCCCCACACCGTTGACCACTCGCCCACCCAGTTGCAAGCGCACGGTCACTTCACCTTGTGATTCTGTGCTTCCCGAGGTGATGGCGTTCACCGAGTACAACAAAATTTCTGCGCCACTTTTCACGACCGTCTCGATCGCCTTGAGGCTCGCATCGACCGGGCCGTTGCCGTCAGACTCGGCGGTGTGCTCGACCGTGCCGGCCGCAAAGACCACACGGGCGTGCGGGCGCTCACCGGTCTCGGAGCGCTGAGACAGGGCGACCAGACGATAGTGCTCCTGTTCGCTGGTGACGCTCTCGTCGCCCACCAGCGCGATGATGTCCTCATCGAAAATCTCACTCTTGCGGTCGGCCAGTTCCTTGAACTTCGCGAAGGCGGCATTGACTTCGGCCTCGGAATCCAGATCGATGCCCAGTTCTTCCAGGCGCTGCTTGAACGCGTTACGACCCGAAAGCTTGCCCAGGACGATCTTGTTGGCCGCCCAGCCTACGTCTTCGGCGCGCATGATTTCGTAGGTGTCACGCGCCTTGAGAACGCCGTCCTGATGGATGCCCGAGGCATGGGCAAATGCGTTGGCCCCGACGACCGCCTTGTTGGGCTGCACAACGAAACCGGTGGTCTGAGACACCAGACGCGAGGCGGGCATGATCTGACGGGTGTCCACACCGACGTCCAGGCCAAAATAGTCCCGACGGGTCTTGATGGCCATGACCACCTCCTCCATCGCGCAATTGCCGGCACGCTCGCCCAGCCCGTTGATGGTGCATTCCACCTGGCGCGCGCCACCAATCTTGACGCCGGCCAACGAGTTGGCCACGGCCATGCCCAAGTCGTTGTGACAGTGCACTGACCAGATGGCCTTGTCGGAATTGGGCACCTTGGCGCGCAACTCGCGGATGAAATTGCCGTACAGCTCCGGGATGGCATAACCCACCGTGTCCGGAATGTTGATGGTGGTAGCCCCCTCGTTGATGACCGCCTCGCACACGCGCGCCAGGAAATCGATTTCGGAGCGGTAGCCGTCCTCTGCCGAGAACTCCACATCGGATGTCAGGTTGCGCGCAAAACGCACCGACAGCTTGGCCTGCTCAAGCACCTGCTCAGGCGACATGCGCAGCTTTTTCTCCATGTGGAGCGGGCTGGTGGCAATGAAGGTGTGGATGCGCCAGGAATTGGCGCCCTTCAGGGCCTCTGCGGCTCGGCTGATGTCGCGGTCGTTGGCTCGCGCCAAGGAACAAACGGTGGAGTCCTTGATGACGTCGGCAATGGCCTTGATGGCCTCAAAGTCGCCATTGGAAGCCGCAGCGAAGCCCGCTTCCATCACGTCCACCTTCATGCGCTCCAGCTGCTTGGCAATGCGCAGCTTCTCTTCGCGGGTCATCGAGGCGCCGGGAGACTGTTCACCATCGCGCAGGGTGGTGTCGAAAATGATGAGTTTGTCGGTCATAGTGAGGCTCCCGAAACAGGATCAGCAGGTTCAGCGGTGCAGGCCGGCTTCGTCCGGCTCATCGGTGGAGGTGGAGATCACGCTCACGGGCTTGCCCTGCATGCGGCGCCAGATGTAGACGCCATAGCCGGAGAAGCCATAAATGACGAAGACGGCAAACAGCACGATGGGCGGATGAATGGTGATCACCGAAATGCCCAGCGCAATCGCGACGATGGCAATGAAGGGGACAGAACGCCGGAAGTTCACGTCTTTGAAGCTGTAGAACGGCACGTTGGTGACCATGGTCAGCCCCGCGTACAGGGTGAAGCCACAGGCCAGCCAGATCATGCCTTGCAGGCTTTGCGCAGTTTCGCCCAGGTCGGTCACCACCCAGATCAAGCCCATGACCAGGGCCGCAGCGGCCGGACTCGGCAAGCCCTGGAAAAAGCGCTTGTCCACCACACCAATGTTGGTGTTGAAACGAGCCAGTCGCAGTGCGGCACCGGAACAGTACACAAAGGCGGCAATCCAGCCCAGTTTGCCCATGTCCTTGAGCGCCCACTCGTACATGATCAGGGCCGGCGCGGCGCCAAAGGACACCATGTCAGAGAGACTGTCCATTTGCTCGCCGAACGCGCTTTGCGTGTTGGTCATGCGGGCAACGCGGCCGTCGAGGCTGTCGAGCACCGCTGCACAGAAGATGCCGATGGCCGCCAGGTCAAACTTGCCGTTCATGGCCATGACGATGGCGTAAAAACCGCCGAACAGCGCGGCCAGGGTGAACAGATTGGGCAGGATGTAGATGCCCTTGCGACGCCGGCGCGGCGCCTCTTCCACGTCGTGGCTGTCGTGATCCTCGATGTGATCCGGGTCCTGGGGAGGGAGAGTTGGCATGCTCAGGCCGCGACCAAGGTCGCGAGAATGGTGGTGGTGGCGCACACCTTTTCGCCAGGTGCCACCTTGGGCACGGCGTGGGGTGGCAGGTAAACGTCAACGCGCGAACCAAAGCGGATCAGGCCGTAGCGCTGCCCCCGCGTGAGGCGGTCGCCCGCTTTGACGTGACACAAGATGCGACGGGCAAAGAGACCGGCGCTTTGCACCAAGGTCACGATTTGACCGTGCGAATCGATGACGACAGCATTGCGCTCGTTGTGACGAGAGGCAATGTCGAGATCGGTGCTGACGAGGTGACCGGGAAAATACTGAACTTGCTGGATGACGCCATCGACACTGGCTCGGTTGCCTTGGGTATCGAAGAGGTTCATGAACACACTGATGCGCAGGGCGTCACGGTTGGCGTAGGGGTCGCGGGCTTTTTCAATCTTGACAACGCGGCCGTCGGCAGGAGAGAGGACCGCTCCAGACTGCGCCGGCACCTCACGCGGTGAGGCGCGCCACACCAGGAGGCACAGGCTCAGCGCTGCGGCACCCGACAACACGGCCGGCCACGTACCGAGTACCAAAGACAGGGTCAGGGTGGCCAGCAGGATCAGCCCGACGACCGAGGCGTGCACGCGGGCATCCGCTTGAAAGGGATAGCTCATGGTGCCGCCGAGGATACCTCATGCGACCGCAGCGAAGGGGCTGCGGCGTGATGAAGCACGCGCTGCGGAAAGGGGATGTCGATGCCCAGGCGGTTGAGGGTATCGAGCACCGCCAGATTCACATTGGAGCGCGGCCCACCCAACCCCAACTCGGGATCCTTGACCCAGAAGGTGATGGTCAATTCCAACCCATCGGCCGCAAAATTGCTCAATTGCACCGAGGGCGCCGGATCCGCCATCACGCGAGGCACTTCAGAAATGGCCGACAGAAGTTCGGGAAACAGTGCCCTGACATCGGTGCCATAGGCGACCTGAACCAGGGTGCTGACCGAGACCTGTCGATCGGACAGCGAGGCATTCTCGACCCGCTGCGTCATGAGGGTTTCATTGGGCACGATGGCCTCACGCCCACCCGCGGCCCGCAAGACGGTGTAACGGGTGTTGATATCGGTGATGGTGCCTTCGAAGTTGTCGACCTTGACCAGGTCGCCGATGCGCAGGCTCCGCTCGGCCAGGATCACAAAACCGCTGACGTAATTGGCGGCGAGCTTTTGCAAGCCAAAACCGAGGCCTACCCCGATGGCACCGCCAAAAACGGACAGAGCCGTCAGATCGATCCCGGCGGTGGACAGCGCCAGCATCAACCCGACCAACAGCAAAATGGAGCGCATGGCGTTGACGGCCATCTTGCGCAAGGAGAGGTTGTCGGTGGCCCCTTTAAGCAACTGTGCTTCCAAAGCAGATGACAGGGAGAGCGCCAGTATCAGCACGAGCACCGCGTTGATGACACCCTCGACCAGGTTGCGCAGGTTGACAACGCTGCCGCCCACCTTCCAGGTCACGCTTTCCATTTCGGTCAGCATGATGGGCAAGATGCCCGTGACCCACAGTACGGTGGCCAACCAAGCCAGCCAAGAGACGGTGCGCTCGAGTACACGCATCTTCTGGGACTCAGGGAACACCACCCGCAGCACCTTGACGGTGACCCGGATGACGGCAAGCGACATCAGCACCGGCAGCGCCACCTGAAACAGCATCATGGGCAGATGCCCTTGGAACAGGCGGTAGGCCATCAAGGCCAGAACGAGCGACAGCACCGGGAACAAAGCACCATCAATGACGTGGTGACCCAGCCAGATCGAGCGCACATCACCCTGACGGCCACGCCACAACCGCACGATCAACCAGGCCAGGCCCAGGCAGCCCAGCAAGATGACCATTTCAGTCAAGGCAACGGGCGTCTGAAGGTGGGCCCAAAGGCTGGACAGTTCGCGCGCGGTCAGGGGGGAGGTATCTTGAACGGGGTGAGTGAGATTCATGTGTCAGGAAGGAAGCAAACGTCGCGCATCAGGCCTCAAGCAGGGTCCGCACGTGGGCTGCCACGCTGCGAGCCAAAGAACTGACGTGATAGCCGCCTTCAAGGCAGGAAACCACGCGCCCTTTCGAGAAACGCTGCGCCACTTCCACAATTTTCCCCGTGATCCAGGCGTAATCAGCCTCGACGAGCTGCAAACCGCCGATTTCATCCTCTCGGTGGGCATCAAACCCGGCTGAAATGAAAATCATCTCGGGCTGAAAATCTTCCAGGCGGTACATCCAGTAGCTTTCGATGACATCACGGATGGTGTGCCCGTTGCTGCGGGCCGGCACGGGCACGTTGACCATGTTGCCCGCGCGCGACTCCGCCCCGCTGAACGGATAAAGCGGATGCTGGAACAGACCGACCATCAGGACCCGGTCGTCACCCGCAAAGATGTCTTCGGTGCCGTTGCCGTGGTGCACATCGAAATCAACGATGGCCACCCGTTGCAGCCCTCTGACATCCAGGGCGTGACGTGCCGCCACGGCCACGTTGTTGAAGAAGCAAAAACCCATCGTCTGGTTGTGCGGGGCATGGTGCCCGGGGGGACGGATCGCGCAAAATGCATTGTCGATCTGCCCGTCGATCACCGCATCGGTGGCGGCGATGGCCGCGCCGGCCGCGCGCCAGGCGGCCGCACGGGTGCCGGGGCAGGCCCAGGTATCAGGGTCAAGCGCCCGACTGTCGCCGGTGGCTTCCAGTTGCTGGAGAAAGTCGTCCAGCGTCAGGATGTAGTTCAGGTCGTGCGCCAAAGCCAGATCGTCGTTGCTGGCCAGCGGGACATCCCCACGCACCAGGTGCGTGTCCAGACCTTGCGACCTCAATTCGTCTTCAATGGCGAGAATGCGCTGTGGCCCCTCCGGGTGCCCCTCCCCCATCACGTGAGCCAGACAATCTGGATGGGAAAAATAACCGGTTGCCATGGGTGTGTCCTGCCGCCGCATCTTTGGCGGGTTTGAGTTATGGTTTCACCATGCTCCGCAAAGAATCCTCGACCGCCGCCACGGCGCACACGCCCTCGTCAGCTCAGACCTCGCAGATCACGCGTCTCATTGATCAGGTTAGCACGATCATTGTGGGCAAGCACGAGCAGGTAACCTTGAGTGTCATCTGTTTGCTGGCCTCTGGTCACCTGCTGATCGAAGACGTGCCTGGCGTGGGGAAAACCACCTTGTCGCATGCCCTGGCTCACAGCCTGGGGTTGAGTTTTTCACGCATCCAGTTCACAGCTGACCTGCTGCCCTCCGACCTGATCGGAGTGAGCGTGTACGACCGGCACAAGGAGGATTTCGTCTTTCATCCCGGCCCCGTGTTTGCCCAGGTGTTGCTGGCCGACGAGATCAACCGAGCGGGACCACGCACCCAAAGTGCCCTGCTGGAGGCGATGGAGGAGCGACAGGTATCTGCGGAAGGGGAGACACGTCCCCTGCCCTCGCCGTTTTTCGTGATCGCCACACAAAATCCCGGGGATCAGTTGGGCACCCACCCGCTGCCGGAATCGCAGCTGGACCGGTTCGCCATGCGCCTGTCACTGGGCTACCCCGATCCGGCCGCCGAGCGCGCATTGATGGTGGGGGAAGACCGCAGAGGTCTGCTGCAGGCCCTGCAACCGGTGATGACACCGCAAGAGTGGGCACAATGGCAAGCCCGGGTTGACACGGTGCATGTATCGGCGGGGCTGCTTGACTATCTGCAAGCGCTGATTGCTGCCACGCGCGACGGTCGCTGGTTCGCCTTGGGCTTGAGCCCTCGGGCCGGGCTGTCGCTGTTGAAGCTGGCACGGGCACGGGCTTTGGTCCTGGGGCGCCACCATGTCTCGCCAGAGGATCTTCAGGTGCTGTGGGTGCCGGCCGTGGCACATCGCTTGCAAGCGCTGCCGCAGTCGGGCCGCAGTGCCGCCGCCCAGGCACGCGCACTGCTGGAGGCGGTGCCGGTGCCATGAGCAAGGCGCCGATGACCCTGGTGCGCCAGCGCTGGGACGCGTGGTGGGAATCCCGCCTGCCTCGCACAGACCAGTTGACGCTGACCCACCGCAATCTGTACATCCTGCCGACGCGCAGCGGCTGGAGTTTCGCCGCCGTGCTGGTGGTTTTGTTGGTGGCATCGATCAATGAGCGCGTCAACCTGGGTTACGCCCTCACCTTTCTGCTCGGTGGCAGCGCATTGGCCGCAGCACACCTGACTCACGGCAACTTGCAGGGTTTGCAGTTGCGCCTGCTGTCGGCGCGCAGTGTCCATGCAGGATCGGTGCTGAATGTGAGCATCGGTTTGCACAACACCCATCGCACCAAGGGCCGATGGGGTTTGCAGGCACAGGCGCAGGGTGGACTCGCTCAACCGGTTGAGGTGGCCGCGGGGCAGGATGCCGTGCTCGAGTTGGACATCCCAGCACCGCAGCGCGGCTGGCTGACCTTGCCGCGCGTGACGATCGAGTCTGGCTACCCACTGGGCTTGTTTCGCGCCTGGGCTTACTGGCGCCCGCTCAGTCGTGTGTTGATCTGGCCCGCGCTGGACCCCCACGCCCCGGCTCTCCCCGCCTGGCATGCCGAAGCCGCGCTCAGTGCGAGCACACGGCAGACCGGTCACAGCACAGAACCCCCCGAAGGTTTGCGCGACTACCGGCGTGGAGACCCGATGCGCTGGATTGCCTGGAAAAAATCCAGTCATGCGATTGCGTCGGGCACCGGGCTGGTGAGCCGCACCTCGGAACAAGGACGCTCTCCGGACCTGTGGCTGGACTATGAGCAAAGCCCCGGCCTGTCCGGGCTGGGCACCGAAGCCCGCCTGTCCCGGCTGGCCACGTGGGTGGTGCAAGCCGAAAACAGCCTGGAGGGTCCAAATGGGGTCTACGGTTTGAAACTGCCCGGTCACACGATCGCCTGCGGCCGAGGTGCTGCCCACCTGCGCGAATGCCTGGACGCCCTCGCCACCTGGCCCGGAACAGGCACGGGAGGGAACGCCTGATGCGACATTGGGGCATGGGCCCGCTCACCCGCGAGGGCCGAGACACACTCTGGCTGCTCCTGGCGCTGGCCTGGAGCTTGGCGCCACACCTCAGTCGTCTGCCCTTGTGGTGCAGCGTGGGCACGGTGCTGGCCCTCCTGTGGCGCGCCGGGCTGGCTTGGCGCGATGCACCACTGCCGCCTCGCTGGGTGCTGTTCATCAGCTTGGCCGGCGCAGTGGGACTGACCTTGTCGACCCACCAAAGCCTGTTTGGCCGTGACGCAGGCATCACCCTCGTGACCGTGCTGGCCGCACTCAAAACGCTGGAGTTGCGTGCACGCCGCGATGCATTTGTGATCACCTGCCTGGGCTTTTTCCTGGCGTTCACGCAGTTTCTGTACTCGCAAAGCATCGTCATGGCCTTGCTGATGCTGCTGGCAGCCTGGGCATTGCTGAGTTCACTGGTTCTGTCGCAACGTCCGCTGGGCCGCCCGTCGATAGGGAGTGCACTCAAGGCATCGGGCATCAGCCTGCTGTGGGGTCTGCCACTGATGCTGTCCCTGTATGTGTTCTTTCCGCGCCTGGGCCCCCTGTGGAGCCTCCCTTCGGATGCGGGCAGCAAGACCGGCTTGTCAGATCGACTCAAACTCGGCCATGTGTCTGAACTGGCCCTGGACGACAGCATCGCCATGCGTGTGCGCTTCGATGGCGTTGTCCCACGCCCCAACCAGATGTACTTCCGTGGCCCGGTGCTGACCTGGTTCGATGGCCAGACGTGGTCGGCTCGCACCCTCCCCTTCCGCGCTCAACTCAGCATGGAAGCCGGCCCCGCGATCCAGGCACAAGGCCCCGGCTTGAGCTACCAGGTGACCCTGGAGCCCACCAGACTGCGATCTTTGCCTTTGCTGGACGGCACGCTGGTGGCCAGGCCGACGCCCCCTGCAACGCAGCCCGACATGCGTCGCTGGGGTTTGGACTGGGAAACCGGTCGTCCCGTGGGCGAGCGCATCCAGGTCAGCGCGCAAGCGTGGCTGGATGCGCGTGACACGACTGTCGAGGGCCTGACGCGGCAAACACCCTACCTGCAACTGCCCGCCGGCTTCAACCCGCGCACCCTGGCGTGGGCGCGCACGCAACGCGCCTTGCCGAGCTTGGCCCAGGCCGACGCACGCACGGTTTCGCTGGCACTGTTGCAGCACATTCGCACCGAAAAGTTTGCCTACACGCTGGCACCCGAAGATGATGCCCCCGGTCCAGATGGCCTCCCCGAGCGTCACCTGATCGATCGCTTCTGGCTGGATCGTCGCACCGGTTTTTGCGAGCACTTTGCCACGGCCTATGTCGTGGTGATGCGAGCCATGGGCGTACCTGCGCGCGTGGTGACGGGCTTTCAGGGCGCAGAGCTCAACACGGTGGACGGACAGTATGTTGTGCGTAACAGCGACGCGCACGCCTGGGCCGAGTTCTGGCAAGAGGGCGAGGGTTGGGTGCGAGTGGACCCCACTGCAGCCGTGGCACCTGACCGCATCGAGCGCAGCGGTGGACCGCGGCTTGGACAAGGCGGGCTGGCCGGTGTGTTGGGTGAAGGTCAGGCACGGTGGTGGCGGACCTGGCAAGCCTACATCGACGCTGGCAACCACCGCTGGAATGTCTGGGTGCTGCAGTACGCACGCGAGCAGCAACTGGGTCTGCTTCAAAACTGGGGAGTCGATGCGCACAACTGGGCCGACCTCTTGCGCATCTGCGCCATGATCTTCGCGGCCGTGAGCCTGAGTGGCTTGGCTTGGTTGTGGTGGCAGCGTCCTCGCCCCACACTCGGCCCGTGGGACCACACCATGTGGCAACTTCACCGCAGCCTCGTCAGCCTGGGCCTGACGGCCCCTGAGGGTTGCCCTGCGCCGGCCCCTGCACTCGCCTGGGCGAGACGTCTGCGTGAGACGTCATCAGCCAACACACTCCCCAAAGAACTGAGCCACTTTCTACAAGTGCAGTTGAGTGAACTGGATGCTTTGCGCTACGCCGACCCCGGCGAGCAAACTATGCCGCCATTGAGGGAAGCGCAGCGTCTGGTCAAACAGATTCGTCAACACATCCAGACCCATCGCCGCACTCGTACTGCGCCGCCCCGCCAGCCATGATGCATGAGAGCCGCCGCCTGAGCTTTGCCCCGGCAGCATCTCCTGACAATCAGGCCCCTTTGGTCTGCCACACTGCACCCAGACCTCCGTTATTCACCCGACATGTTCATGCTGCTTCCTCGTCATCTCATCACTGCCCCCCGTTGGAGTGGGCTCTGCCTCAGCGCGGCCCTGCTGTGCGCCTGCAGCACGTCGCAGCCGCCCACGCAAAAGCTTGCGCCCCCCGCAACCGTTGCGTCAGCGCCTGCGCTCACACCAACGGCCGAAGTCCAAGCTGTGAACACGCCAACGGTGGTGCCTCAATGGGTGACACGTTCAGGTGACCCAGACAGCTACGGCGGCCGCACCGACGCGCGGGCGCTGGCCCGCGAGATCGCGCAAGCACACGCATTGGACGAGGCCTGGGTATGGTCGGCATTGTCGGCGGCTCGTTACCAAAGTCAGGCCGCCCGACTGATGATGCCGGCCCCCCGTGGCACCGCCAAGAATTGGGGGGTGTATCGCTCACGGTTCATCGAGCCCATTCGCATCCGTGCTGGCGTCGCGTTCTGGCAGCAATACGAAGGTGAGCTCAAACGCGCCGAAACCCAATACGGCGTGCCGGCAGAGATCATCGCAGGGGTGATCGGCGTTGAAACCATTTACGGCCGCTACACAGGCAACTTCCGTGTACTGGATGTGTTGACCACCTTGTCTCTCGATTTCCCAACTGGCCGCAGTGACCGCAGCCCATTCTTCAAGAAAGAACTGGGCGCATATCTGAAACTCTGTGCTGAACAACGCCTGGCCCCGGAGGCGGTCTCAGGCTCCTACGCCGGCGCCATTGGCTGGCCGCAATTCATGCCCAGCTCCATTCGACGCTGGGGAGTGGATTTCGATGGCAATGGCAAAGTAGACCTGCAAAACAGCCCGATCGACGCCATTGGCAGCGTGGCGCATTACCTGGCAGAGCATGGCTGGCGAACCGGACAAGCCACTCATTTCAGCGTGACCGCCCCGTCTGACGACGCAGCACGCCACAAGCTGCTGGCCCCCGATATTCTCCCGAGCTTTTCTGTGGATGAAATGCGCAGCCTGGGGGCCACCCTACCCGAATCGGCCTCTCAACATTCCGGCCCCCTGGCCTTGGTGCTGCTGGAAAATGGCGACAGTGAACCGACCCTGATTGCGGGGACACAGAATTTCTATGCCATCACGCGTTACAACCAGTCCAGCTATTACGCCTTGGCTGTCGTGGAGCTGGGGCAGGCCGTGAGCCAAGCCGCGAAGACGACACGTTCGACACCATGATGGCGTTTGCAGCGCAAGCTTGGAATTACTTCACAAAACTTCATGCAAAAGATCTTGCAAGTTGTCTGCATAAAACCCCCGCGCGGAAAGCGGATAAGTTGTTTTGAAATTTAAGGCAATTGCAGGGTATTTATTTTTGGGTTTAGAATAATCGCCAGATGACGCGGAGACGGCCAGCAAGTTGCCTCCGGTCTCGCCCTCCCAATAAGTATTCAAGCCCTGGCAACAGCGCATCAAAGGATCGTACATGAGCAACTACCAAGACCTCCTCGCCCAAAAAGCCGCCCTCGAAAAGCAAGCCGCAGAACTGGAAAAGGCGTTGCAGGAAGCACGCCGCGCCGAGCGCGCTGGCGTGATCGCTCAGATCAAGTCGCTGCTGGCTGAACACGGCCTGACCGTGGCTGACCTGGGCCTGAAGGCTGGTGGCAAGGTCGCTGGCACCCCGAGCAGCAGCGCCGGCCGCAAGGTGGCTCCGAAGTATCGCAACAATGCCACCGGCGAAACCTGGACCGGCCGTGGCCTGCAACCCAAGTGGATTCAAGCCGCCATTGCTTCTGGCAAGAAGCTGGAAGACTTCGCGATCTGACACAAACCGTCAAACCAAGCGGTTTCTCCGCACTGCCAAAGCCGATGCATCCGCATCGGCTTTTTTCATGGCTGCGCCACCATGCGCAGCCATGGCCTTGATCAAGGAGACTTGAAATCTCCTGCGACCCCCAGCACGAACTGATCTGGCTGAATATAGCGACGCAAGGCTTCATTCACCTGCGACAGTGTCAACCTCTCCAATGCCTGATCCACCTGTGCCGAGACGGCAAAAGTGCGCTGGAGATACAGATTGCTCGCCCACGCATCAGCGAGACGTCCGTCTTGGGCTCGACCCAAGCGCCGGAAATTCAACAATCCACGCTTGCCCGCTTCGAATTCAGCGACCGAGAATCCATCTTGGCGAGCACGCTGGATCTCTTCCTCGAAGGCGGCTAGCACTTTGTCACGGTTTTGAGGCGCAAAATTGGCCGCAGCATGCCAGTGAGAATGAGGCTCTTCGGCATTCCACTGAACGGAACTGTAAACGCTGTATGACAAGCCATCCTTCTCACGAATCCGGTTCCACAACCGGGAATCTCCGCCGCCGCCGAGCAGGTAATTCGCGAGCATGAGGGCGGGATAATCTGCGTGTGTATCGCTCAAAGGCAAGGGCAAGCTCACTGACATGGCAGCGTTTTGCCGATCCGGGGTGAGCAATTGCATCCGGGTCGGTGGAACGGTCCGGTAAGGCTCAGCCAACCGTGCATACGGTGATGGGCTGCGCCAGTCTCCGAAGGCGGCCTCCAGTGCCTGAACCGTGGCGTTCACGTCCAGATCCCCGACAGCGGCAAACTGCGCATGACTGGTGCCCAAAAACTGCTGATGGAACGCCTTGATGCGGTCCACCTGCACGGCCTTCCAGTCGGCCTCGACTTCGTCAAAGGTGCGTGCATGACGCACATCGCCGCGCGGATAGGGGTTACCGTGGCGATCCATCGCCTCTGCCAACAAGGCACCAGGCTCTTTGCGCTGTGTATCCAACTCCGACAGTGCCTCACGCCGCACCTCCTCCAGGACATCGGCTGGCAGAGAGGGATAGCGCAGCATCTCGGAGATGAGTGCGATGGCGGCAGGCAACTTGTCACGTCGGGTCGAGAACTGCACCGACATGCGGCCTGGGCCAGCTGACACCGACCACGCCATTTGCAGCTCATCGAGGCGATCGTGCAGTTGCTGGCGGTTCAGGTTGCGGGTGCCCTTGTCGAACAAGGCTGCCAATGCGGAGGGCACAGCCCCCCAATTGGCAAGTGACTTTTCATCGCCAAAGCGCAGGGTCATTTGCACTTCTACCGCTTGGCCGCGGGTGGACTTGGGCAACAAAGCCAGCTGCATACCTGAAGACAATGCAAGCCGCTGTGTACGCGCATCGATGTTGGCCGGGCTCGCATCGAATGCCTCGACCGTGGCCGCAGCTGCCTGCCCCTTGAAGTCTTTCATGGCCGCGGCCACATCGACACGAGCAGGCTCGGGTGCACGCTGGGGCGTCGCCGTGGGCACGTACTGGCCCAAAGTGCGATTGGAAGCGACAAAGGTCTGCTCCGCCACGCGTTGCACATCGGCCAGCGTCAGCGCCTTGACCCGGTCACGAATCAGGAAAAACAGACGCCAGTCGCCCAAAGCCACCGCCTCGGACAACACAACGCCCACATGCTCCGGATCGGCAAAGCCCTGCTCCCATTCATTGAGCCATTTGGTTTTGGCACGCGCCAACTCGGCTTCGGTGATGGGCTGCTTGGCCACCGACTCAATCTCGGCGAGCATGGCCGGGGCGGCTTTGGCCGGATCCTGCTCGCTGCTCAGCTGTGCGCCCAGCAAGATCTGCCCTGGATCGGCCAGGCCCTGCGAGAAGCCAAATACCGAAGCCACCAGCTGCTGTTCAGTGAGACGGCGGTGCAGGCGACCAGATGGCGCCTCGCCGTAAATGGAGGAGAGGATCTCCACCGCGGCATAGTCTGGGTGCGCGCCCGGCACGACATGGTAGGCAGCAAACAGCAGGGGCACTCCCCCCACGCGACGCACCGTCACACTGCGCTCGCCATCCTGAACCGGATCAAGGGTGTAGAGAGGCGGCAGCACCCGCTTGGGTTTGGGGATGGCGCCAAACGACTGCTGCACCCAGGTCAACACCTTGGCCACATCGAACTTGCCGCTGACGATGAGGGTGGCGTTATCAGGCTGGTAATAACGCTGGTAAAACGCCTTGAGGTTACCGATGTCGACATTCTCGACGTCGCTGCGCGCGCCAATGGTGGACTTGCCGTAGTTGTGCCACTGGTACATGGTGGCCAGCGTCTTCTCCAGCAAGATGCGGCCTGGGTTGTTCTCACCCATCTCCATCTCGTTGCGCACCACCGTCATCTCGCTGTCAAGGTCCTTGCGAGCGATGAAGCTGTTGACCATGGCATCGGCCAGCCAGTTCAGATACCACTTCAGGTTGTCGTCATTCGCGGCAAAGCTGGCAAAGTAATTGGTGCGGTCGTACCAGGTGGTGCCATTGGCGCTGAGTCCACGCTTGTTGAATTCGGCCCACACCTGGGGATGGCGTGGGCTGCCCTTGAAAATCAGGTGCTCCAGCAAGTGGGCCATGCCGGTTTCGCCATAGCCCTCGTGGCGCGACCCCACCCGATAGGTGACGTTGACCGTGGTGGTGGGCTTGGCATCATCGGGCACCAGCAACACCTGCAGCCCATTGGGCAAACGGTACTCGCTGATGCCCTCCACACTGGTGACCTTCTGCCCCGCCCCCTTCGACACCGCCGCGCGAGACAGGCTGGCCACATCAGGGGAGGCGTGCGCCAAGGGCACCCAGGCCGAAGCAATCAGAAGAGGCAGCAACGCAAAGGTCAAACGTGTCGGTTTGGTCATGAAATCCATCAGCGTGAACAAGGCATGCCACGAATGCCAGACATGTGTGGCGCAGGTGTCAACCGCCTGCCGTGGCTGTGAGTGTAGGGGGGCGCGGAAAGGTTCCCCCCTTGTGTTGACACCACCCTGAAAACGCGTTGTGCATGTTAAAAAGACAGCATCCAGATAAACCCGTACACCATGTCCGAATCCACCCCCGCTTCGCGCGCCAAGCTCCGACAAATCCTCATCTGGGGAGCCGTGGCCCTGGCCGTGGGCGGCGGCGTGCTGGGCTGGCAGCGCCTCAAGCCTCAAGGCTTGCCGCCCAGCATCGCCAGCGGCAATGGCCGACTGGAAGCCACCGACACCGACATCGCCACCAAGACTGGGGGCCGTATCAAACAGGTGCTGGTGCGGGAGGGTGACAACGTGAAGGCGGGCCAGACCCTGGCCATCATGGACACCGCTTTGCTGGAAGCCGATCTGGCCCGTGCACAAGCGCAGGTCCGCCAAGCCCAGCAAGCCAGCGCCACTGTCGATGCACTGCTGGCTCAACGCCAACAGGCGGTGACCACGGCTTCGGCCCAGGTCGCCCAGCGCGAAGCCCAACTGGCCTTGGTGAGCAAAGAATATCAGCGTGCCAAGGAGCTGGTCGCCCAAGGCTTCCTGCCGCCTCAAAAGCTCGACGAGGCCAATGCGCAACTGCAAGGTGCACGCGCTGCTTTGAGCGCCGCACGCTCGCAGGTGGCCGAAGCCCGTACCGCCATCACCACCACCGAATCCCAGCGCACCGAAGCGCAATCGGCGATTGAAACGGCGCAGGCCAGTGTCAAGCGCATCGAAGCCGACCTCGCCGACGCCACCCTGAAGGCACCGCGCGACGGCCGCATCCAGGTCCGTGCGGCGCAGGAAGGCGAGGTGCTCGGCGGTGGCGGCCGTGTGCTGTCCATGGTCGATCTGAGCGACGTCTACATGACCTTCTTCCTGCCTGAAACCGCAGCCGGCCGTGTGGCGATTGGCAGCGAGGCCCGTCTGGTGCTGGACGCAGCCCCGCAATATGTGATCCCAGCCAAGGTCACCTTCGTGGCCAGCGTGGCCCAGTTCACGCCCAAGACCGTCGAGACCGCCGTGGAACGCCAGAAGCTGATGTTCAAGGTACGCGCGCACATCGACCCCCAACTGCTGGCCCGCTACACCAACCAGGTCAAGACCGGCATGCCGGGCATGGCCCATGTGCGCATTGACGCCAATGCCCCTTGGCCCGAGAAGTTGGCCGTGAAGCTGCCTGCCGAGCCTGCCCCGGCACCTGCCAATGCCTCGGCACCCGCATCCGCTCCGGCCACCGCCTCCGCACCGTGAACCCCTCCGCGACCCGGTCCGTGGCCCAGGTCCAGGGCCTCACCCACCGCTACAAGCGGATCACCGCGCTCGACGATGTCAGCGTGAACATCCCTGCAGGGTGCATGGTCGGTCTCATCGGGCCGGACGGCGTTGGCAAGTCCACCCTGCTGGCCCTGCTGGCCGGCGCCCGCCGCATCCAGGCGGGTCAGATACAGGTGCTTGACGGCGACATGGCCCGCACCGCCCACCGGCGTGACGTGTGCCCGCGCATTGCCTACATGCCGCAAGGCCTGGGCAAGAACCTGTATGCCACGCTGTCGGTGGCCGAGAACGTCGACTTCTTTGGTCGTCTGTTCGGCCACGCCCCCGCCGAGCGCCAGGCCCGCATGGCCGACCTGCTGCAGGCCACCGGCCTCGCTCCCTTTGCCGACCGACCGGCCGGCAAGCTCTCAGGCGGCATGAAGCAGAAGCTCGGCCTGTGCTGCGCCCTCATCCACGACCCCGATCTGCTGATTCTGGACGAGCCCACCACCGGCGTGGACCCGCTGTCACGCCGCCAGTTCTGGGAGCTGATCGACCGCATCCGCGCGCGGCGCCCCGGCATGAGCGTGCTGGTGGCCACCGCCTACATGGAAGAAGCCGAGCGCTTCGACCACCTGATCGCCATGGACGCCGGCCGCGTGCTCGCCACCGGCACCCCGGCCGAGCTGCGCCAGCGCACCCAGCGCGACTCACTGGAGGCCGCCTTCATCGCCCTGCTGCCCGAGCAGCGTCGCGAAGGCCATCGCGAGCTGGTCGTGCCCCCCCGTTCCAGCGCCGACGGCGAGATCGCGATCGAAGCCCACGACCTCACCTGTCGCTTTGGCGACTTCACGGCGGTTGACCGGGTCAATTTGAGCATCCACCGTGGCGAGATCTTCGGCTTCCTGGGCTCCAACGGCTGTGGCAAGACCACGACGATGAAGATGCTCACCGGCCTCTTGCCACCCAGTGAAGGCCATGCCGAGCTGTTCGGCCAGTCGGTCAACGCGCACGACCTGTCGGTGCGCCGCCGCGTGGGCTACATGTCGCAGGCTTTCTCGCTGTACGGCGAGCTGACCGTACGCCAGAACCTCGACCTGCACGCACGCATCTTCCAGGTGCCCGCTGCGCAGCGCGAAGCCCGCATCGCCGAGATGATGACCCGCTTCGGGCTGACCGAGGTCGCCGACGAACTGCCCGAGAAGCTGCCCTTGGGCGTGCGACAGCGCCTGTCGCTGGCCGTGGCGGTGGTGCACGGGCCCGACATGCTCATCCTGGACGAGCCGACCTCGGGCGTAGATCCGATCGCGCGCGACCAGTTCTGGGAGCTGATGCTCCAGCTCTCGCGCCAGGACGGCGTGACGCTGTTCATCTCCACCCACTTCATGAACGAGGCCCAGCGCTGCGACCGGATCTCGCTGATGCACGCCGGGCGCGTGCTCGACAGCGGCACACCCGCCGAGCTGATGCAGCGCCACGGTCACGACAAGCTGGAAGACACCTTCATTGAATTGCTGGAGCAGGCCCAGGCCTCCCAGGACAAGGTGCCTGGGACATCACCGGCGGCGAGCTCGCCGCCTCTGCCACGAGCAACCCCAGAAGAGTCCAGAGGTGAGCCCCACACGGCCGGTCAGGCCACTGCTGCCGTCCCTGCTCCTGCATCGCCCCCCACCACCTCACACCGCCGCCCCGCCCGCTTCAGCCTCGCTCGCCTGCTGAGCTACGCCCACCGCGAATCGCTGGAGCTGCAACGCGACCGCATCCGACTGACCCTGGCCCTGATCGGCTCGGCCCTCTTGATGATCATCATGGGCTACGGCATCAGCCTGGACGTGCAGGACCTGCGCTTTGCCGTGCTCGACCGCGACCAGACCGCCATCAGCCGCGACTACGTGCTCAACATCTCTGGCTCGCCCTACTTCCTCGAAGAGCCCCCGCTGCAAAGCGAAGCAGACCTTGACCGACGCATGCGCAGCGGCGAGCTGAGCCTGGCCATCGAGATCCCGCCCAACTTCTCTGCCGACCTGCGGCGCGGTCGCCCAACCACCATCGGCGTGTGGGTGGATGGCGCCATGCCGCAACGGGCCGAAACGGTGTCCGGCTACGTCCAGGGCCTGCACGCCACCTACCTGGCCGAGCAACTCACCCTACATGGCATCCAGGTCGCCTCCCCCGCCTCGCTGGAAGTGCGCTACCGCTACAACCCCGACGTCAAGAGCCTTTACGCCATGGTGCCGGCCGTCATCCCCATCTTGCTGATGTTCATCCCGGCCATGCTCACCGCCCTCGGTGTGGTGCGTGAAAAAGAACTGGGCTCCATCACCAACCTCTACGTCACCCCCGTCACCAAACTCGAATTCCTGCTGGGCAAGCAACTGCCCTACATCGGCACCGCGCTGTTGAGCTTCCTGTTGATGACGGCCATGGCCATCTGGGGCTTTGGCGTGCCACTGAAAGGCAGCTTCCTCACGCTGTTCATCGGCGCATTGCTTTACGTCACCGCCTCCACCGGTTTCGGCCTGCTGATGTCCACCTTCACCGGCAGCCAGATCGCGGCGATCTTCGGCACCGCGCTGGCCACCATGCTGCCGGCCATCCAGTTTTCCGGCCTGATCAACCCGGTCTCGTCCCTCGAAGGCGTGGGAGCCTTGATGGGCCAGATCTATCCCACCGGCCCCTTCCTCATCATCAGCCGCGGCACCTACTCCAAGGCTCTGGGCCTGACCGACCTGTGGACCTACTTCGTCCCGCTGCTGCTCATCATCCCGGTGCTGACCCTGGCCAGCGTCCTCCTTCTGAAAAAGCAGGACACATGAACAGCGTGCTCACCTACATCGGCCACATCTGGCAACTCGGGCTCAAGGAACTGCGCAGCCTGTGGCGCGACCGCCTGCTGCTGCTCTTCGTCATCTGGGCCTTCTCCGGCGCGCTCTACACCGCAGCCAAGGCCGCGCCCGACCGCCTGCACCGCGCCGCCATCGCCGTGGTGGACGAAGACCAGTCGCCCCTGTCACAGCGCATCGTCAATGCCTTCTATCCGCCCACCTTCATGAAGCCCACGGCCATCGGTCTGCAGGACATGGACGCGGGCATGGACGCAGGCCGCTTCACCTTCGTGATGGACATCCCGCCGGACTTCCAGAGCGATGTCCTCGCGGGCAAGCAGCCTACCATCCAGCTGAATGTGGACGCCACCCAGATGAGCCAAGCTTTCCTCGGTGCCAGCTACATCCAGAGCATCGCCCTGGGCGAGGTGGCCGAGTACCCGTCCGGCGAGCGGACAGTGAGCACGCCCATCGTGGACCTGGCCTTGCGCAACCGCTTCAACCCGGCGCTGGACAACACTTGGTTCATGGGCGTGATGGAGTTGATCAACAACATCACGATGCTGTCCATCGTGCTGACCGGCGCGGCCCTGATCCGCGAGCGCGAACACGGCACCATCGAGCACCTGCTGGTGTTGCCGCTGAAACCGTCGGAAATCATGCTGGCCAAGGTCTGGGCCATGGGCGCGGTCGTCTTGCTGGCCACAGCCCTGGCCCTGCAGTTCGTGCTGCGAGATGCGCTGGGCATGCCCGTCAGTGGCTCGATCGGCCTGTTCCTGACCGGATGCGCCCTGCACCTGTTTGCCACCACCTCGATGGGCATCTACCTGGGCACCGTGGCGCGCTCCATGCCGCAAATGGGCCTGCTGATGATCCTGGTGCTGCTGCCCCTGCAAATCCTGTCCGGCGGCATGACACCGCGCGAGAGCATGCCGGACCTGGTGCGCTACCTCATGATGGGCGCGCCCACCACGCACTTCGTCAGCTTTGCCCAAGCCATCCTCTACCGAGGTGCTGACCTGAGCATCGTGTGGCCCCAATTCGCGGCCATCGGGTTGATCGGAACCGCCTTCTTCGTAGCGGCCCTCAAACGCTTCCGCAGCACGGTCAGCAGCATGCAAAGCTGAACGCCTGCGGGTTGGGCAGGGACCCCACCCTCGCGTTCAGCGAGGCACCTTGACCTTGGGCGCCAACATCACACGGGTCTTGCCACCGGTCGTCACCAGGATCACGGCATCACCCGGCTTGAACGTCTCATTGCCCTCTGCCTGCACGATGGCACGACGTTCACCGGTCGACAACTGCAGCAGGATTTCCACCGCATCCTCACGGGTGCCAAAACGCTCCACGGCATTACCAACCACGGCGCCGACCACGGCACCGGCCACACCGGCCATGGCCGAACCACGGGGGTTGCTTGTGCCGCCAGCACCCGCAATGCCACCAATGACGGCCCCCGTCCCCCCACCAATACCACTTTGGCTGCCCTCGACGACCACGGGGCGCACGTTAAGCACAACCCCATCGGCCACCTGAGACAGGCGTTGGGCATCACCCGGCTTGATCACATCCGGACTGGTGGTCGAACACGCCGCCAACACACACAGCGACACCACAGACAAGGCCTTGGCGGCCACCGACATCATTTGCTTCATACCCACAACCTCGACTCATGATCACCTACGCGCCACATGCATCCATGTGACACCATGCGCTCACTGTAGCCGAGGCAGGCAGGCCGCGCGACCTGTCTCTCACTCGTCCATGCCAAGTTCCTGGATCTTGCGTGTGATGGTATTTCGCCCAATGCCCAACTTCTGAGCCGCCTCAATGCGGCGACCTCGCGTCAACTCCAGCGCCGTGTGAATCATGCAAGCCTCGAATTGGCGAGTCAGTGCGTCCCACACATCCGGCTGACCCACCTCCAGACGATGGCGAGCATCCCGCTCCAGATCACGCAGCCAAGCGGGAGGGGCCGACACGCCCAGCACATCGGTCAGAGACCCGGGTGAAACAGCATCTGACACGCCCGGTAAGTCGTGATGGAAACCGCCAGAAACCGTGCCCACTGGCATGCCCCCGCTGGGGTTCAACAAGGTGTCCCCCAACGAGGCTGGCGCGGAAATCGTCGGCGTTTCGGCCACTGGCAGGCTCGACAAGGCCGATGGCATGCCATTCAACGGCGCCAATGGCGCCAAAGGATCGGCATGGCTGTCCAGCAACTCAGGCGGCAGATCCTTGCTCTCGATCACCTGTGCCGGGGCCATCACCGTCAGCCAGTGGCAAACGTTCTCCAACTGACGCACGTTGCCGGGAAAGTCAAATGCTGCCAAACGCGCCAGTGCCGCCTCGGAGATACGCTTGGCCTCCACACCCAGATCCTTGGCGCTCTTTTGCAGGAAAAACCGCGCCAGCGTTGGAATGTCCTCTCGGCGCTCGCGCAGCGGTGGCAAGCGCAAACGGATCACATTGAGGCGATGGAACAAGTCCTCCCGGAATACGCCCTGCCTCACCCGATCCTCCAGATTCTGGTGAGTCGCCGCAATCACACGCACATTGCTCTTGATCGGGTGATGACCGCCCACGCGGTAGAACTGCCCATCGCTGAGCACCCGTAGCAAACGGGTCTGCAGGTCGAAAGGCATGTCGCCGATTTCGTCGAGGAACAGAGTGCCCCCATCGGCCTGCTCGAAACGTCCACGACGCATCGTCTGCGCACCAGTGAAGGCACCACGCTCATGGCCAAACAGCTCCGACTCCAGCAAGTCCTTTGGAATCGCTGCGGTGTTGATCGCCACGAAGGGCCCGTTGCCACGTGGGCTGTGTTTGTGCAGCGCACGGGCCACCAACTCCTTGCCCGAGCCCGACTCACCGGTGATCAACACCGTCACATTGCTCTGACTCAGTCGCCCAATCGCGCGGAACACATCCTGCATGGCCGGCGCCTGCCCCAGCATCTCGGGCATCTGGGTGACACGCTCATCGATCACCTCCTCGCGCACACTCTCATCCACCGCGCGACGAATCAACTCAATCGCTTTGGGCAGGTCAAAGGGCTTGGGCAGGTACTCGAAGGCACCGCCCTGGAAAGCCGACACCGCGCTGTCCAGATCGGAGTAGGCCGTCATGATGATGACCGGCAGGCCCGGCAGACGTTCTTTGACCTTGCTCAGCAGGTCAATGCCCGAGCCCCCGGGCATGCGGATGTCCGACACCAGCACCTGCGGCTCGTCGTCATTCAGCGCAATCAGCACATCGCGGGGGTTGGTGAAGCTGCGCACGGGAAGTTCCTCGCGCGCCAGTGCCTTCTCGAGCACAAAGCGGATGGATTGGTCGTCGTCAACGATCCAGATGGGTTTCATGCTGTGGACTGGTTAGGGCATCCCGAACCGCATGGATCGCCAGACCGGACTTCAGGGCAGCGGTATCAGGATCTTGAATACCGTGCGTCCGGGCTCGCTTTCACATTCGATGGTGCCTTGATGCTGTTGAACGAAGGTTTGAGCCAAAGTGAGTCCCAGGCCAGAACCCCCGTCACGCCCCGACACCAGCGGGTAAAAAATGCGATCACGGATGGACTCCGGAATCCCCGGGCCGTTGTCTTCGATATGCAAGACCAATGCCAGGCGATGCAACTGACGGTTGATCGTCACCCGGCGCGCCACCCGTGTGCGCAGTGTCAACAAGGCATCCCCGCTTGCGATGCGATCCGTGAGGGCCTGCGCAGCGTTGTGGGCCACATTCAGCACGGTTTGAATCAGCTGCTCGCGGTCACCCCGAAACTCGGGCAAGGACGTGTCGTAATCACGCCATACCCGCAAGCCCCTCGGAAACTCCGCCAGGATCAGCGAGCGCACCCTTTCGCAGACCTCATGGATGTTCACATCACCCACAACATGCGGACGACGGTGCGGGGCCAGCAAGCGGTCCACCAACAGCTGCAGGCGGTCAGCCTCATGGATGATGACCTGGGTGTACTCCGTCAGCGAGCGTGACTCCAACTCCATCTGCAGCAACTGGGCCGCCCCCCGGATGCCCCCCAGCGGGTTCTTGATCTCGTGAGCCAGGTTGCGGATCAACTCCTTGTTCGCCCTGGCTTGGTCGAGCACTCGCTCCTCACGCTCCTGACGCGTCTGCTGCTCGGCTTCAACCAACTCCACCAGCACCAGATCCCCGTGATCCAGTCGGGTGGCAATCACCTGCACCGACATCACCTCCCCCACCTGCAGATGCAGGTGACGACGCAACTCAGCGCTCAGGCGACTGGTCGCGTAATCGTTGCGCGCCACTGCGGCGACGACATCACGCAGCACCGTGGCGTCCACCAACCAGTCGAAAATCGACATGCCCAACATCGCGCGCCGAGACAGCCCCAGAGCCTCTTCAAACGCCGTGTTGGCAAACAGGCACAAGCCATCAGGTGTCACCACAGACACCATGGTGGCCAGATGATCCAGAGTTTCCAGGTTGGCTGGCAGGCTGTATGGCATCAGGCCCAGCTGCCCTTTGTCGTGTGTACTAGGGGATCGCTCCATCCCTGGATCCATGGATACGTTACTTTGCGCCGCCGAACTTGCTCAGCTCTCGCTGCAAAGAGGCCACGTCGGCCTCTTTGCGGGTCAAGGCAGCCTTCATTTCATTGACGCGGTCTTGGTACTTCTGATAGTTACGCTCGTCTCCACGACGCTCCGGCTGCCCCTCGTTGTATTCCTTCTTCAAGGCTTCCAAAGCGGCCTGCTCCTTGCGCAACTCAGCTTCCAAAATGCGACGGGCGTCCGTGTCGCGCGCCTTCTGCTCATCGGAGGCCACCTTGTTTTCAGGCGAACTGCTGGAGCCGGAAGCCCCCGGGCCTCGGGTGCCTGCGCTTGACGAACGCGGCGTGCTCGACTGAATCACCGTGATGGGTGCGCCATCCAGGGTCTTGCAACCTTTGGCTGCCGCCTCCTTGGGCGAGAGCGCATCGGTATACAGGTTCCCTGGGCAGCGGTACACCTGCGCATACGCTCCCGCCACCGGGGCCAGCGCCAAAGCCAGCCAAGCGATCGGGCGCCATGCCCGTGAGAAAGCGTGCGAAGGTGACAAGGTGAAGTGCATCATGTCCGGTGAGTGTCGTTCTGAGCCTGAAGTGCGATCCCAGTATGCCCCAGCGGTTCCGCACGCGCAGGCGCCGGAGGCAAGAAAAAAGGGCGACTCACGCCGCCCTTTGTATCGGGATGTCACTCCCAGGCCCGGTCCCGAAGGATCACAGGCTGTAGTACATGTCGAACTCGACCGGGTGAGTGGCCATGCGGAAACGGGTCACTTCCTGCATCTTCAGTTCAATGTAGGCGTCGATGTACTCGTTGGTGAACACGCCACCCTTGGTCAGGAACGCGCGGTCCTTGTCCAGGTACTCCAGAGCCTGATCCAGGCTGTGGCAGACGGTCGGCACCAGAGCGTCCTCTTCGGGCGGCAGGTGGTACAGGTCCTTCGTGGCGGCTTCGCCCGGATGGATCTTGTTTTCCACGCCGTCCAGACCAGCCATCATCAGGGCCGAGAAGGCCAGGTACGGGTTGGCGGAAGGATCGGGGAAACGTGCTTCGATACGACGGCCCTTCGGGTTGGCGACGTAAGGAATACGGATCGAGGCCGAGCGGTTCTTGGCCGAGTAAGCCAGCTTCACCGGAGCTTCGAAGCCAGGCACCAGACGCTTGTACGAGTTCGTACCGGGGTTGGTGATGGCGTTCAGAGCACGGGCGTGCTTGATGATGCCGCCGATGTAGTACAGGGCGAATTCGCTCAGACCAGCATAGCCGTCGCCAGCGAACAGGTTCTTGCCATCCTTCCAGATGGACTGGTGAACGTGCATGCCGGAACCGTTGTCGCCAACGATGGGCTTGGGCATGAAGGTGGCGGTCTTGCCATAGGCATTGGCCACGTTCACGATCACGTACTTCTGCAGTTGCAGCCAGTCAGCGCGTTCGGTCAGGGTGCTGAAGCGGGTGCCGATTTCCATTTGGCCGGCGTTGGCCACTTCATGGTGGTGCACTTCAACGGGAATGCCCAGGCTTTCCAGGATCAGGCACATTTCCGAGCGCATGTCGTGACCGGAGTCCACGGGAGGCACGGGGAAGTAGCCGCCCTTGACGGTGGGACGGTAGCCATTGTTGCCGTGCTCGTAAGCGGTACCGGTGTTCCAGGCGCCTTCTTCCGATTCGATCTTGAAGAAGCTGCCGGACATTTCGTTGCCCCAGCGGATCGAGTCGAACACGAAGAACTCGGGTTCCGGACCGAAGTAGGCGGTGTCGCCCAGGCCCGAAGCCTTCAGGTAGGCTTCAGCGCGCTTGGCCAGAGAGCGGGGATCGCGCTCGTAAGGCTTGCCGTCATGCGGATCGATGACATCGCAGGTCAGGATCAGCGTCGGCTCTTCAAAGAAAGGATCGATGTTGGCCGTGTTGGCGTCCGGCATCAGCAGCATGTCGGAGGCTTCGATGCCCTTCCAACCAGCGATCGACGAGCCGTCAAAGGCGTGACCCGATTCGAACTTGTCTTCGTCAAAGTGAGAAACGGGAACCGTGGTGTGCTGCTCTTTGCCGCGGGTGTCGGTAAAACGGAAGTCAACGAACTTGACTTCGTTGTCCTTCACCATCTTCATCACGTCGGCGACGGTCTTGTTGGCCATCAGATGCTCCTAGCCAGAGGCTGAATGTAAAAGCGAGAAATTTGAAGCTGTTTCAAGAGATCCGGAAACAGCGCCCAGTTTACTAGCAGAAAGTGTGCCGACTTACCTTGTTTGGCCCGCGCGCGCAGAAAACGCCCAGAGGTACATGCAGGCACAGGGCTGCACCGAAACAGTGGGAAATGTACCGAGTGGCGCAGCAACTGAACAGCCCCACCCCACGAACGCACCACATCGGTGCACACATGAACTCGAACTCATTGGCGCACCGAAATGGGGCCGGTTTGCGCACCAAACTGGGACAAGCCCTGCAGCAAGGCTTCGAATGCCTGCTCCACCTCCTGCGCCCGCCCCTTCACGCCCAGCTCGATGTGACGCCCATGCTCCGGATGATCCACGCTCGGCAGGCTGAACACCTTGACAGGCGCAAAACGATCCTCGATCGACACCATCAAAGGTGTCAAAGTCGACTCGATCCCACCGTAGACAACGATGGACTTCTCACGCACCTGTACCTTGCCGTGCAAGTCCTGATGCAGGTGATCCAGCGCCCAGCCCATCATCGGCCAAGCCATCACCGGAAACCCCGGAAGGAAATGCACGCGCCCCGCCAGCGTGAAGCCTGGAATGCGGTTGTATGGGTTGGGAATGATGGTGGCCCCCTCCGGAAAGAACCCCATCTGCAAACGGCGCATCGTGTCTGGAGAAACCGGGTCAAATGCCTGGCCGGCCTCTTCAGCCATTTCACGACTGCGTTGCAAGATGAGCTCTTTCGCCTCCGGGTGCAGAACCAGAGAGCGCCCTGCCGCTTGACCCGCACACGCACGGGTATGGTCATCAGGCGTGGCACCAATTCCGCCAAAGGAAAACACGACATCGCCGCTGCTCAGGGCGTGCCGCAGATCCGCCGTGATCCGCTCCGGATCATCGCCGACATAACGAGCCCAGGACAACGCCATGCCACGCTCACCGAGCAATTCGATGGCTTTGCTCAGGTGCTTGTCCTGACGACGTCCACTGAGGATTTCATCGCCAATGATGATGAGTCCGATCATGATGATTCACCCGCCACCAACGGTGGCGTCACAGGTTCGAGAGAAGTGGGAGCCGCACGCATTGCATGCAGCGCCGGCAGCAGGTAGTGCGCAAACCACAAGGCGGCAAACGCAAATACCAAGGTGTAGATCCACACCGACAACAGCAAGATGAAGGGCGCCAACGCCAGGGCCAACACCCCCAAGGCCCACAGGGCCGCCGGTGCCGCGCCCAGATAGCCAACCAAAACCCCCATCGTCAGCAAAGGCGTGCGGTGCGCCTGCATCAACGTCTCGCGTTCTGCTGGCGTCGCAAAGTCCGCCAAGGTGTCGAACACCAACACCCGATAAGTCAGCCAGCCCCAAATCAAAGGTGGCAACACCACGGCCAAAGGAGGCAGCAACCACAGCGGCAAACTCACGGCAAGCATCAGCAGCGCCAGCACCGTCGCGCGGAACGACCACCACAGGCTGTGCCACACAGAAGCCTGATGACGCGACACCATCCCAGGAAAGCGACGGCGTACCACCAGCTTGACCAAGGCTGGCGTCATGAACGCCGCCACCAGCAGCAAGCACATCACCACCACCAGCGGAATGATCACCAGCACCAGGACCAGTGGGGCCACCGCCATTCGCAGTTGTGACAAGCCCCAGCCATCCAGCGCAGCGAGCACATGTTGACTGACGGCCCAGCCATCCAGAAGACCACGCACCCAGGCGACACCATCCGACCAGCCCCACCAGGCCAAACCTCCCAGCACCACGGCGGCCAGCAACAGCGGCAGCAATGACAACCAGATGACCTGCGGCATCAGGCAATATGCTAGGGCACGCCACGCCGCGTCGAGCATGCGGCCCACCACCGGCACGTTCACAGTCACTCCTGGTCTCCGCCCAACAGACCACCCAGCAGCGAACCGCCGGCAACGCCCGTTAGCAGTGAGCCTTCATCACGACCGCGGCCTCCAGCCTGTGGCGCGGCAGCGAAGATGCGAGACGCCAAACGCGAGAACGGCAAGCTCTGCAACCACACGTGCCCAGGCCCGGTCACACGGGCCAGGAACAGCCCCTCACCGCCGAACAAGGCCGTCTTGATCTTGCCAACGTACTGAATGTCGAAATCGACGCCCTGGGTATAGGCCACCACACAGCCGGTGTCGATGTAGAGGGTTTCGCCCGCCTGCAACTCGCGGCGTACCACGGTGCCACCCGCATGCACGAAGGCCATGCCATCGCCTTCAAGCTTTTGCATGATGAAGCCCTCGCCACCGAAGAAGCCCGTGCCCAGTTTTCTCTGCAAGGCAATGCCCAGGGACACCCCCCGCGCTGCGCACAGGAAGGAGTCTTTCTGGCAAATCAGCGTACCCCCCAGTTGCCGCAGGTCCATGGGAAGGATCTTGCCGGGATATGGCGCACCAAACGCCACACGCTTCTTGCCGCTGGCCTGGTTGGTGTAAACCGTCGTGAAGAGGCTTTCTCCGGTGACCAAACGCTTGCCTGCCCCCAACAACTTGCCGAACAGGCCACCACTTTGCTGCGTTGAGCCGTCTCCGAAAACGGTGTCCATCTCGATGCCGGACTCCATGAACATCATGCTGCCGGCCTCGCCAATGGCCGCCTCGCCGGGGTCGAGTTCGACCTCCACGAACTGCATCTCGGCACCCTTGATCTCGTAATCCACCACATCCATGGCCATGACTGAACTCTCCACCCAGTTCCGCACCCCAGGAAGCGGGGTGACACACCCCTCCTGCGGGGAGCAAAATGCCCTGCATCTCACTACAGCAGAGCGAAAACCTGCAATCATTGTGGCCGAGATCTGCCGCCTCTGATGCCGTTCGGCCGGAGCCCCCTGTCTCCTACCCTCTTCGATGTCGCTTCATCTCCCGACCCTGGCCTTGGTGGTGTGCGTGGTGCTCCTGACCACCACCGTCATCATGACGCTGGTGGGCCTGACCCAACGCACTTACCGTGGTTTCTGGTGGTGGACAGCCGCTCAGGGGCTGACTCTGCTGAGTGCCATCTGCCTGCTGTTGCGCGACACCCACCCCTGGCTGCCGGCCCTGTCGGTGTTGCTGTGGTTGCAATGGCCCATGACCATGCTGGTGGGCATGCGGCAGTTCTACGCCCGCACTGACTTCCGCACACCGCAGTGGATGGATGGCGCCCTGCTGGTACTGGGCTTCTGGGCCCTTCTGACCCTTGAGCAACACATGCCCGACGATCTGGGCGCGCGCGTCGCCAGTTTCAGTTTCGTCAGCATCGGCTTTTTCCTGTATGCCGCCTGGCAGATCCACGCCATCCGAGACTGGCGTCAAAGCGTCTATCTGAAGGCTCTGCTGCTCTACCTCGTCTCGGCCGCTCTGATACAGGTGCCTCGGCTTCTTTCCGGCCTCAGCAGTTGGGGAGCCCCTGTCATCGCGCCCGATCACATTCAACAACCTGCGGTGCTCGTGGCCTTGGTGGCTGGCGTGATCTTTTCGGTCTACATCTGTCTGCTGCTCACGTACGAACGCACTGAACACGACCTGCGTGAATCGCATCGGCAGTTGCGCGTCATGGCCGACTTCGACATGCTCACGCAATTGCCTAACCGGCGTCATTTCACCGAAATGGGCGCACAGGCCCTGCGCCTGAGCGCGCCAGGCTCTGCCGCCTTGATGCTGTTTGACATCGACCACTTCAAGCAGATCAATGAACAACATGGTCACGCTGCGGGAGATGAAGCGCTCAAACTCGTGGCAGGCAGTGCCAGACGCCTGCTACGCACCCGTGACCTGATGGGCCGTCTTGGTGGCGACGAGTTCGTCGCGCTGCTGACCGACACCACAGTGAAGGACGCCCTGCACGTGGCACAACGCATGGTGGCGCATGTAGAGCGCAACCGTCGCTCTTTGCAACAACAGCCTTTGAGCATCAGTTTTGGTGTCGTGCAAGTGCAGCCTGACGAGAACCTGACCGATGCCATCCGGCGTGCCTCTCAAGCCTTGGACGAAGCACGCAGCCAGGGCGACTCGCGCTTCGTGTCGGCCGAGGACGATGACGGCCTGCCGGTGTTCTCTCCCAGCCAGACGTTGGGCCACAGCGGCTTCTGAACTGCAGCCGGGCAGGTGGCCGAAGCGGCGACAATCGGGCCATGTCTTCTTACGATGTGGTGGTGATCGGTGCGGGCGCAGCCGGTCTGATGTGTGCGAGCGTGGCGGGTCAGCGCGGCCTGAAGGTCCTGCTGCTGGACCACGCTCCCAAAGTCGCCGAAAAGATCCGCATCTCGGGGGGCGGGCGCTGCAACTTCACCAACCGTGAGGTCACACCCGCCAACTTCCTCAGCGAGAACCCCCACTTCTGCCGCTCGGCCCTGGCGGGCTTCACCCCGCAGGACTTTCTGGCCATGGTCGAACGCCACGGCATCGCCTGGCACGAGAAGCACCGCGGCCAGCTCTTTTGCGACCACAGCGCCAACGACATCATCCAGATGCTGCTGCGCGAATGCGAGGCCGGTCAGGTCACCCGCTGGCAGCCCTGCGTCGTGAAGGCCGTCCGGCCCTTGGGTGCCGCCGACACCGATGCCGTGCGCTTCGAGATTGACTCGGACCGCGGCCTCATCCGGGCGCACCAGGTCGTGATCGCGACCGGCGGGCTGGCCATCCCCAAGATCGGCGCGACCGACTTCGGCCAGAATCTTGCGGCGCAGCTCGGTCATCAGATCTTGCCCCTGCGCCCTGCCCTCGTGCCGCTCACCTTCGCAGCCGACACCTGGGCGCCGTTTGTGCCCATGGCCGGCATCTCGCTGGAGGTCGAAGTCAGCACCCCAGCGACCGGCGGCGCCAAGGGCAAACGCGGCAAGGGCGGCGCCCCACTGTTCCTAGAAGACCTGCTTTTCACCCACCGTGGCCTGAGCGGCCCAGCCATCCTGCAAATTTCCAGCTACTGGCAACCCGGCCAGGCGCTCACGCTGAACCTCACCCCGCAACGCGACCTGGCTGCCAGCCTCAAGCAAGCGAAGACCGGCTCCCGCAAACAACTGTCGACAGAATGGGCTCGCGCCCTGGGTGAAGCCGTACCGCAGCGCCTGGCGCAGACGTGGCTGGCTGAGCAGGCCGTGCGCATCTCGCCCTCGCTGCGCCCCGATGCAGCCCTGGCCGAACTCAAGGACAAAGACCTGGACGCCCTGGGCCAGTCGGCCAACGCCTGGTCCATCGTGCCCAGCGGCACCGAGGGCTATGCCAAGGCCGAGGTGACTGCCGGCGGCGTGGACACCCGCGAGCTGAGCTCGCAAACCATGGAAAGCAAGAAGGTACCCGGCCTGTACTTCATTGGCGAAGTGGTGGACGTGACCGGCTGGCTGGGCGGCTACAACTTCCAGTGGGCCTGGGCCAGCGGGGTGGCCTGCGGGCGCGCCCTCTCCCCCGGCCCTGGGGCAACAGCGGGCTAACCCGGTAGTAAGATGCCGACATGAGCAGCACGCACTTCGGTTTTCAGCAGGTTGACGAGTCCCAGAAGGCACAACGCGTTCGCGGTGTGTTCGACTCCGTCGCCAACAAGTACGACATCATGAACGACCTGATGTCGATGGGTCTGCACCGCCTGTGGAAGACCTACACCATCGCCGCCAGCGGCGTGCGTGAAGGCCACAAGGTGCTCGACATCGCCGGCGGCACGGGCGACCTGTCCGAGGCCTTCGCCAAGCGCGTTGGCCCCAGTGGCATGGTGGTTCACACCGACATCAACGAGGCCATGCTGAGCACCGGTCGCGACCGCCTGCTCAACAGCGGCGTGGCTCTGCCGACCACGCTGTGCGACGCTGAAAAGCTGCCCTTCCCGACCGACACCTTCGACATCGTCACGGTGGCCTTCGGCCTGCGCAACATGACACACAAGGACATCGCCCTCAAGGAAATGTGCCGCGTGCTCAAGCCGGGCGGCCGCTTGCTGGTGCTGGAGTTCTCCAAAGTGGCCAAGCCGCTGGAGAAAGTCTATGACTGGTACTCCTTCAAAGTGCTGCCCAAGCTTGGTCAACTCGTCGCAGGAGACGCCGCCAGCTACCAATACCTCGCGGAATCCATTCGCATGCACCCTGACCAGGCCACACTCAAGGCCATGATGAAGGAGGCCGGTTTCGGCCATGTCGATGTGCACAACATGACTGGCGGTGTGGTCGCCATGCACATGGGCATCAAGTGCTGAGCACCCGCTGACCACACGCCTGTCATTCGCTCAGGCAGAAAAAAGGCCGGTTGAAACACCGGCCTTTTTTGCATCAAGGACGCCGAGGCATCAAGAAACGCCCAGCAAATCTCGCTTGAGTGCGTTGTCCGAGGGACGCTCACCCAACCAGATCTTCAACAAGGCGCGGTAGAAGTCTTCCCCGGCAATGTCTTGCCCCAGTGCCTTGCCACCCAAGGTGATGTGGGTGCCCTGTCCGGGGACGTAATCCAGCTGAATCACCGAGCCCTTCTGGGCCTCCCCCACCTTCAGCATGGTGGACTGCAACGCATCCAGACGCTTGCGCAGCACAGCCTGCTCCGCCGACGAAACGTTGTCCTCGATGCCAGCCACCAAGCTGTCGGCCAACTGCTCGGCCGACACATTGCGAAGCAACACAATGCGCACACTCTTGGGCCCAGGCTGGTTCAGCACCGATGCCGCCGAGGCATCGCGGCGAGGCACATACAGCCCCACAGCGTAGACCTTGATGATCATCTTGACACGCATGCCAACGCCGTTGAGCACCAGAGGCTGATCGGCCAGCGTCAGTTGATCCTCAAAACGGACGCCACCCACCTCACGGGCAGCGTGCGCCATGGGCAACGCTGCCAACAACATGGCAGACAGGGCCGCGCTGGCAATTTTCTTGGTCAGGAAGCTCATGATCAGGCGGCTTTCTTCAGGTCAGCGTCACGCAATTCACGACGCAAAATCTTGCCCACGTTGGACTTGGGCAACTCGTCGCGGAATTCAATGTACTTGGGTCGCTTGTAGCCGGTCAACTGCTCCTTGCAGAACTCGGCCAGATCGGCGACCGTCAACTCCGGATCACGACGAACCACAAACAACTTCACTGCCTCACCGGAATGTGCATCCGGCACGCCAATCACCGCGGCCTCCAGCACACCAGGGTGTGAAACCGCCACATCCTCCACCTCGTTCGGATAGACATTGAAGCCTGAAACCAGGACCATGTCCTTCTTGCGGTCGACGATCTTGACGTAGCCCTGCTCGTCCATCACCCCCACGTCGCCGGTCTTGAAGAAACCATCCGCCGTCATGACCTTGGCTGTCTCTTCCGGGCGATGCCAGTATCCGGCCATCACCTGAGGACCGCGGATGCAGATCTCGCCGGCCAGCCCCAGGGCCATTTCCTGTCCATCATCATCTCGAATCGAAATTTCGGTCGAGGGCAGTGGCAGGCCGATGGTGCCGGTGTAAACCTCAATGTTGTTGGCGTTACAGGTGGCCACAGGCGACGTCTCCGAAAGGCCATAGCCTTCGATGATCGGCTTGCCCGTGATCGCCTTCCAGCGCTCTGCCACGACACGCTGCACCGCCATGCCACCACCGATCGTCACTTGAAGGCTGGAGAAATCCAGCTTGGCAAAGTCGGGGTTGTTCATCAGACCGCTGTAGAGCGTATTGACCGCGGGGAACAGGTGGAAGCGGAACTGCGACAGCTCCTTGATGAAGCCCGGGATGTCGCGCGGGTTCGGGATCAGCAGCATGCAGGCACCATTGCGGATGCCCATGAGCGCGCACACCGTCAGCGCGAAGATGTGATACAGCGGCAGTGCGCACACCACATTGAGTTGCGGGAAGGCCTGACGGTCCACGCCGTTCATCAACCAGGCCTCGCACTGCAACACATTGGAGAGGAGGTTTCGCTGCAGCAGCGTAGCGCCCTTGGAGACGCCGGTGGTACCACCCGTGTACTGCAAAAAGGCCACATCGTCAGGGGTGAGTGTGACCGGCTTGTAAGCCTGGCGCGCGCCCTCCGTCAGCACCTGACCGAACCGATGATGTCCTGGCAGGGACCACGCAGGCACCATCTTGCGCACACGGCGCACCACGAAGTTGGTCAAGGCGCCCTTCACGAGCCCCATCAAGTCGCCCATCGACGCCACGACCACATGCTTGAGATGCCCCCGCGCCTGGATGGCCTGCAGGGTGGTCGCAAAGTTCTCGAGGATGAAAATGGCCTCGGCACCGCTGTCGTGCAACTGGTGCTCCAACTCACGCGGTGTGTACATCGGGTTGACGTTGACCACCACACATCCCGCGCGCAAGATCCCAGCAACCACCACGGGGTACTGCAGCACATTGGGCATCATCACCGCCACGCGGCTACCTTTTTTCAGGCCTTTCGCCTGCAGCCAAGACGCGACACGAGCCGACAACTCGTCCAACTCTGCGTAAGTCAGCGCTGCGCCCATGCAACGGAAAGCCACACGGTCCTTGTACTTGCGCATGGCCTCGTCCAACAGGGCCACCAGCGAACCGTATTGGCTCGCGTCGATTTCCTGCGGCATGCCGGCAGGGTAGTGCTTCAACCAGATTTTTTCCATGAATACCTCAGACGACCGCGCATGCACGACCAGCCGCATTAACACAACAAACCGAATGTTACATTAACTCTGCAATATGCGATCGGTATCATGTCGTCCATTCAGCGTTCGCCCAGCCGATGCAAAGCAAATCTGCCAATTCTTCACGCGCCCGCCCCGTCCGCTCGCCAGACAGCACCGATCCGGAGATCACGGTGGAGGAGTTGTCGGCCCGTACGGGCGTGAGCGTGCGCAACATCCGCGCTTACCAGACTGCCGGGCTCATGCCACCGCCGCGGCTGAAGGGCCGACTTGGGCTGTACGACCACGAGCATCAGGGCAAGCTGGAGCTGATCCGCGATCTGCGGCAGCAAGGCTTCCGCCTGGACACGATCAAGGACATGCTGGAGAACACTCCGGAAGGGGCATGGTCAGAGTATTCGCTGATCAGCGGCCTGTTCTCCACCACCTTCTTCACCGTAGAAGCGCCCAAGCGCAAGGCCTTGTCAGAAATGGCCTCGCATTGGGCCACCCCTGCCACACCTGAGCAGAAAGAGCGCCTGAGCCAGAACGGGCTTTACCGGCGCATTGGGCCGGACGAGGTCGAAATCCTCAGCCCTGCACTGGAGCGCATCGGCATTCAGTTGGCTGAATTGCATGTGCCGCTCGACACCGTTCTCGACCTGCAAGACGAGTTGATCAAGCACACCCGCATCATTGCCAAGGCATATGTGGAACAACTGTTCCTGAACCTGGCCAAAGATGTGGCAGCCAAGGCAGAGAGCGCCAAAGCGAAGGGAAAGCCGACCGACGGCAATGTGGTGGAGCCCTTGAAGGCGTTGTTTGAGCGACTGCGCCCTCTGGCCATCGGCTCGATCAGCGCCGCATTTCCGGTTGTGCTTCAGCAAGAATTTGATCGCAGCATCCAAAAGCAGCTGAAGCGCCTGAAGTGAGCCCGTCTTGATCTCGGGGCTCACGCAACGTCACGTCCGCACACCCCAGTCTTTTCACCTGAACCGCACCGACCGACGGCATGTGGCGCGTATCGCGTGCAGGGGCGCCAAAAAGCAGAAAACCCGGTATCTTTCGATACCGGGTTTCGGCTATTTCTTGGTCGGGGCGGCGGGATTCGAACTCGCGACCCCTTGCACCCCATGCAAGTGCGCTACCAGGCTGCGCTACGCCCCGACAAGAATTAAATTATATGATGGAAAAACCGTATTTTGCAAGTCAGAGCGAATTTTTTGCATCAGGACAACAAATCTCGGATCGACACGAGTGCTTCGCGCAAGGCCAGCACTGTTCTTGCATCGACGGATTGCAGTTCAGTCAGATCGGGGGCACCCCATGCAGCCCCGATGACCGTGGCGCCACTGGCTTGCAAAGGACGACTGAACGATGAAGGACTCGTCGTGTGTGCTGCGGCCGCAGCCATCACCGCCTGAGCGGTCAACCCAGTGGCACCCATGACCTGTGCAGCATCGACAGGCACATCGTCATCATGCCCATATGCGGGGGCCACATGCCCCTGCGAAGCCCCGTCGGCCAACTGGTTGCGCGCACCACTGATGGTGAAACCCTGCTCGTACAGCAATTCGCGGATACGACGGATCAACAAAACCTCATGGTGCTGGTAGTAGCGGCGGTTACCCCGTCGCTTCATGGGCTTGAGTTGGACAAACTCCTGCTCCCAATAACGCAACACGTAGGGCTTGACCAGGCACAACTCACTCACCTCACCGATGGTGAAGTAGCGTTTGGCAGGAATGGGCGGCAAAGCGCTGTCGACGCGGTCCATGTGTCCCTGAGGTCAATCCAACATGAAAAACTTTGCCCGCATCAACCGCAGCGGGCAAAGAGTTCAGACTTTACTCCAAGTCTTCGTCAGACGGAACGTCACCCTGCACCATGCCTTTGAGTTTCTGACTGGCGTGGAACGTCACGACATTGCGGGCTTCAATGGGAATGACTTCCCCAGTGCGCGGATTGCGCCCCGGACGTGCGGCCTTGCGACGGATCTGGAAGTTGCCAAAGCCCGACAGTTTCACATCCTGCCCCTCGACCAGCGCACCTTGCACCGATTCGAAAAACGCCTCGACCATGTCCTTGGACTCACGCTTGTTGAGGCCCAGGCGGTCGAACAGCATTTCCGACAACTCCGCCTTCGTCAGAGTGGGCGTTTCGATGGTCGGTAACAGCACGGTCAGGTCGCTGATCTTGTCATTCATGTCGACGGCCCTCCCCGGCCTCAAGCGCGCACGCGCGCACCCACGGCCGAAGCCACCGCAGCCAACACCGCCTGCATGGCAGCGTCAATGCGCTCGTCGGTCAAGGTCTGCTCGTCGTCACGCAGCTCGACGCGCACGGCCAGGCTGCGTTCGTTCTCGGCCATGCCCGCGACCGGCGTCTTGGGCTTATAGATGTCGAACAGGCGGGCACCACGCACCAGGCCGTCGGTGGCAGCCTGCGTGATCGCGCCGATCACGGCGTCGTGGGCCGTGGTGTCAGACACAACCAAGGCCAGGTCGCGGTACACCGATTGCATGCGCGGCACGGGCTGGAAGGTGGGCACCACACGCTGGCTGAGCACGCTCGCATCCAGCTCGAACAGCACCGGGGCCAAGGGAAGATCGTAGGCTTGGCGCCACTTGGGGTGCAACTCACCCACGAAGCCCACAGCTTGGCCGCCGACCTGAACCTGCGCGCACCGCCCCGGGTGGAAGGCAGGATGCTCGGCCGCCACGAACGTGGCCTGACGCGGCGCCAGCAGCGCCTCGACATCGCCCTTCACGTCGAAGAAGTCGACATTGCGGGCTGCGGCGCCCCACTGCAAGGCGTCGGCCGGGCCATAAGCCAGACCGCTCACGCGCACTGGCTGGTCAAAGCCGCCCACCGTCAGGTTGCTGTCCACCACCGAGGCGTCGCGCTTGAACACACGGCCGACTTCGAACAAGCGCACGCGTTCGGCCTTGCGGGACAGGTTGGTCTTGAGCACCTCGACCAGGCTGCCGATCAGCGTCGAGCGCATCACGGACAGCGGGCTGGCGATCGGGTTGAGCACGCGAATGGGCTGGGTGTTGCCGGCAAAGTCGGCTTCCCAACGCTCTTCCACGAAGCTGAAGGTGATGACTTCCTGATAGCCACGGCGCGCCACATCGCGGCGCACGGCGTACAGGCTGCGACGCGCTTCGGGCAACACCAGCGGCGTGACCGGCGCTTGCGGTGGACGCTTGGGCAGCTTGTCAAAGCCGATCACGCGCACCACTTCCTCGATCAGGTCTTCCTCGATCTGCAGGTCGAAACGCCAGCTCGGCGGCGTCACCACCAGATGCGTGTCGTCGCCTTGCGCAACAGTGCTGTAAGGCAGGCCCAGTCGGTGCAACACAGTCTGGCACTCGGCCAAGGTCACCGGCATGCCGATCACGCGCTGGGCGCGCGACAGGCGCAGTGTCACCGGCTTGCGCTCAGCGGCCTTGACGACCTGATCGTCGACCGGACCGGCCTGGCCGCCGCAAATATCGAGGATCAGCTGAGTGATGCGCTCAAGGTACTGCACGGTCGGTGCCGGATCGACACCACGCTCGAAGCGGTGCGAGGCATCGGTCGAGAAGTTGTAGCGGCGGGCCCGTCCGGCAATGGCCTTGGGCCACCAGAACGCGGCCTCCAGGTAGACGTTGCGGGTCTCATCGCCTACAGCGGTCTCGTCACCGCCCATGATGCCAGCCAGCGACTCGACCTGCGTACCGGCGGCGATCACGCCCACTTGCTCGTCCAGCGTCACCGTGTTGCCATTGAGCAGCTTGAGCGTTTCACCCGGCTGTGCCCAACGCACCTGCAACTCGCCCTGGATCTTGTCCAAGTCGAACACATGCGAGGGCTGACCCAACTCGAACATCACGTAATTGGAGATGTCGACCAAGGCCGACACGGGACGCTGGCCGCAGCGCGCCAGGCGCTCGACCATCCAGTCCGGCGTCTTCGCCTGGGGGTTGACGCCCTGGATGACACGGCCGGCAAAGCGGCCGCACAGCTCGGGCGCCTGCACGGTCACCTTCAGTGCGGCATCCACACCGGGCTGGACCGGCTCGATGCTCGGCAAGGTCAGCGGGGCGCCGGTCAGGGCCGACACCTCGCGGGCAATGCCCGCCACGCTCAGGCAATGAGCCAAGTTGGGCGTGAGCTTGAGGGTGAACAGTGTGTCATCGAGCTTGAGGTGCTCACGGATGTTCACACCGATGGGCGCGTCTTCGGCCAGGATGTGCAGGCCGTTGGACTCTTCCGAGATGCCCAGTTCACGGGCCGAGCACAGCATGCCCTGGCTCTCGACACCCCGCAGCTTGCCCAGCTTGATCTTGAGGGCCTTGCCATCGGCACCCGGGGGCAGCTCAGCGCCCACCGTGGCGCAAGGGATCTTGATGCCGGGGCGCACATTGGGCGCGCCACAGACGATCTGCAGGACTTCGCCCGTACCCGCATCCACCTTGCACACGTTCAGACGGTCGGCATCAGGGTGCTTGGCGACTTCCAGCACCTGCGCCACCACCACACCGGTGAAGGCCGGTGCCACCGGATGCAGCTCTTCCACTTCCAGACCGGCCATCGTCAGCAGGTCAGCCAGTTGCTGGGTGCTCAGGTCGGGGTTGCAGAAACTGCGCAGCCAGGACTCGGGGAATTGCATGTCAGGGATCCTTGGGTATCTGTATTCAGTGAACCGTGCGGGGACAGGACCTGTTCTCAGGCCTGCTCGAAATCGGCGTCCAGCACCACACGGTAACGAGCCTTGCCTGCGCGCAGGTGGTCCAGCGCGTCGTTGAGGCGGCTCATCGGGAAATGTTCGGTTTGCGGCTTGATGCCATGGCGTGCGGCAAATTCCAGCATCGTGTCGATGTCTTGACGCGAGCCAGTGGGCGAACCCGACACGCTGCGCTGACCACCGATCAGCGGGCCGGCCTCCACCTCCATGGGCTGCGGCAGCACCCCCACCAGATGCAGACGGCCATTGGGCGCCAACGTGCTCATCAGCGCCTTCCAGTTCAGCATGACATTGACGGTGACCAGCACCATGTCGAGACGGCCGCGCAGGGCCTTCATCGCACCGGCATCCACGCTGGAGACGACGTGGTGAGCACCCATCTGCAAGGCTTCATCGCGCTTGGATTCGCTGGACGTGAAGGCCGTGACCTCACACCCCCAGGCCCGCGCGAACTGCAAGGCCAGGTGACCCAGGCCCCCGATGCCCACCACGCCCACGCGGTGCGTCGGCTTGATGTCGAAGTTCAGAAACGGCGAAAACACCGTGACCCCGCCGCACAGCAAAGGACCGGCATCCTTGGGGTCCAGCCCCTCGGGGATCGGTGCGGCCCACAACCAATGCGCCCGCACGCGCTCGGCAAAGCCACCGTGGTGACCGATGATGGTGGGCACACCAGCACGGCACATCTGCGGCTGGCCGCTCAGGCACGGCGCACAGGCCATGCAGCTGCCACTCATCCAGCCCAAGCCAACGCGCTGGCCCAACTTCAGGCCACGCGCCTGGGGACCAAGTGCCACCACGCTGCCAATGACCTCATGACCGCCCACCACGGGATACGCAGCCGGGCCCCACTCGCCGTCGATCACCGACAGGTCGGAGTGGCACAGGCCGCAATGCTCGACGCGGATCTCGACCTCCTCCGCGCCCAAGGGGCCCGGCTCGTACGAGAACGGCACCACAGGCTGATTCAAAGCCTGCGCGGCCCAGGCGCGGATCGAGGTGGCAGTCGTCATGGCGTGCTCCTTACTGGAATTGCTGCAAGAAGCGCAAATCGCCTTCGAAGAACAGGCGCAGGTCGTTGACACCGTAGCGCAGCATGGTCAGGCGGTCTGGGCCCAGGCCGAAGGCGAAGCCGATGTAATGCTCGGGGTCCAGGCCATAGTTGCGCACCACGTTCGGGTGCACCTGCCCTGCCCCGCCCACTTCCAGCCAGCGCCCCTTCAGGGGGCCAGAGGCGAAAGCGATGTCCACTTCGGCCGAAGGCTCGGTGAATGGGAAGAAGGACGGGCGGAAACGAATGTCCAACTCGTCGGTCTCGAAGAAGGTGCTGAAGAAGTCGCCCAGCATCGCCTTCAGGTCGGTGAAGCTGACGTTCTCGCCAATCCACAGGCCTTCGCACTGGTGGAACATCGGCGAATGTGTGGCGTCGCTGTCCACGCGGTAAGTGCGACCCGGCGCGATCACGCGCAGATCGGGCATGCGCCCACCTTGGGCCATGGCCGCTGCATGACGCTGGACGTGCTGCACGGCATAGCGCACCTGCATCGGGCTGGTGTGCGTGCGCAGCAGGTGGCCGCCTTCCACGTAGAAGGTGTCATGCATCGAACGTGCGGGGTGGTCTTCCGGTGTGTTCAATGCCGTGAAGTTGAACCAGTCGGTTTCGATCTCGGGGCCATCGGCCACGGCAAAACCCATCGAGCCGAAGATGCCTTCGATGCGCTCGATGCTCAGGGAAACCGGATGCAGGCCACCTTCGCCACGGCGGCGACCGGGCAAGGTCACATCCAGGCTTTCGGCGCGCAGCTGCTGCGCCAGTTCGGCATCGGCCAGGGCCTGACGGCGCTCGGTGAGCGCGGCCTCGACCCGCTGCTTGGCCTGGTTGATCGCGGCGCCACGGGTCTTCTTCTCTTCGGGAGTGAGTGCCCCCATGCCCTTGAGCAGCTCGGTCACGCTGCCCGACTTGCCCAGGAAGCGTGCCTTGGCATTCTCCAGATCGGCCGGGGTGGTGGCCTCCGCAAAAGCCGCTTGGGCGGATTGAACCAGTGCCTGAAGGTCGCTATGGGGATCGTTCATTGTCTTGTGTCGAAAAAAAAGGCCAACACACGGTTGGCCTTTGAATCACCCGCCTGCTCGCTCAGGTTTCCCTGAACCGATGCAGCCGGGCGCAGCATCTTGCTGATTGCTTAAAATCAAGCAGCCAGTTGAGCCTTGGCCTTTTCAACGATGCTGGCAAAAGCTGCCGGGTCGTTGACGGCCATGTCGGCCAGCACCTTGCGGTCGATCTCGATCGATGCCTTCTTGATGCCAGCGATGAACTTGCTGTAGGTCAGGCCCAGAGCACGGCTACCGGCGTTGATACGTGCGATCCACAGACGGCGGAACTCACGCTTCTTGGCGCGGCGGTCGCGGTAGGCATACTGCCCAGCCTTCATGACAGCCTGTTTGGCGATGCGGAACACGTTCTTGCGGCGACCACGGAAACCCTTGGCCAGGGCGAGAACTTTCTTATGACGAGCGCGGGCTGTTACACCACGTTTGACGCGAGGCATGGATGACTCCTTCGGCGTTAACTATCTTGAACCAATGAAACGATCTGCTGTTCGGTAGCCGATTACAGGCCAGCGAAAGGCAGCATCTGAGCCATGTGGCCCATGTTCGTTTCGTGCACGTTGACGGCGCCGCGGAGCTGGCGCTTGTTCTTCGTGGTCTTCTTGGTCAGGATGTGGCGCTTGAAGGCTTGACCGCGCTTGACGGTACCACCCGGACGCACGCGAAAACGCTTCTTCGCACTGCTCTTGGTCTTCATTTTGGGCATGTTCTGCTCCTTTTACGTTGTTCCTGCCAGGCGCCACGGATACCACTTCCGTGTCTTGATGGCCTGCAGGCACTTTGAGCCAATGGTGGTGGCGACCAAACCGCCACCTTGGCAAATCACACGGCCTGCGCCGGGTGATTATTTCTTCTTCTTCGGACCGAGCACCATGATCATCTGGCGCCCTTCCAGTTTGGGCATGTTCTCGACGACCGAGCAATCGGTCAGGTCGTCGCGCACACGCTCCAGCAATTTCATCCCCAGTTCCTGGTGCGTGATTTCACGACCGCGGAAGCGCAGGGTCACCTTGCCTTTGTCGCCGTCTTCCAGGAAGCGACGCAGGTTGCGCAGCTTGATCTGGTAGTCGCCTTCATCGGTGCCCGGACGGAATTTGACCTCTTTGACCTCAATGACCTTTTGCTTCATCTTGGCATCGTGGGCCTTCTTCTGCTCCTGGTACTTGAACTTGCCGTAGTCCATCAGGCGACAGACCGGCGGTTCAGCCGTGGCAGAGATTTCCACCAGATCCACGTCAAGCTCTGCGGCCATCCGCAAGGCTTCCTGGACACTGACGATACCGAGGGGCTCGTTTTCCACGCCCGTCAGACGGACTTCCGGAGCCATGATTTCACGATTGAGCCGATGCTTGCGCTCGTCATTGCGCGTACGGCGGTCAAAGAAGTTAGCGATGTTGAATTCCTTTTGGCCACAGGCTCTGGACGCCTGGCACCGGTTAACCTTGATCACGCACCCAGGCAAACCCAGCAAGATCGCGCCTCACCCACATGGGCAAAGCGCCATCCCGCCTCAGGCCTTGCTGGCGATGTCTTGAGAGATCTTCTGGGAGAAGTCATCGAGTGACATCACACCGAGGTTCTGGTTACCCCGGGCGCGCACGGCGACGGTGCCATCTGCCTTCTCCTTGTCACCGACAACGATGAAGTACGGCACCTTCTGCAACGAATGCTCGCGGATTTTATACGTGATCTTCTCGTTGCGCAAATCCAACTGCACGCGCAAGCCCTGCTTCTGCAGCGTTTTGGCAATCTCTTGCGCGTAATCAGCCTGCGCGTCGGTGATGTTGAGTACCACCGCCTGCACCGGAGCCAACCAAACCGGGAGTGAGCCGGCGTGTTGCTCGATCAGGATGCCAATGAAACGCTCGAGCGAGCCAAGGATGGCGCGGTGCAGCATGACCGGGTGCTTGCGCTCGCTGGTGTCGGCCACATATTCGGCGTTCAGGCGCTGCGGCATGGAGAAGTCCACCTGGATGGTGCCGCACTGCCAGTGGCGGCCCAAGGCGTCCTTCAAGGTGTACTCGATCTTGGGACCGTAGAAGGCGCCATCACCCACAGCGATGGTGAACTCGCTGTTCGTGGCGCGCAGCGACTCCATCAATGCGTTCTCGGCCTTGTCCCACACCTCGTCCGAGCCGATGCGTGCCTCGGGACGCGTGGCGACCTTGTAGATGATGTCAGTAAAGCCAAAGTCCTTGTAGACGTTTTGCAGCAACGCCGTGAAGGCCACGCACTCGGACAGGATCTGATCTTCTGTACAGAAGACGTGGCCATCGTCCTGCGTGAAGCCTCGCACGCGCATGATGCCGTGCAGGCCGCCCGAGGGCTCGTTGCGGTGGCACTGGCCGAATTCACCGTAGCGCAGCGGCAGGTCGCGGTAGCTCTTGATGCCCTGGTTGAAGATCAGGATATGGCCGGGGCAGTTCATCGGCTTGAGCGCGTAGTCGCGCTTTTCCGACTCGGTGGTGAACATGTTGTCGCGGTACTTGTCCCAGTGACCGGTCTTTTCCCACAGGGTCTTGTCGATGATCTGGGGGCCCTTGACCTCCTGGTAGCCGTTGTCACGGTAGACCTGACGCATGTACTGCTCGACCGCCTGCCAGACGGTCCAGCCCTTGGGGTGCCAAAACACGACGCCCGGCGCGTGGTCGTCGATGTGGAACAGGTCCAACTCGCGGCCCAGTTTGCGGTGATCGCGCTTTTCAGCCTCTTCCAGACGATGAAGGTACTGGGCCAGATCGTCCTTGGTCGTCCAGGCGGTGCCATACACGCGCTGCAACTGCTCGTTGCGGTGGTCACCGCGCCAGTAGGCGCCTGCCACCTTCATCAGCTTGAAGTGCTTGAGCTTGCCAGTGCTGGGCACGTGGGGACCACGGCACAGGTCGGTGAAGGCGCCTTCGCTATACAGCGACACATCCTGATCAGCCGGGATGCTTTCGATGATCTCGGCCTTGTAATGCTCGCCGAGTCCCTTGAAGTAGCTCACTGCTTCGTCACGCGGCAACACCTTACGCTCGACCTTCTCGTCCTTCTTGGCGAGTTCGGCCATCTTTTTCTCGATGGCTTCGAGGTCTTCGGGCGTGAAGGGGCGCTTGTAGGCGAAGTCGTAATAGAAGCCGTCTTCGATGGTGGGACCAATGGTAACCTGCGCATCGGGGAACAACTCCTTGACGGCATAGGCCAGCAAGTGGGCGGTGGAGTGGCGGATGATGTCCAGGCCGTCGGCATCCTTCTCGGTGACGATGGCCAGAGCCTCGTCAGCCTCGATGCAATAGCTGGTATCAACCAGACGGGCAGACTCGCCACGGCCCACGCGGCCGGCCAGTGCGGCCTTGGCCAGTCCCGCACCAATGGACGCAGCCACCTCGGCCACGGTCACCGGGCCCGGAAATTCACGCTTGGAGCCGTCGGGCAATTGAATGGAAATCATGAGGAAACCTTCAGTATCTGGAGCGCGCCCGACGCAAAGCCGCGAGGGGCATGAAAAAAGCGCGGTGGACGCCGCGCTTTCTGAGTGACAACAGGAAAACGAAAGCAGCGGCCAGCCGACTAGACCTCGATCGAGGTGTAGGGGGTGGTCGAAGTTCGCGGTGTCATAACCGGATCTGCCTTTCTACGCTTCTTACCTGCTGCACGGGGCGCACCGGAGACTGGCGCCGATCTCGCTATTGTAGCGGGGACCGTGCACCCGCACATCCGCAACCGAGCCTTCACCCCCTTCACCCCCTTCACCCTGATGTCACCACCATTGCAGGCATGTATGCTGCTGGGGTACCGGTGCCGCACGGACGGCGCAGGCCCCCTTCGCCACTTCGGAAAATTGGATGATCAATCGATTTGCTTGGCTGCCGTCACGACCAGTAAGCACCACACTGGCCCTGTTGTCTTGTGCCGGACTGCTGTGGATGAGCGCAGCGCAGGCCAGCGAGGCTGCTGCGACGGTCACCCCTCCGGCATCCGACTCACCGGGCGCTGAAGCCGCCGCAGCAAGCGATGCCCGCGCGCCCGGCGGAGAATCCCCACTGAGCCGCACACGCAGCAGCGTCCGCACCTCGGTGGAATGGCTGGCCAGCGGTGTGGACAGCTGGTTTGGGGACATTCCTTTCTCTGAGGGCGGCAAGGTCACCGATGGTGAGGTTGGTCTGTCGCTTTACAAACGCGAGGATGACGCGGCCAGCCTGGGCTTGCGATTCAAGGCCCGCTTTCGGCTGCCCAACCTGGCGTCATATCAGTACCTGTTTGTGGGCAACGACGACAGGCGTGAAATCGTGAGCGACCAGCCGGACACGTTCACTCGGCAACAGCAACTGCTGCGGGGCGACAACCGAGACAATGCATTCTTCGCGGGCATCGGCGCGACCTTGCGCGACAACCTGGATGTCCGCCTGGGTTTTCGCGGGGGGCTGAAGCCCTATGCGCAGGTTCGATACCGCCACATCTGGGCACTCAGCCCCAAGAACCGCGTCGAGTTCCGCGAAACCTTGTTCTACAGCGTGGCAGATCAAATTGGTTCGACCACTGCATTGACGTACGAGCATGCGCTGGCCCCCGGACTGACGGCCAGATGGCTCAATGCCATCACCGCCACCGCCCGGAGCAAAGACGCAGGGTGGTCCAGCAGCGCTGGCGTCTTCAAGTCATTTGAGGGGCAACGACTGCTGTCCATCGAGGCGTTGCTCAACGGTGTGATCGGACAGCCCGTCGTCGTCCAGGATTACGGGTTGCAAATGAAATGGTCTCAACCAGTTCACCAAGACTTCGTGATCGGCGAGGTCATCGTGGGGCACTTCTGGCCCCGCACCGACCCCACCCTTCCTCGCAACCGCGCCTGGGCAGTCGGGACGGGCGTCAGACTCAAGTTCTGACGCCCACTCCGGACACCCGGCAGGCATGCCAGGGACGGGACGAGCTTCAGACCTGTCGGCGTGGACGTGCGACACAAGCTGCCGCGACACCGCCGGCCAGCAGCAGGCCCAAGATATGGGGCTCCGGAACCGCAGAAGGCGTGATCGTGAACATGCCAAACACCGTTGTATCAACGGTGTTGGAGAGGTATCCAAACTGCCCCTGAAGGGCTTCACCAGGGAAGCCCGAGACCAAATCGATGCTGAACTCCGGGGCTGCCAAGCCGTCGGACACCACATAACTGATGCCGTCAAACGCCCCGCCACTCAGCCAGGCAAATCCTGCGGCATTGGGTGACGCCAACGTGTAGGTTTGCCCGAGGAAGTTCAGCGTGAAATCACTCAAAGCGATGGTGTCACCCCCCCCCGCGCTCAGATCATCGTAAGCAAAGTTCCCCGAGATGGTCTGCCCGGCCAAGGGACTGCCGTCGTTGACGCTGCCCTCAAAGGTGAACATGGCGGCCGAAGCCGAGGTGGCCAAACTGGCCAGAACCAGGCTCGCCACTGCGTGAAAAGTAGTGTTCATGATGTGATGTCCGTGAAACATGCGGGCTGGGCTCGTCAAAAGATGTAGTTGCTGCGGCTCAGCGCATCGCACGTGGTGTTCTTGAGTACGATCATGGGGCGACGGGCTGAGGGGCCTGTGGCATCGGGATCGACAGAGATGAGTGCATCGGCCACACCTGATGCAGCACAGCTGACATAGCCCTGACTGATCGGGTCCGCTACCTGGATGCGCAGACCTTGCAGCACGCCGCGCAGGCCGATCACGTCCGCGTTGGGAGTGAAGTCGGTGATCGTGGCACCGCCTGTGAAGTCCGCACGGAACGCAAACTGGTCGCGACCCGCCCCACCGGCCAGCGTGCGGCGTCCGGCGCCCACGGTGATCAAATCATCCCCAGCTGTTCCGACCACCGACGTGCTGGTGACAGGCGCGGTGATGTACTGGTTGTACAAGTTCAAGCCCACCACCAGCGGATCATGGTCGGACGAGCGGTAGGGTGTGGCCGTGTAGGGATCTGGCGCGCAAGTGGCGCACAGTGGCTGCTTGAACTCCAGGTTGTAGTCTTGGGCCAACGACTCGTCGGCGTTGATGTGCCAGTCCAGCGCATGCGAGACCTTGGGCGACAACGATGCCGTGCTGATCGCATGGTCCAGTCGGCCTGCGGCGCCATCGAACACATAGGAATAGCCAAACGTGTTGAAGCGCCCGATCTGGTCCACGTAGCCATTGCTGGTCAAAGCGTGGATCGGATCTTCCTTGGCGTAGGCATTGAAGTCCCCCACCAGCAGGACATCCGAGACACCCGAGGACGTCTGCAAGGCACTCACGAAATTGCGCAGCTGGCTCACTTGCTGCAAGCGGGTGGCGTTGTAGCAACCTTGGCCGTCACCTTGGTCGGCATCCGCACCGGAAGTCGGGCAACTGCCCTTGCTCTTGAGGTGATTCACGACCAGCGTGAAGCTCTCTCCATTGGGGGCCCGGAAGGTCTGCGCCAAGGTCGGGCGGCTGTTGACAGGCGATGCGTCGATCTGCGACATGCCCACAGCCTGCAACTTACCCGGCTTGTAAATCATCGACACCTTGATGGCGTCGGTCCCGATGACCCCAGCCGCAGCCCCCGGCGCGACGGCGTACGTGCCCGCACCGACCTTGGCATTCAAGGCGTCGACCAGGTTCTGGGCGGCCACCGCGTTGTTCTGCACCTCCATCAAACCGACTGCATCAGCGTCGATTTTGCTCAGTGCTTCAACGATCTTCGTGCGCTGGCGCACAAACTCGGTGTAGTTGCTGGCACCGCGACAGCTGGCAGCGGCCGTCTGCCCGGCTACACACGTTTGCCCGGTCTGGCCATTGACGATGGTTTCACCGTTGGTGAACGTGGTGAAGTAGTTCAGCACGTTGAAGCTGGCCACCTTGTAGTTGCCCCCCACCGATGGCACATACGTTGGACGAGGGTGCGTGATCGTGTAGCTGAGGGCGTCAGGGTTCAACGGGACGATGCGGTAATCCCCTGGGCCGCTCGCCGTTGCTGTGGAAGGACCGTAGTCGATGACACCGGTGATTGAACCCAACGTGTCGCCACCACGCAAGGCGCCGGTGGGACCGGTGAACGGCGTCGGGTTGACGTTCTGGCGCGAGGTGCCATCTTCCAGCACGATGCGACGGCTGGCGTTGTCCGCTGCCTGAGCCGTGGCTTGCGCGCCAGGGCGATGGCGGTTGGTGGGCATCTCCAAGCGCCCGCCAGCCGACAAGGTCAACTGGCCAAAACGGGCCTGAAAGTAGTTCTGGTTGACGGTCAAGGGGCCATTGACGGTGACCAGCATGCCCTCGTAGCGCTCCAGGCCCCCGACCACCGGCAACGTGATGGCAACAGGCGCAAGGCTGTAGCCCGCGCCCTGCACCACGATGTCCGTGGGCGAAGTCAGCTGAGTGACGGTCGAACCACCACCCGCGAACTCAGCCACCGTGCCACTCAACTGAAGCAACTGCCCCGCGCTCACAGTGGGCGCCGCACTGGTGAACACGTAAATCCCGTCCGACGTGGCATCGTTGCCATCGCCTTGCAGGGCCTGCATGTAGAAGCCGCTGTTGGTCAAGCGGGTGACGACGCCGGTGGTGCGCACCACCTGGCCCACGTAAGGGCTGGTCGCGGCCGCACCCTGAATGGCAGGAATCTCAAGCAAAGGCACCGTCGGCGTCACCGGGGGCGGTGGCGTGACGGCGCCGCCGCATGTCAGGATCGGCGAGGCACTGTTGCGCGGTTGCGGACTGACGACCGCGAAGTCGGAGGAGTTGTTGTTCGTGTCAAGGCAACCGTTACCAGCACGCATGGCGGCCGTCGTGTTGCTCAACACGGCGGTCGATGCCCCCTCCAGCGCTGTCGCCGAGCCGTAACTGACAGCATCCACCGTGCCAGTCGGCGCCGCACCTGTCAAAGCGACGGTGCTGGACACCAGCGCAACCTTGCCGCTGGCGCCAGCCATGGCCGTGCTACCCAGCACATCGGGCACCAAGTCAACCGTACCACCGGTGCCTGCAGCCATCCGGACAAGCACATACTGACCAGGCTGCACCACCATGCTTGACGGCAGTTGGGTCACTTGCCAGCTGCTGCCCGTCGCAGAAGCGTACTGCACCGACCAGCCCCCCACGGCAACCGCAGAGGTACCGTTGTTGAAAAGTTCAACGAAGTCGTTCTTGTAGGTGGCACCCGAGTTGCCACCACCGCCATAGACCTGGCTGATGACCATCGCGGCATGCGATGCAGAGACATGCCCCAAGAGGGACAAAGGAATCGCAGCAGCCAAGGCGGCAGTCAGACGCCGAAGCGTCGGCAAAGCATGAGTTTTGGTCAGCATGAGCGTGGCAATCAAGGAAGGGAGAGGAATGTCCAACACACCCATCCGTGCCGCTCCGGTACTGGCCTGCGATGCGGGGGCGCAGGCGGACTCTAGGGAGACGCAGTGACGAAACCGTTACAAATTCACAAACATGGTAAAACCCCCTTATTCGAGGGGGCGGTGTGGAAACAAAAAAGGCCACCCGAGGGTGGCCTTGCTGTCCAGGGTGAAGCCCGCAGAGAGCGAACTTCACGCCAGGGATCAGTGGAACTGTTCTTCTTCGGTCGAGCCAGTCAGGGCCTTCACGGAAGACGAGCCACCTTGGATCACGGTGGTCACGTCGTCGAAGTAGCCTGCGCCCACTTCTTGTTGGTGCGACACGAAGGTGTAACCCTTTTCGCGAGCAGCGAATTCGGGCTCTTGCACCATGTTGACGTAGTGCTTCATGCCTTCGCCGCGAGCGTAAGCGTGGGCGAATTGGAAGGTGTTGTACCAGTTGACGTGGATACCAGCCAGGGTGATGAACTGGTACTTGTAGCCCAGAGCCGACAGCTCTTCCTGGAACGAAGCGATCTGCGCGTCGTTGAGGTTCTTCTTCCAGTTGAAGGAAGGCGAGCAGTTGTACGACAGCAGCTTGCCAGGGCAGGCAGCGTGGACAGCTTGAGCGAATTCACGGGCGAAGCCGATGTCAGGCACGCCGGTTTCGCACCACACCAGGTCGGCGTAGGGAGCGTAAGCAACGCCACGGCTGATGGCTTGCTCCAGACCGTTCTTGACGCGGTAGAAGCCTTCTTGGGTGCGCTCGCCAGTGACGAACGGCTTGTCGTTGTCGTCGCAGTCGGAAGTCAGCAGGTTGGCAGCTTCAGCGTCGGTACGAGCCAGAACGATGGTGGGCACGCCCATCACGTCGGCAGCGAAACGAGCAGCGATCAGCTTCTCAACGGCTTCACGGGTGGGAACCAGCACCTTGCCGCCCATGTGGCCGCACTTCTTGACCGCAGCCAGCTGGTCTTCGAAGTGAACGCCAGCAGCGCCGGAGGCGATCATGTTCTTCATCAGTTCGAAAGCGTTCAGAACGCCACCGAAACCGGCTTCAGCGTCAGCAACGATCGGCAGGAAGTAGTCGATGAAGCCTTCGTCGCCGGGGTTGATGCCACGCGACCATTGGATTTCGTCAGCACGCTTGAACGTGTTGTTGATACGACGAACCATCGTGGGGACGGAGTCGTAAGCGTACAGCGACTGATCGGGGTACATGGTTTCGGAGGTGTTGCCGTCGGCAGCAACTTGCCAGCCCGACAGGTACACAGCTTCCAGACCAGCCTTGGCCTGTTGCATGGCTTGACCGGCGGTGATGGCGCCGAAAGCGTTCACGTAGCCCTTCTTGGCACCGCCGTTGACCTTTTCCCACAGCTTTTCAGCGCCGCGCTTGGCCAGGGTGTACTCAGGCTGCAGGCTGCCACGCAGGCGCACAACGTCAGCAGCGGAATAGCCGCGCTTGACAAGCTTCCAGCGGGGGTTTTCGGCCCAGTCTTTTTCCAGGGCAGCGATTTGCTGTTCACGGGTGAGGTTCGTCATGACGAGATCTCCGGGGGGTTGGTGAAACGGTTCGAGAAGTTGTCAGTCTACCGCGGTTTGCCCACTTTGGTAAAGACTTATGTCTTATATAAGACATGACTCTTCATGTGCTGACAGACATGAACGGTGACATGACGTGAAATGACAACACCCCCGTTCCGGGGGCGCCATCAGAGGGGCGAAAAAAAACCGCTCAACGCAGGTTGAGCGGTTTGGGGTCAGGCAAGGTGGCGCGACCTTGTCAGTGAGACTTGGCAAAGGCTGCCAGGCCAGAAGTGACTTCGGCCTTGGCGGCATCGATGCCATCCCAGCCGGTGACCTTCACCCACTTGCCGGGCTCCAAATCCTTGTAGTGCTCGAAGAAATGCTTGATCTGCTGGACCAGCAACTCCGGCAGGTCTTCCAGCTTCTGGATGTTCTTGTACATCGCGCAGATCTTCTCGGTCGGCACGGCCACGAGCTTAGAGTCGCCACCTGCCTCGTCTTCCATCTTCAGGATGCCCAACGGACGGCATGGAATGACCACACCCGGCTGCAAGGGGAACGGCGTCACCACCAGCACGTCGACCGGATCGCCATCCGCAGCGATGGTCTGCGGCACGTAGCCGTAGTTGCAGGGGTAGTGCATGGCCGTGCCCATGAAGCGATCGACGAAGACCGCACCGGTCTCATGATCGATTTCGTACTTGATCGGATCGGCGTTGGCGGGGATTTCGATGATGACGTTGAAGACGTCAGGTGCCTTGGCACCGGCGGGAACGTTGAGCAGGCTCATGATGGTTCGATCACAAGGTTGGGAATCGGAAGGATGCGCAAGTGTAGGCCATGCCGGCAAGCGCATTTTACAGACCGTAACGCCTAATTTGCTGCAGCGCACAAAAAACGCTTGCAATCACAGTCGTCTTGCCTATACTGAGAACCATGTTGCAACGCAGCAAAGCCGATTGAGGCAGCCGCAGGATGCAATCAACCTACCTGTCATCACTTACCGGAGATCTGAACATGCTGACCGCTGAACAAATGCTCGCCGCTCAAAAGGCCAACCTCGCCACCCTGTTCGACCTGGGCCAAAAGGCTTTCGAAGGCGTGGAAAAGGTGATGGAGCTGAACCTGCAAGTCGCCAAGACTTCCCTGGAAGAAGCCTCCGAGCACGCCAAGGCCGTGCTGGCTGTCAAGGACGCCCAAGAGTTGCTGGCCCTGCAAGCTTCGCTGCTGCAACCCGCTGCTGAAAAGGCTGCCGCTTACGGTCGTCACCTGTACGACATCGCTTCGGGCACCAGCGCCGAAGTGAGCAAGCTGGCTGAATCGCAACTGGCCGAAGCTCAAAGCAAGTTCGCCTCCGTGGTGGACAACGCTGTGAAGAACGCTCCTGCCGGTACCGAAAACGCCGTTGTGCTGGTCAAGTCGGCCGTGGCCGCTGCCAACAACGCTTTTGACTCCGTGCAGAAGGCCGCCAAGCAAGCCGCTGACGTGGCCGAAGCCAACTTCCAAGCCATCACCAACACTGCTGTGAAGGCCACTCAGGCTGCTTCCAGCAAGGCTCGCAAGTCGGCCTGATTGAACTCGCAGCGTGGTCAGGCCATCGCCAGTAACACAAGCTCACAGAGCCGAGTTGCTGGCAGGGAACTTCATCACACTGCCCAGATCTGAGAGATGACCGTTTTGGACGAACGGTCCTCCTGAAAGGTTGTCTCCTCGGTACCTCATGAGCCTTTTCTAAGGTACCTTTCAAGCCCGATGGTTCGCCATCGGGCTTTTTTTATGATGTGGCCATGATTCCCTGGCTCGAACCCGACGACCCCCTACCCGATACCCACGACGCACTGGGCCCACAGTCTGATGCCCCAGGCCTGCTGGCAGCCGGGCGTGATCTGAGCCCAGCAAGGCTGACCGAAGCCTATCGGCGCGGTATCTTCCCCTGGTTCAGCGAAGGCCAACCTGTGCTGTGGTGGACCACTGATCCACGCATGGTGTTGCCCGTGTCAGCGTTCAAGCTGAGTCGCTCGCTGCGCAAAACCATCCAGAAGTTCCGTCGAACCCCGGCTTGCGAGGTGCGCGTTGACCACGCTTTCAGCCAGGTGATGGCGGCCTGCGCCCACACACCTCGCGAAGGTCAAGACGGCACCTGGATCGTGCCGGACATGTGCACGGCCTATGCGCACTGGCATGCCCAGGGCAAGGTCCACTCGTTCGAAACCTGGGTAGACGGTCAACTGGTCGGGGGCTTGTATGGCGTGGGCCTGGGCCGCATGTTTTTCGGTGAGTCGATGTTCGCCCACCGAACCGACGCCTCCAAAATTGCCCTTGCTGCGTTGGTGTGCTTTTGCCGAGCCCACGACATCACGGTCATCGACTGCCAACAGCAGACCGCACATCTCGCCTCTCTGGGTGCTCGCCCTTGGCCGCGCGAGCGCTTTGAAGCACATTTGCGTGATGTGGTCGATCTGCCGCCCGTGGGCACCTGGGCCTATGATGACACTCTGTGGTCTTACCTGGATGCACCGTCTGGAGCCCCCCGCCCGTGAGCCAACTTCAAGAGCTTCCCCTGGCGTCTTTGCAGTTTTACGCCACAGCGCCCTACCCTTGCAGCTATCTGGACGGCCGACAGGCACGCTCGCAGGTGGCCACACCCAGCCAGTTGATCCATGCCGATGTGTATTCGGAACTGGTCGTCAATGGGTTTCGGCGCAGCGGTTTGTTCACCTACCGACCTCACTGCGACGGCTGTCGCTCGTGTTTGCCGCTGCGGATCAAGGTGGCGCAGTTCGTAGCCAGGCGCAGTCAGAGGCGCGCATGGCAGGCGCACAAGAACCTGCAGGCGCGTGTGCTGCCGCTGTGTTTCGTGCAGGAGCACTACGAGTTGTACCTGCGCTACCAGCAGAGGCGCCATCAGGGAGGGGGCATGGACCTGGACTCGGTTGATCAGTACAGTCAGTTCCTGCTGCAAAGCAACGTGAACTCGCGGTTGATCGAGTTTCGAACCCCAGAGCAAGCCGATGGCACACCAGGTGCGCTGAAGATGGTGTCGGTGGTGGACATCCTCAGCGATGGGCTGTCAGCTGTGTACACGTTTTACGATCCCGACGATCAGGCCAGTTACGGCACCTTCAATGTGCTGTGGCAGATTCACCAGGCCCAGGAGTTGGGGTTGCCCCACCTCTACCTGGGCTACTGGATCGCCGAGAGCCCCAAAATGGCCTACAAGGCTCAGTTCACCCCGCACGAAATCTTGCTGGACGGGGCATGGCAAGCCCCGCCAGGGCTTCAGGGCGTCAGGTAAACCTGTCCGTTGACGCTGACCGACAAGCGTCCTTTGCCTGGCTCGACCGGCAGAGCCGCATCTGCGGCTTCCATGGTTTTGGCTCGCGCTGCCATCATGTAGGGGCGTGGCTCAAAGCCTGGCTCGGTGGACGAAACCGACACCTCGCCAAGCGTGTAGCCCTTGAAACCGAAGGCCTGCGCCATGGCGCCGGCACGTGAGCGGAATCGCTGGATGGCCTCGCTGGTCAGAGCCGCCTCATGCCGCTCCCGCAGGGCTCGCGACAGGCCATATTGCATGTTGACCACGTTGAGCTGGGTGAGCTTGCCTGCAGTCTGCGAGATGCGTGTAGTGTCGGTCCCCTCCAGCATCAACTGCGCAGTGCCTTGCCAACCACTGATGCGACCGGCATTGGTATAGCGAGGCTGCACCGAGAAGGAACCCGTACGGACCTCGATACCGGCCTGGCCTTGAGCCGCTTTACGCGCCTCGGTCAGGGCAGACTCCATGACCTGCTTGAGCGCCGTTTGCACATCCGAGGCCTGGTTGCCTTCTCGGGTCGCCTGCAAGGTCACCACCAGCAAGTCCTGCGTGACCTCTTCGGTGGCGCTGGCACTGAATGACAAGGCGTTTTGGCGCGGCGCTTCAGCGTGAACCACACCAGCCAGCAGACTCAAAGCCAGTACGCTCAGCCCTTGGTGCCAGCGAGAAGAAACGGTATGCGTGTGCATGAAAACTTCCCTTTCGGAGGTTGGTTGTGCCCATTGAACGTGCGAGTTGCCAACTTGGCTGACCGGTGCTTTCAGGGGGTTGACGGGCCTGACACAGAGCCGCAAGATTTGTAACAGGTGGTCAGCGATCCGACTTTCCGGGTTCGAAACTGCGCACAATCCGCCTCTGTTACAAATTCCGAGGAATGCCGATGTCGTCTCCTTCCCCCAATCAGCGTCCTGATCGCGTGCTCGTGGTCGATGATGATGCCCGCATTCGTGATCTGCTGCGTCGTTATCTGAGTCAGGAAGGCTTCGAAGTTCTGCTGGCCGAAGACGCGAAGGCGCTCAATCGCCTGCTGACGCGCGAAACCGTCGACCTCATCGTGCTGGACCTGATGCTGCCCGGCGAAGATGGTCTGTCGATCTGCCGTCGCCTGCGTGCCGCCAACGACGTCACGCCGATCATCATGCTGACCGCAAAGGTTGAGGATGTGGACCGCATCGTGGGCCTGGAGGTGGGCGCTGACGACTACCTGCCCAAACCTTTCAACCCCCGTGAATTGCTGGCACGCATTCACGCTGTGTTGCGTCGCCGTCCTGCCCAAGAGGCGCCAGGAGCCCCTGCCAAGGACGCGCAAAGTGTCAACTTTGGACCGTTCGAGTTTGACCTGACCTTGCGTCGCCTGAGCAAGGACGGTGAGCCGATCGCGCTGACCACAGGTGAGTTCTCCATGCTCAAGGCCCTGGTACGCCATCCCCGTCAACCGTTGTCACGTGACAAGCTCGCCCAATTGGCGCGCGGGCGCGAGTTCGAGCCTTTCGATCGCAGCCTGGACGTCCAAATTTCGCGCCTGCGCAAGATGATCGAACCCGATCCCGCGCAACCTCGCTACATCCAGACGGTGTGGGGCGTGGGGTACGTGTTCGTGCCGGACGGCGGTACCTGATTGATGCCTGAAAACCGTCTGGCACTCAGCCTGTTTTGGCGCACTTTCATCCTGCTGGGGCTGTTGCTCACGGTGGGGATCGTGGCATGGGTGCAAACGTTTCGCGCGCTGGAATTCGAACCGCGCGCGGTTCAGTCCGCTCAGCAGATTGCCAGCTTGGTCAACCTGTCTCGAGCAGGGCTACGCTATGCCGACAGCATCAACCGGGTGACCCTGATCAAGACCTTGTTCGATCAGGAGTCGATCACGCTGAAGCCCAGCGAACCGACCGACACCTATCTGCCCTTTGAGCAAGATCGTTTCACACGCACGATTGCCACAGAGTTGCGCTCTCGTTTGGGTGACAACACGGTGGTCGCAGGCAGTGTCAATGGTGTGCAGGGCCTGTGGGTGCGCTTCGCGATCGAGCGGGATCTTTACTGGCTGCAAACCGACAGCCGTCGCTTTGGGAGCATGACCGGGCGCACCTGGTTTGTGTGGGTGGGCATCGCCTTGATTGCCACCTTGCTGGGTTCGATCGTGATCGCACGGTTGATCAACAAACCACTCAAAGAGTTGTCGTTTGCCGCCAGCCGAATCCGAGAGGGAGAGTACGACTCCCGACTGGATGAGTCGATGATCACGCGCGAAATCCGGGAGGTGAACCAAGGCTTCAACCGCATGGCTCGAGAGTTGGCCAAGGTGGAAGAGGACCGTGCCGTGATGCTGGCAGGGATCTCACATGACCTGCGCACGCCGTTGGCGCGCATGCGATTGGAAACGGAAATGAGCGTGGCCGACGAAGAGGCCCGCCGCAACATGGTGGCAGACATTGAACAGCTCGACGCCATCATCGACAAGTTCATGGACTACGCGCGCCCTGGTGAGGTGGAGTTGGTACCCGTCCATGTGGCCACCGTGGTGGACAAGGCGATCAGTCAGTTCCGTGACACGCAGCGCATCCGCATCACCAGCAAACTGCCCATTGACACCCGTGTGATGGCTGACGAAACCGAACTCGGCCGGGTGTTGACCAATTTGTTCGAAAACGCGCGGCGCTATGGTCGCAACACTTACACCGGCGTGACCAATGTCGAGGTGACTTATGCGCGTGCAGGCTCGTGGGTGGTGCTGAGCGTGCGCGACCATGGGCCTGGTGTCGCGGCGGAGAAACTCGCGGAACTGACAACGCCCTTCTTCCGAGGCGATGCAGCGCGCACCGCGGCGACCGGTGCCGGACTTGGGCTGGCGATTGTGGAGAAGGCCCTGCAGCGCATGGGCGGAGACTTTGAACTGGCCAATGCTGCCGGGGGCGGCTTGGTGGCACACATCAAACTCAAGCGCGCGCCCTGACCTCACGGACTGTGCCCAGGTCAAAGGGCCCCGCCCTCGGTGACTCAAGGGCCCATTCGGGTCAAGCCCGGAACAGCAAACAGATCGCGCGCGCCTCGATGGCACGACCTTCGCCCACGGGACCCATCTTCTCGGCGGTTTTGGCTTTGACGTTGACCTGATCCTCGCTCAGTCCCAAGGCCTCGGCGATGCGTGTGCGCATCAGTGGAATGTGAGGGGCCATCTTGGGGGCTTGCGCCACGATGGTGGCATCGAGGTTGCCAATATCCCAGCCCGTGGCGCGCACACGTCGCGCAGCCTCCTGAAGCAAGGCCACGGAATCAGCGCCTTTGAACTGTGGCTCGGTATCGGGAAAATGACGGCCGATGTCCCCCAATGCCGCCGCCCCCAGCAGGGCGTCGGTGATGGCATGGAGCAAGGCGTCGGCATCGGAGTGGCCGAGCAGCCCATGGGTATGGGGAATGGTCACACCACCCAGAATCAGAGGACGGTCCAGCACCAAGGCGTGGGTATCCCAGCCTTCCCCCACACGCAAGGCGGGCACATTCATGATGGTCTCGCAGGGCAAAAATGAACAAGGTGTGATTGTCGCTGGAAAGACGTCCTGCCAGCATGCCCGCCAGATCGATGCAGCCACCTCGCGCACCATCACAGGGCCACCGCAACCCAAGGGAAGGCGCAAGCACCAAGCAAGGTCACCGCAGCGCCAACTCGGTGCAAACACCTCTCAGCGCAGGCGCCAAATGCGGGCATGTTTTGTGCTTCACCTTGGTGCGCTTTGAACCTGAATGCGGCAGAGGGTTCAAAACAGTGCGCTCAAGGCCGTTGGATTGCGGAAGTTGAACATGGATTCATTCAAACAAGGTGCAGACACCCTCTTCATCATGCTGGGGGCGGTCATGGTGCTGGCGATGCACGCGGGCTTCGCGTTTCTGGAGTTGGGGACTGTGCGGGGCAAGAACCAGGTGAATGCGCTGGTGAAGATCCTGGTGGACTTCTGCGTGTCCACCATCGCGTACTTCTTCGTGGGCTACACCGTGGCCTATGGCGTGGACTTCTATGTGGACGCTCACACGCTGGCCGAGGGCAACGGCTATGCGCTGATGAAGTTCTTTTTCCTGCTGACGTTCGCCGCGGCCATACCGGCGATCATCTCGGGCGGGATTGCCGAGCGGGCACGCTTCAACCCACAGTTGATCGCCACGGCGGTGATCGTGGGGGTGCTGTACCCGCTGTGCGAAGGTGCGATCTGGGGCGACCGTTTCGGCTTTGAGGTGTGGCTGCAGCATGTGACTGGCGGCACCATGCATGACTTTGCCGGCTCGGTGGTCGTTCACGCGTTTGGAGGCTGGCTGGCTCTGCCGGCCGTGCTGATTCTGGGCGCGCGCCGCAACCGCTATCGCAAGGATGGTGCGATGTCGGCTCACCCGCCGTCGAGCATCCCTTTCCTCGCGCTGGGCTCATGGATTCTGGCGGTGGGCTGGTTCGGCTTCAACGTGATGAGCGCACAGACCATCGACAAGATCTCAGGTCTGGTGGCGGTGAACTCGCTGATGGCTCTGGTGGGTGGCACCTTGGTGGCGCTGCTGATGGGCAAGAATGACCCAGGCTTTGCCTACAACGGCCCCTTGGCGGGACTCGTGGCCGTGTGTGCCGGGTCCGACATCATGCACCCAGCCGGCGCCTTGGCGGTGGGAGCGATTGCCGGCGCGATCTTCGTGCTGATGTTCACCCTGGTGCAGAACAAGTGGAAGATCGACGACGTACTGGGGGTGTGGCCCCTGCATGGCCTGTGCGGCGCCTGGGGTGGCATTGCTGCGGGGCTGTTTGGTCAGCCTTGGCTGGGCGGCGCCGGCGGGGTGAACCTGGGTGCGCAGGTGCTGGGCACCTTGTTCGTCGTTGCGTTTGCGCTGGTCAGCGGCTTTGTCGTGTACGGCACGTTGAACCGCCTGATGGGCCTGCGCCTGTCGCAAGAGGAAGAGTTTGACGGCGCCGACCTGTCGGTGCACCGCATCAAGGCCAGCCCGGAGCAGGAAGTGTCCTGGTGATCGCTCAGGGCCGGGTGGACAGGAGCCGCTCGGCCAGCGCGAAATCACCCGGCCAGGTAACCTTGAAATTGTCATAAGCGCCGGGGACCAGACGAGGTTGGTGGCCCAGCATCTCGATGGCGCTGGCTTCGTCGGTGATGGCTGCGGCCGTGCCGGGATCAGCCAGGGCCGCCGTCAAAGCCGGTTGCAGCAAGCCAAGACGGAATATCTGAGGGGTTTGGGCGGCCCACTTGCCCGCGCGGTCCACCGTGTGTTGGGCGCGGGGCTCGCCGCCGGGGCCGCTGACCGCCGCTTTGAGCGTGTCGGCCAGGGGCAAGGCGAGCAAGCCGCCCACCTCATCGTGTTCACAGGCGTCCATCAGGCGCTGCACCCAATCGGGCTGGATCAAACAGCGCGCGGCGTCGTGCACCAGCACCCAGTCGTGAGGCTGAGCGCCACGGGCCAGCAGCTCTTGCAGGCCGTTGGCCACACTGTCGGCGCGTGAGGCGCCACCGACACGCGCCACCCAAGCACGGTCGCCCTGAAAGTCAGGCGCATGCTGCTCGAACTGCGTGTCATCGGGGGAGAGCACCACCAAGGTGGCATCGATGCCAGGGACCGCCGCGAGCGCCGCCAGGGTATGCGCCACCACAGCCTTGCCTGCCACCGGGTGATATTGCTTGGGGCCGCCGACACCGGCGCGCTCGCCCACGCCTGCGCAGGGCACGAGGGCGAACGCCCGGGGTTTGAATTCGTGTGAAGCGATCGTGAGGGACATGGGGAGATTGTCCCCCACCTAGAATGTGCGTTTTGAATTCAACACGCCCGGCCACCTCGGTGAACGGGCGCTTTGTCATTTCTGAACGCCATGTTGCCCGCCCTGCCCCTGCCTTCGATCGCCCCTGGCAAACGCTACACCGTGCCCCGCCCAGCCGGCTCCGGGGATGCGCTGCTGCTGGCGCACTTCGCACAGGCACGCAAGGCGCAGGGACAGCTGACGGCGATCCTGACGGCCGATGCATCCGACGCGCAGAGGCTGATGGACGAGATGGCGTTCTTTGTGCCGGAACTGCGTTGCGCGATCTTCCCGGACTGGGAGACGCTGCCGTACGACACCTTCTCGCCGCACCAGGATCTGATCTCGGAGCGGTTGGCAACGCTGTGGCGAATGCAGCAGGGCGTGAAGGCCGAGACCGGCGTGGACGTGGTGCTGCTGCCAGCCACGACGGCGCTGACGCGTCTGGCCCCGCCCTCCTTCCTGGCGGCTTACACCTTCCACTTCAAGCAAAAGCAAAAGCTCGATGAGGCGGCACTGAAGTCGCAGCTGACGCTGGCGGGCTACAACCATGTGAGCCAGGTGGTGTCGCCTGGCGAATACGCGGTGCGCGGCGGACTGATCGACCTGTACCCCATGGGCTCACCTGTGCCGTATCGCGTGGACCTGTTCGGCGATGAGGTCGATTCGATCCGCACTTTTGACCCGGACTCGCAGCGCAGCCTGTACCCGGTGCCCGAGGTGCGCTTGCTGCCGGGCCGCGAGTTCCCGATGGACGAGGCGTCACGTGCAGCCTTCCGGGACCGCTGGCGCGAGCGCATGGAAGGCGATCCGACCAAGAGCCGCATCTACAAGGACATGGGCACGGGCGTGGCCACGGGCGGCATCGAGTACTACCTGCCGCTGTTCTTTGACGAGACCTCGACGCTGTTCCAGCACATGGGCGAACAGGCCGCTTTGGTGCTGCATGGTGAGATCACCGAGTCGCTGGAGCGTTTCTGGAACGAGACGCGCGAGCGCCATCGCTTCTTGCAGCACGACCCAGAGCGCCCCCTGCTGCCTCCCGAAGACATTTACCTGAAGGTGGAAGAGTTTTTCAACCATGCCAATGCCCATGCCCAACTGGCCGTGCGTGGCAAAGAGCCCACTGAGTGGGCGCGCCCGCTGCCCGATTTGAGTGTGGAGCGTGGTGGCCAGGACCCTCTGCGCAAGCTGGAGCAGCACATTGCCCAGACCGATCGTGCCGGGCAACGGGTGCTGGTGGTGGCCGAAAGCGCCGGCCGCCGCGAGAACCTGATGGAGTTGCTGCGCGACCACCGCATCGACTTGCCCAGTGTGGACACGCTCGACGCCTTTGTGCGTGGCGATCATCGACATGCGATCACGGCGGCACCGCTGGCAGGCGGGTTCATCTGGCACGACGGCAGCGCGGGGGCCGGCATCCAGTTCGTGACCGAGACCGAGCTGTTCGATGCGACGCCGGCGACGCGCCGCCGCCGCAAGAACGAGCAGGCCACCGACGTCGATTCGCTCATCAAAGACCTGAGCGAGCTGAATGTGGGCGACCCGGTGGTGCACAGCAACCACGGCATCGGGCGCTACCAAGGCCTGATCAACCTGGACCTGGGTGACGGGCCGTCGGAGTTCCTGCATCTGGAATACGCCGACAAGGCCACGCTGTATGTGCCCGTGTCGCAACTGCACCTGATCAGCCGCTACACCGGCGTGAGCCCCGAAGAGGCACCACTGCACAAGCTGGGCTCGCCCCAGTGGGACAAGGCCAAGCGCAAGGCGGCCGAACAGGTGCGTGACACTGCGGCCGAATTGCTGAACCTGTACGCCCGCCGCGCGGCCCGTGAGGGCTTTGCCTTCCGCTTCTCACCGCAAGATTACGAGGCCTTTGCGACCAGCTTCGGCTTTGAGGAGACGGCCGACCAGCGTGCGGCCATCCACGCCGTCATCCAGGACATGATCAGCCCGCGCCCGATGGACCGACTGGTTTGCGGCGACGTGGGCTTCGGCAAGACCGAGGTGGCCTTGCGTGCGGCGTTTGTGGCCGTGACCGGAGGCAAGCAGGTCGTGCTGCTGGCCCCCACCACGCTGCTGGCCGAGCAGCATTACCAGAACATCGCCGACCGCTTTGCGCAGTGGCCCGTGAAGGTGGCCGAGATGTCGCGTTTCCGTTCCGCCAAGGAAATCAAGGCCGCGATGCAAGGGCTCGAAGACGGCACCATCGACATCGTGGTCGGCACCCACAAGCTGCTGAGTGATTCGGTGAAGTTCAAGCGCCTGGGTCTGCTCATCATCGACGAGGAGCACCGCTTTGGCGTGCGCCACAAAGAAGCGATGAAGGCCATGCGCGCTGAAATTGACGTGCTCACCCTCACCGCCACCCCCATCCCGCGGACGCTGGGCATGGCCATGGAAGGCCTGCGCGACCTGAGCGTGATCGCCACCGCACCGCAACGTCGTCTCGCCATCAAGACCTTTGTGCGCAGCGAAAGCAGCGGCGTGATCCGCGAGGCCATCTTGCGCGAGCTCAAGCGCGGCGGCCAGGTCTACTTCCTGCACAACGAGGTGGAGACCATCGAGAACCGGCGCGACAAGCTGGCCGAGTTGGTGCCCGAGGCCCGCATCGGCATTGCCCACGGTCAGATGCCCGAGCGCGAGCTGGAGCGGGTGATGCGCGACTTCGTGGCGCAACGCCACAACGTGCTGCTGTGCTCGACCATCATCGAAACCGGCATCGACGTGCCGAGCGCCAACACCATCATCATGTCGCGCGCCGACAAGTTCGGCCTGGCGCAGTTGCACCAGTTGCGCGGTCGCGTGGGGCGCTCGCACCATCAGGCCTACGCTTACCTGCTGGTGCCCGATGTGGAAGGGCTGACCAAGCAGGCGGCCCAGCGTCTGGATGCGATCCAGAACATGGAAGAGCTGGGATCGGGCTTCTATCTGGCCATGCACGACCTGGAGATTCGCGGCGCCGGCGAGGTGCTGGGCGACAACCAGAGCGGCAACATGATGGAGGTGGGCTTCCAGCTGTACAACGAGATGCTGAGCGAGGCCGTGCGCTCGCTGAAGGCGGGCAAGGAGCCCGATCTGCTGTCCCCCCTGGGCATGTTCGGCAGCAACACCGACGTGAACCTGCACGCCCCGGCCTTGCTGCCCGACGCCTACTGCTGCGACGTGCATGTGCGCCTGAGCCTGTACAAGCGCCTGGCCACCGCCGACTCGCTCGACAAGATCGACGGGATGCTCGAAGAGATCGTGGACCGCTTTGGCAAGCTGCCGCCACAGGCCCAGGCCCTGTTCGACACGCACAAGTTGCGCGTGCAGTCCAAGCCCTATGGCGTGATCAAGATCGATGCCGCACCGGGCATCATCAACATCACGTTCCGCCCCAACCCGCCGGTGGAGCCGCTGCGCATCATCGAGCTGGTGCAGAAGAACAAGCAGATCAAGCTGGCGGGCAACGACAAGCTGCGCATCGAGAAGGCCCTGTCCGACCCGAAGGACCGGGCCCAGTATGTGCGGGATCTGTTGCGGCAACTGGGGCAGCCGCTCAAGACCTGAGGGGAGTTCCCGCGCTCAAATGAGGGGGGCGACAGACCCTGAGGCCCCACTACACTGGCTCGTTTCTGCCAACCGCGCGAAGAGCCCGCCATGTCCAACTCTCCTCATGTCTTTGCTCGTCCACCGGTCGCCCGCCCACCGGCGCAAGCCAGCGACATCGAGCGCCAGATCGCACTGACGCTCTACCAGCAAGGGCAGTTTGCAGAAGCAGAGAAGTCCAGTCGGAGTCTGACGACACGCTACCCTCAGGACAGCTTTGGCTGGAAGTTGCTGGGAGCGGCCATCAAGCAGCAAGGCCGCGCTCAGGAAGCCCTCACCGCCATGCAGATGGCTGCCAAGCTGTCGCCGATGGACTGGGAAGCCTTCAACAACCTGGGCAGCACCCATCGCTCGCTGAACAACCTGGCCTTTTCAGAAGCCTGCTACCAGCACGCGCTGCAAGTGAAGCCCGACTCTCTGGAAGCCTTGGACAACCTGGCCGACGTGCTGCGCCTGCAGGGCAAGGTGGCGGAAGCGGTGGCCATGTACCAGCGTCGCCTGAGCTTGACCCCCGACGACGGTCATGCCAAGCACCTGATTGCCATGTTGACGGGGCAACAAACCGCCCAGGCACCCGCAGATTACGTCAGCCGCACCTTTGACGTGTATGCCGACGAGTTTGATCAGCATCTGACGGGCACCTTGGCTTACGACGTGCCTGCCCAGCTCGCACAACGGATTCAGGCCTGCGCCGACGCCGAGACAACTGACTGGACCGCCCTCGACCTCGGTTGTGGCACCGGTTTGGTGGGCGCCGCGCTCTCGCCCATGGTGGCGCAACTGGTGGGCGTCGATTTGTCAGCGCGCATGCTGGCACACGCTCAAGCACGACAGGTGTACCAGCGCCTGATCCAGGCCGATCTGGTTCAAATGATGCAAGCCGAAGCAGCCGACAGCTTTGATCTGGCGGTTGCAGCCGATGTGTTCATCTACATCGGCCAGTTGGACGAAACGATCAAAGAGGTGAAGCGTCTGCTGCGCCCGAACGGACTGCTGGCGTTCTCCATCGAGAACCTGGATAGTGACGAAGGCGCGCAGACCACCGAAGTGGACTTCCGTTTGAATGCCACCGGGCGCTACAGCCAGTCACGCACCTACATGAACCAGCTGGCTCAACAGCATGGTTTCCAAGTGCGTGAAGCCCACGAGACGACATTGCGTGTCGAGAATGGTCAACCCGTCCGCGGCACGTTGATGATCTGGCAAGCGTGAATCCCCGCGCCCCTGGCACGGGATGCTTGCACACCTCACGGTGTTGTCCTTCAGCGCAACGCTGAGGGGGCCTTCACACCCAGGATACTGGCGCCCACCGCCTCGGCCACCTCGATGCCGTCGACCCCGGCGGACATGATGCCGCCGGCATAACCGGCACCTTCGCCAGCGGGGTACAGGCCCTGGATGTTGAGGCTCTGGTAATCGCGGCCACGGGTGATACGCAGCGGCGACGAGGTGCGTGTCTCCACGCCGGTCAGCACGGCATCCTTCATCGAAAAGCCCTTGATCTGCTTGTCAAACGCGGGCAAGGCTTCGCGGATGGCGTCGAGGCAGTAATCGGGCAGGCTGCCGTAGCCGGGCTGGGCCAGGTCGGTCAGGGTCACACCCGGCTTGTAGGATGGCTCGACGTTGCCCAGCACCTTGCTGCGTTGACGCTTGATGAAGTCACCCACCAGGGCACCAGGCGCCTTGTAGCCGCCCTCGCCCAACTCATACGCCCGCGACTCCCAGAAGCGCTGGAAGGCGATGCCATCGAGCGGGCTGACGGGGCCGTCGGTCTGACCGTCCTGGCGGTAGTCTTGCGGGGTGATGTTCACCACGATGCCCGAATTGGCGTTGCGTTCGGCGCGGGAATACTGGCTCATGCCGTTGGTGACCACGCGATTGGGCTCGGACGTGGCCGCCACCACGGTGCCGCCTGGGCACATGCAGAAGCTGTAGACCGCACGACCGTTCTGGGCGTGGTGCACCAGCTTGTAGTCGGCCGCGCCCAGGATGGGGTGGCCGGCGTTGGGGCCGAAACGTGCCTTGTCGATCAGGCTTTGCGGGTGTTCGATGCGGTAGCCGATCGCAAAGGGCTTGGCTTCCATGTACACGCCGCGTTCATGCAGCATCGTGAAGGTGTCGCGGGCGCTGTGGCCCAGCGCCAGCACGACATGGTCCGCCCGGATCTGCTCGCCGTTTTGCAGGGTGACACCGCGGATGTGGCCATCCTCGATCTGGACGTCGGTGACGTGCTGCTCGAAGCGGATTTCGCCGCCCAACGCCACGATGTCGGCACGGATCTTTTCGACCATGCTGACCAGGCGGAAGGTGCCAATGTGAGGTTTGCTCACGTACAAGATCTCTTCGGGCGCGCCGGCCTTGACGAATTCGGTGAGCACCTTGCGGGTCAGGTGGCGCGGGTCGCTGATCTGGCTGTAGAGCTTGCCGTCGGAAAAGGTGCCCGCCCCACCCTCGCCAAACTGCACGTTGGACTCCGGGTTAAGCACGCTCTGGCGCCACAGGCCCCAGGTGTCCTTGGTGCGCTGACGCACTTCCTTGCCGCGCTCCAGCACGATGGGACGCAGGCCCATCTGAGCCAGGATCAAGGCGGCGAAGATGCCGCAGGGGCCGAAGCCCACCACCACCGGACGCAGGTCATCGGGTGCACGGAAATCGGCGGGCGCGTGGCCCACAAACTGGTACGACGTGTCCGGCGTCGGGCGAATGTGCGTGTCACCGGCCATGCGCTGGAACACATGGGCTTCCAGCTCGGGCGTGGCCAGCTCGCAATCGATCGTGTAGATCAGCACGATGGCCGTCTTCTTGCGCGCGTCGTAGCTGCGCTTGAACACGGTGAAATTCAGGAGTTGGGCATCCTCGATGCCCAGCCTGGCCACCACGGCAGGACGCAGCTCGTCCTCGGCGTGATTCAGGGGCAGACGCAGTTCAGTGATTCGCAGCATGGCAGTGCGATGCGTGGGCAAAAAAAATCCAATCAAGCATTAGGCCACAAACCGGCAGGCAGTGGAAACTGTCCCGCGGCGGGTACGCAGACCATGCGCCCGCCACTCAAGCCGGAAAAGCGTAGCCCTCGCGCCGGATCAGCGCCACTCCGATGCGGACCACCTCGGCGTCCAGTTCTCGCCCCGCCATGCGTTGGACTTCCTCCAGCACGCTGTCCATGGGGTGGCTGGAGCGATACACGCGGTGGGAACTCATGGCCTCGATGATGTCGCACACGCGCAGGATGCGGGCCTCCAGGCAGATCGCGTCGCCCGCCAGACCGCGGGGATAGCCGCTGCCGTCGAGGTTCTCGTGGTGTTGGTGCACGATGTCGGCCAGAGGCCAGGGAGACTGCACGTCTTTCAGGATCTCGTACCCCATCACGGGGTGTTGCTGCACGAGTGCCATCTCCGCCGGCGTCAACGGCCCAGGGCGCGAGATGATCTCGCTGGGGATTTCGATCTGTCCGATGTCGTGCACCAGTGCGGCCAACTCCAGCGCCTCCAGCCGATGGGGCGCCAGTTGCATGGCGCGGCCAATCGCCAAGGCCAGATCAGCGACGCGACGTTGGTGTCGGGCCGACCCAGGATCTCGGTGCAAGACCGCCTGTGCCAGCGCACCAATCGTCTGACGCAAAGACTGCTGAAGGGCCTCATTGGCCTGCGAGAGTTGCTCCAGTGCCCGGGTGCGCGAACTGGTCAGGGCGATCGTCGCCCACAGCAAGAGGGTGGTCACGGTGCTGCACAGGAAAACCACCAGCACGATGGCGGCATCCAGCTCCATGTGGCCGCGCCAATCAAGCCAGACCAGCGAAGGCAAACTCATCAGCCAAGAGAAGATCGCACCGCCGATGGCCACGCCAAGATGTCGCCCTGGATCCTGGCCCGGGCGGCGCCTTGCCTGCCAGGCCATCAGCGCTCTGGTGGCAGCCCACACGCCCAGCATCGCCAGCGATCCCGACAACCACCCCGCCCCGCCCAGGAACACGCGAGTGAGCCCGGTGACCACACCGACGAAGAGACCAGCGAGCGGCCCCAGAGTCAAGGTGGCTGCGGCCTCGACCCCCATGCGCGTGTCCACCCGTATCCCTGGCGCGGGCTCGTAAGCCGTCATCACATTGAGTGAAGCCAGCAGCGAATAGACGACAACCGCACGTATTTGCGACGAGCGCGCGATGCCAGCCACGGCAGGCGGGGCAAGGCAGCCTCGGCCAGCAGGTACACCATGAACAGGATCATGGTGTTGCCCATCATGTCGAGCTGTGTCTCCCACAGTTGCGCGTTGATGAACATGTCATGCCCCCGAGTCAGACACCTGCACAGCGCCATACAACAACAGCGCGGCATCCACCACGTCGGGGTCCAGCGTCAGCCCTCGGCCGCGGCGCAAGACGTCCAGCACAGCCGGCAAGCCCGCTGCCGGGCGGTAAGGGCGTGGCGCGGACATGGACTCGATGATGTCGGCCACGGCCAGAATGCGTGCCTCGAACAGGATTTCGTCTCCCTTGAGTCCGGCTGGATAGCCTGTGCCGTCCAGACGTTCGTGGTGCTGACCGGCGATTTCCTTGAGAGGCCAGGGCCACTGGATGCCTCCCAGGATGTCAATGGTGGCCTGAGCGTGCTGCTTGATGACTTCGAACTCTTGGGGTCGGAGAGGGGTGGGCTTGGTCAGCAGATCGATGGGCACACGGATCTTGCCAATGTCGTGCACGATGGCAGCCAGGTGCAGCACATGGCGGCGCTCCGCGCTCAAACCCAGGTGGGTGGCCAGATTGACGGCAATTTCGGCCACGCGACGTTGATGTCCCACGGTGTAGGGATCGCGCTCGGCCAAGGCGCCAGAAAGCGTCTCGATGCTCTGCTCGAGCACGTCCTCCAAATGACGGGCCGTGGCCGCGGCTTCCTGGGCGTGCGCGTCTTCACGCGCATCGGCTGGCACGGTCAACTCGATGGACAGGAGCCCCAGACGACGTGTGCCCTCCTCCCTGCAACGCAGCCAATGCGCCCGACAGACGCGCTCACCTGCCTTGATGTGCAGGCGCACTGACGCGCTGGGCCAGCCAGCAGGATCTTGGGCCGCCGAGGTCAAGGCGATCGTGGCGGAGGCCGACAGACAATCGGTCAGGCTGTGCTAAGGGGCATGCTCCTGCAAGCCGAGGAGCGCTGATGCAGCCGGGTTGGCGTGCGCAATGCGCCAACCGCACAGGTCCACCCAGAGCAAGCCCCATGGCAGCGCGTGCCATGCCTCTTGCTCCAGATGCATCGAAGACTCCGGATACGCCATGCCCAACCTTGGATCTGTCCAGATTCAAGCGTAAGTCAGACTGAAAGCCCATACAACTTGGGATTTCATTTTTTTTCACCTGGCCCCAGATCGGAGCGTGCATCCATCACGCCCTCGCCAACGCCAGAGCGAGGGATAATTCCACCCCTGCCATCTCGACCGGCCTGGCACGCCTCGCCTTCATCCCACCCATGTCTGCCCAAGAATTCGCCCCCGGCCTCGTCATACAGCACTTCACCCCTCCTCTGGCCTTGGCCCAGTTCAAGGCGATTGCCTTTGACATGGACTCCACGCTGATCAGCATCGAGTGCATTGACGAGATCGCCGATGCCGTGGGCAAGAAGGCCGAGGTGGCTGCGATCACCGAGGCCGCCATGCGCGGTGAGATCACCGATTTCAAGGACAGCCTGTGCCGCCGCGTCGCCCTGCTCAAGGGTGTGCCTGCCGAATCTCTGCAAGAGGTGTACGACCAGCGACTGAAGATCAACCCCGGCGCGCCCGAGTTGATCAATGCGGCCAAGGCGGCCGGCTTGCAGACGCTGCTGGTGTCTGGTGGCTTCACTTTCTTTGCCGACCGCGTGCGCGAGCGTCTGGGCATGCACGAGGCACACTCCAACACGCTGGAAATCGAAGGTGGATTGCTGACCGGCCGCGTGCTGGGCGACATCGTGGACGGCGAAGCCAAGAAGCAACACCTGCTGAAGCTGTGCGCGCGCCTGGGCTGCGACCCCCGCCAGTCGATTGCCGTGGGTGATGGCGCCAATGACCTGTTGATGATGGGGGTGTCGGGCCTGAGCGTGGCTTATCACGCCAAGCCCAAGGTGCGTGAGCAGGCCATGGTGGCCATCAATGAAGGCGGCTTGGACCGCGTGCTGGAAGTACTGGCCTGAATGCAGGGCGCTTCGCGCGCTCAGGTACGTGAAGCTCGGGGTTGACGCGACAAGGTGAGCGTGACGCAACAGCCCGCGCCGCCCGCCCCACTCGCCAGACTCACCTGTCCGCCGTGGTTGCGCGCCACCAGATCCACCAAGGTCAAACCCAGTCCCAGCACATCCTCGCTCTGCCCGGTTTGCAGCGCGTGCTGCACGGCCGCGAGGCGCTCTGCTGACAGGCCTTCTCCGTTGTCGCTCACACTGATCTGCTGTATGGGGTCATGACCGGTGACCTTCACTTGCAGGTGGCTGGCATGGTGACGCGCGGCGTTGTCGAACAGGTTCAAGAGCGCGGCGGACAGAAGATCGGGGTCGCACCAGAGCGTGTCCTCTCCCAGCACGGAGACATGGACCCCGCGTACGGGCAAAGTGTCCACGAGGGCTTTCAGCTGGACAGCCTGCCAGTTCATCTGCCCTCCAGCACGAAACAGGCTGATGAGCGCCGTGGTCACGCGGCGCAGACGGGCCGCCGCCTCGCGGGTCTGGTTCAGCCTCGCCTGCATCGATGCCGGCGCTTCACGCTGCGCGACAGCCAGCTGCATGTCGATCCCCGCCAGCGGGGTGCGCAAGGCATGAGCGGCATGGGCAGCAAAGGCGCGCTCATGGGCCACGCGGGCACGAAGGCGCTCGGCCAAGTCATTGAGGGCGGAGACCAAGGGCAAAAGCTCTGCACGGGCCGCCGCGGGCAAGGTGGCATCTGGCCGCAAGGGATCGAAACTTCGCACGACGGCCGACAGGTTGTGCAGAGGTTGCATCTCCGTGCTGACGCGCACCTTCAGCCACAGCACGGCCAGACAGCCCACCAACAGGGACAAACCCAGGCTGCCACCCACGGTCCACAGCTGTGCGTGATGACGGTGGTCCGCAGATTGGGCCACGTGCAGCAGGGCCGTACCGTCGGGCAAGGGCATGCTGTAGATGCGCCACAAGGGGGCGTTGCTGAAGCCCGCCGCGGTATGGGGTGTGAGCGGCGTCCCTGGCGCACGATGTGAGCGCAACCACATGCGACCGTCGTTCCCGACCAACTGCCAGACCAAACCCTCCTCGTGCGAGGGGGCGGGCAACATGCCGCGCTGGCGCGCAATGTGGTCAGAGTTCTGACTGAGCAGGCCGTACAGCACCTCAGCAGACTCCTGCAGGCCGTCATCCAGCAACTCGTCCAAAGCGTAATGGAGCAGCACGCCCACGGTTGTGGCTAGCGCCAGGCCTGCAACCCAGGACACCGCGAGGATCCACCGGGTCAAGCGCCCACGGATCGAAGGCAACGAAGCCTGCCTCAAGGTCGGCATGCGCATGTCATGTCCCTGGGCTCTGCATGCGGTAGCCCAATCCCCGCACGGTATCGATCAGGCCGCGCCCAAGCTTGCGCCGAAGATTGGCCACGTGCACCTCCAGCACATTGCTCGACACCTCGCTGACCGATCCCAGCATCAACTGCTCGAGATCGGACTTGAGCACGATGCGACCGGCTCGCAAGGCCAGGGCCTCCAGGACGGTCCACTCTCGCGCCGTGAGTTCAACACGTACATCGGTTTCGGTCACGTCACGCAACCAGACCCCACGAGCGTTCAGGTCCAGCGTGACATCGCCAAACCGCAGCACGCCTGACTGCGCTCCGCCGGCTCGGCGTCGGATGGCGTGCAGGCGGGCCACCAACTCCTCCGGATCAAAGGGCTTGACGAGGTAGTCGTCCGCGCCCACATTGAGACCCCTGACGCGGTCTTCCAGCGTGTCTCTTGCCGTGAGCATGATGAGCGGGCGATCGTCTCCCTGCCGGCGCAGGCTTTGCACCCAGTCCAAGCCAGAGCCGTCAGGCAGCTGCCAATCCACCAGCAGGGCGTCGTAGGCCTCACCGACCTGGCTGCGCGCCTCGCGCAAGCAACTGACCCAGTCCACGAGGTGCCCCTCCGAACGCAGGAAGTCGCGCAATCCCTCTCCCAGGATTTCGTCATCTTCCAGCAACAACAGCCGCATGTCTTCGCTCCGAACTCGCCATGACTCGACCTTAGCACCACCAGGCATCGTGCAACTTCAGCTTCCATTCAGGTCTACACCCTAAGCTGATCGGAACTCTTGTCCTTGTCGCCATGAACACCTCTGCCTTGCGTCTGCCCTCCCTCCTGCCTTTGCTGACCGCACTGTTGATGGCCCAAGCTGCCCATGCGGCACCACCTGCGGCGCCCGTGACACTCAAGCCGGCCCAGGTCAGCAGCCTGGGCATCGCGTCGGAGGCGGTGCAAGCGGGCGGTCTGACTCAGCAGCGCTTCCCGGCGCAGGTGGTGATCCCAGTCAATCAGGAGCAGGTCGTGGCTGCGCCGGTGGCCGGGCTGATCGAATCCGTGTCGGTGAGCACGGGCGATGCCGTGCGGGCTGGACAATGGCTGGTGCGTATGCGCAGCCCCCAGGCCCAGGAACTCGGGCGCGATGTGCTGCAGTCGGGCAGCCAGCTGGAGCTGGCGCGCCGCACCGCTCAACGCGATGAAGCGCTCTACAAGGAAGGGCTGATCCCGCTGTCACGCTTGGAGGCCAGCCGTGCGCAGCTCACCCAACAACAGGCTCAAGCGCAGGAACGCCGTCAAGCCCTGGCGATGGCCGGCGGCACCAGCATGGCGCCCAATGGCGCGGTCAGCGTGTCTGCCCCCTTGAGTGGCCGCGTGCTGGCGCAGCTGGTGCAGGTGGGGCAACGCGTGGACGCCATGACCCCGCTCTACCGCATTGCCACCTTGAGCCCCCTGTGGCTGGAAATCCAGGTGCCCGCCAAACTGGCCGGTGATGTGCGGACGGGCGACGTGGTGCAACTGGCCGGCGCCGACGGCGTGAAGGGTCAGGTCATCAGCCTGGGTGCCAGCGTGGACGCAAAAACCCAATCCATCATGGTGCGAGCACGCATCACCCCGACCAACGGCAAGTCTGGTGAGATGCCCGTGCGACCCGGCCAATGGGTCGAAGCCGCCCTGCAAACCGGGCACAGCGCCAACGCGGTCACGCTCAACAGCGATGCGGTGCTGACCTCGCCCGGTCACGTGACCCAGGTCTTCGTCGATCAGGGCGCTGGTCGCTATCAACTCACGAACGTGCAGGTGCTGAGCCGCCAAGGCAAGAACTGGACGGTATCCGGGCTCGCAGCCGGCACCAAGGTCGTGACCCGTGGCACCTCGGCCCTCAAGGCCCTGCTGGGCAACTGAGGACCGACGCATGCTTGCGAAACTGATCGAGTTTTCTCTGCGCCAGCGCGTGCTGGTGATGTTGCTGGTGTTCATGCTGGGGGGCGCCGGGGTGGCCGCCTGGATGGGCCTGCCGATTGACGCCTTCCCCGACGTGTCGAGCACCCAGGTCAAGCTCATTCTCAAGGCACCGGGCATGACCCCGGAAGAGGTCGAGACCCGCATCACGATCCCCATCGAGCAGGAGGTGCTGGGCATCCCCAAGCAGAAGTCGCTGCGCTCGACGTCCAAGTACGGCCTGGCCGACATCACGCTGGATTTTGAAGACGGCACTGATGTGTACTGGGCACGTCAGCAGGTCAGCGAGCGCCTGGCCGGCGTGATGGCGGATCTGCCGCCCACGGCCTCCGGCGGCTTGGCCCCCATCACGACGCCGCTGGGCGAGATGTACATGTTCACCATCGAAGGCCCGCAGACGCTGGAAGAGCGCCGCCGCGTGCTGGACTGGGTGATCCGCCCTGCCCTGCGCGCCCTGCCCGGCGTGGCCGACGTCAACAGCCTGGGCGGCTTTGTGCGCACCTTCGAGGTCATCCCTGACCCCCAAGCCCTGCTGGCGCAAGGACTGACCCTGAACCAGCTGGAAACGGCTCTGACTGCGTCGAACCACAACGACGGTGCCGGCCGCTTGAACGCCGGCGAGGAAGCCTTGATCGTGCGTGCCGAGGGGGCCATTCAGAATTTGGACGACGTGCGCAACACCGTGGTGCGAAGCGAAGACGGCCGACTCACCCGCGTGGCCGACCTGGCCGAAGTGCGCATTGGCGAGCTGACACGCTATGGCGCGGTCACCCGCAATGGCGAGGGCGAAGCCGTGCAGGGCCTGGTACTGGGCCTGCGTGGCGCCAACGCGCGCCAGTTGGTCGCCACCGTGCAAGCCAAGCTCGACAGCATGCAAGCCAGCCTGCCCAAGGGCATGACCATCAACACCTTCTACGACCGCGGCAGCCTGGTGGACCGCGCGGTGTACACCGTCAGCAAGGCGCTGCTGGAAGCTGTCGTGCTGGTGGTGCTCTTGCTGCTGGCCTTCCTGGGTAACCTGCGGGCGGCGATTGTGGTGGCCGTGATGCTGCCGCTGTCCGCCCTGGGCACTTTTGTGCTGATGCGCCAGTTCGGCCTGTCGGCCAACCTGATGAGCCTGGGTGGCCTGGCCATTGCCATCGGCATGCTGGTGGACGGTGCCGTGGTGGTGGTCGAGAACATCGAAAGTCACCTGGCGCATGGCGACGCCAAAAAGATGCCGATGCTGCAGGTCGTGCTCCGCGCAGGCCGCGAGGTCGTGTCGCCGGTAGCCTCTGGCATCGCCATCATCATCATCGTGTTCCTGCCTCTGCTCAGTCTGCAGGGTCTGGAAGGCAAGCTGTTCGGCCCGGTGGCGCTGACCATTGTGTTCGCCCTGGCGGTGTCGCTGGTGCTGTCACTCACCCTGGTGCCGGTGCTGGCCTCCTGGCTGCTCAAAGCCGGCCACGGCGAAGAACCCTGGTTGATGCGCAAGCTCGATGTCATCTATGACAAGCTGCTGAGCAAGGCCCTGCTGCACCCGCGCTGGATGATGGGCGGGGCCCTGGCGGCGCTGGCCGTGGCTGGCGTGCTGTTCACCCAGATCGGCAAGACCTTCATGCCCACGCTCGACGAGGGCGACATCATCATGCAGCTGGAAAAGCTGCCCGCCATCGGCCTCAAGGGCACGGTGGACCTGGACCTGCGCGTGCAACAAGCCATCTTGAAACGCGTGCCCGAAATCCAATCCATCGTGGCCCGCAGCGGCTCGGACGAACTGGGCCTCGACCCCATGGGTCTGAACCAAACCGACACCTTCATGGTGCTCAAGCCCATGGCCGAATGGCGCCAGCCTGACAAGGAATGGCTGATCAGTGAATTGCGCAAGGTCATGGAAGACTTCCCTGGCGTGGATGCAGGCTTCACCCAGCCCATCGACATGCGCGTGTCCGAGATGCTGACCGGCGTGCGCGGGGACGTCGCCATCAAGATCTACGGCAGCAGCCTCGCCACGCTCAATGAGATGGCGGCCAAAGCCCAAAAGATCATCGCGGCGGTGCCTGGTGCCACCGACACCCTGACCCTGCGCAACGATGGCGTGCAGTACCTGCAGGTCACCATCGACCGCCAGGCTGCAGGCCGGCTGGGCTTGGACGCAGCCAGCATCCAGGCCGACCTGCGCCGTTGGGTTGAAGGCCAGCCGATCGGGTTGGTGCACGAAGACGGCCGCCGCACGCCCCTGGTCATCCGCGGCGCGAGCGAGCTGCGCAATAGCCCGGCCGATTTTGAGGCACTGCGCCTGACGACACCGAACGGCGATGCCGTGCCGCTGAGCTCGGTGGCGAGCCTGGACCACCGCGACGGTCCGGTGAAGATCGACCGGGAGCAGGCCCAACGCTATGTGGTCATCCAGACCAATGTGCGTGGCCGCGACCTGGTGGGCTTTGTCGACGAGGCCAAGGCCAAGCTGGCCCAGGCCATGCCCTTGCCCAGCGGCTACCAGGTCACCTGGGGTGGCCAGTTCGAGAACCAGCAACGCGCCGCACAGCGCCTGGGTCTGGTCGTGCCGATTGCCCTGCTGCTGATCTTCTTCCTGCTGTTTTCCACCTTTGGCTCGGTGCGCCAGGCAGCCATGGTGCTGTCCAACATCCCACTGGCCCTGATCGGTGGCGTGGTGGGGCTGGCTGTGGCGGGTGAATACCTGTCCGTGCCGGCGTCGGTGGGCTTCATTGCCTTGCTGGGCATCGCGGTGCTCAACGGCGTGGTGATGGTGAGCTACTTCAACCAACTGATCGAGGAAGGCCGAACACCCCGCCAGGCCGTGGTGGAAGGCGCCAAGCGCCGCCTGCGCCCGGTGCTGATGACCGCCTCCATCAGTGCGGGGGGCCTGATCCCTCTGCTGTTCGCCACCGGCCCCGGCAGTGAAATCCAGAAGCCGCTGGCCATCGTGGTGATCGGCGGCCTGGTGAGCTCCACCGCCCTGACCCTGTTGCTGCTGCCCCTGGTGTACGAACGCTTCGGCGTCCAGGCAGACGCCGACGACACCCCCGCACAGGCTTGAAGGTTTTCATCATGTTGCATCACATCTTGCGCACCGGCACGGCCTCTGCGGACGCCATCCCGACCACGCCGTCCACCGCATGGCGTCGGCTGGCGATCCTGAGTGTCTGTGTCAGCGGCTTATCGGGTTTAGCCACCGCGGCTGAATCCACCTCATCGATGCAGGCTGTCGCCCAGACCGCCCCGCCCCAGGCCAAGGTGGCGTCTGCCGCATCGGCACCCGCGTCTGGTGCCATGGGTCTGCCTGACGCCGAGTTGATGCGCCAGCTCATCGCCCGCCACCCTGCATGGCTGGCCCAACTGGCCCAGACGCAGTCCGAGCGCCACCTGGCCGCCCAAAAGCGTGCAGGCCCGCACGAGTGGACCCCATCGGTGCAGTACGGCCGCCGCACCTACGAGGCCGACGCCACCACGCCGCGCACCACCCAGGCCGAATGGGAAGCCGCCATCGAGCGCGGCATCCGCCTGCCGGGCAAGGCCCACGCCGCCGACCAGGCTGCCCAGCGCCAGGACGCGCTGGCCGAAGCGCGGCAACAGCAAACCTGGCGGCAGTTGAGCCTGCAAGCCATTCAGCTTTACGCAGACTGGCTGCGCGAATACCGGCAAGAACAGGTCTGGATGGACCAAGTCAAAGTGCTGACGCAACAAAGCGAGGCTGTCAGCAAGCGCCACAAGCTGGGAGACGCCGCCCAGATTGACAGCCTGCAGATGCAAGCCAGCCTGACGCAAGCGAGCGTGCAGGCCCAGGCCGCCAGCCAACGGCGCCAGGCGCGCTGGACCAGCCTGCAATCGGCCTTCCCCGGATGGCCCGCGCAGTTGGCGACGCCGACGCTGCCCTCGCACAGCACCACGCTGAACGCCGCCGAGCAGCAGACCCTGCTGGCCCAGACGCCGGAAGCCCGCGTGTCCCAGCTGGAAGCCGACTACGCCCAGGCCCAGGCGCAGCTGGACCGCTCCGACACCACCGCCGACCCCACGGTAGGTGTGAAAGTGGGACAGGCGCGCGGCAGCGCCGAAAAGATGGTCGCGCTGACCTTGTCGTGGCCCATCGGCAGCACGGCCCGCGACCTGGGCGCGCAATCGAGCGCAGCCCTGGCCGACGCCGCCCAGCAGCGCCATGAAGACACACTGCGCCAGCTCAATCGGGACCTGACCCTGCTGCAGCAAGACGCGCAAGACAGCCTGCGTCTGTGGCAACTGGCACAAGAGGGACTGCAGCAACTGCAATCGGTGGCCCGCTCGCTGGACAAGGGCTTTGCCCTGGGCGAAGGCGCCCTGAGCGAGGTGCTGCAAGCACGCCGCCTGGCCAATGAGCAAGCCCTGGTGGCCGCTCAGGCTGAAGTCGATGCCTGGCTGGCCCAGTGGCGCTGGGCCGTGCAGCGCGGTGCGCTGTGGCCCACACCCTGAGAAGGTCTCAGGGCTGAAACGGATCAGGCCTTGGGCTTGTCCATGATGACGATGCCGTCTTCGTCGGCATACAGCCAGTCACCGGGGCGCACCCACACGCCCTGGATCTGAACGGCCACATCGGTCTGGCCCTCGTTGCGCTTTTCGGTCGGCAGGGGCATCAGACCCAGCGCACGGATGCCCACATCGCACTCGGCCAGTTCGGCCGAGTCGCGCACGCAACCGTCCACGATCACGCCAGCCCAGCCGTTCTTGGCCGCGGCCTTGCCCAAGTTGCCACCCACCAGTGCGCGACGCAACGAGGCACCGCCATCGACCACCAACACGCGACCGTTGCCAGCAGAGTCCACAGCGGCCTTCACCAGCGTGTTGTCCTCAAAGCACTTCACGGTGCTGACCGGGCCGCTGAACTTGATGCGCTTGCCGTAGTCCTTGAACACCGGGGGCAGCACACGGAAGGCGCCATCGGTGTCATTCTTGTGGTCGTCGCACAGGTCGCAGGTCGCAAAGTTCGTCGTCATGCTCAGTCATCCTCGAAATGAAGGGGAATCGAAATTCTGAGCCGAAATTGTCCACCCAGTTGCCCCCGAATCCGCGCCAGGCGCCGCACCGGGCCCTCACTGTCTGCCCCCACGCACATTCTGGGTGCCCTGCCCCCCGGCCGTCCCACACGCGAGGCGGAGATGCGAGACAATAGAGGGTTGATCTGAACCCACCCCGCCCCCGTGCTGCCTCAGAGCCCGCCGCCACCGCAGAGTCCCTCGGCCACGCCCAAAGCCCGCATCAAGATGATCGTGGCCTGGACCGTGGGCCTGGCGCTGCTCGCCTGGCTGCTGAGTCACACCCCGTTCTCCGAAGTGCGCGAAGCCATCACACGGCCGAGCATCGGCATCTGGGCGCTGACACTGTGTGGCCTGCTGTTGAGCTACGGTCTGCGTGCCGCACGCCTGCAGGTGGTGCTGGCCCTCGACGACCACACCCGTGCGCCTCGACGTTGGCTGGGCCTGCGCACCGACTCCCTGCGCGTCATCCTGATGCACAACGCCGCCGTCAACCTGCTGCCCATGCGCGCCGGCGAGCTGAGCTTTCCCTGGTTGGCCTCACGTGAATTGAACCTGCCGCTGCCCCGCGCGGTGGCCTGCCTGCTGTGGATGCGAGTGCAGGACCTCATCGTGCTGGTCACCCTGGGTGTGCTGCTGTGGCCCGGTGTGCCGCTGGTCTGGCGCGCCGCGGCGCTGGCCGCGATGGTGTTGGGCTGGTGGATGGTGAGCTGGGGCATGCGCCTCTGGTATGGGCAGCACCCCGAATCGTCCGCCACAGCACCCACCGCTCCAACGCCCCCGGCAGGCAAGGTGACCCAAGTGCTGCAGCGCCTGCGCCACGCCCTGCTGGAGCCCGCCCACCACCGCCCCATGGCCTGGTTGCTGACGCTGGCCAACTGGAGCGTGAAGCTGGCCGCGGGCGCCTGCCTGCTGTCGGCCATCAGCGGCAGCAACTGGGGCACCGCCTGGTCCGGCGCCCTCGGTGGAGAGTTGGCCGCCGTCGTTCCCTTGCAAGGCCCGGCCGGTTTTGGCACCTACGAGGCCGGCGTCTGGGCGGGCATGGCCGCGCACCTGAGCGCCACCTCGCCCGCGCTGGCCTTGGCCGTGAGCGCCGCCCTCGCCCTGCACGTCTGTTTTCTGCTGTGCGCCGTTTTCGCTGGCGCACTGGCCTGGCTGCTCAGCCAACTCCCCTCTTCGCCCTCGCCTCAGCGTGGCCACCCGCCCCGCGGCACCCCCTGAGCCGACGCCCCCATATGCTGGAAAATCGCACCATGACCACCTTCACCGCCCCGTCGGGCGACGTCCTGACCGACGTCCCACCGCACCGCCTCTCCATCGTCGTGCCGATGTACAACGAGGTCGACAACGTCGAGCCCTTCGTCACGGCCGTGCACGACGCCCTGGGCAACTACCCCTTTGAGTGGGAGCTGCTGATCGTCAACGACGGCAGTCGCGACGGCACGCGTGAAAAGCTCGACGAACAGGCACGCCTGCGCGGCCCGCACGTCCGCCCGGTCCACCTGTGGCGCAACTTCCGCCAGACCGCCGCCATGCAGGCTGGCATCGACGCCTCGCGCGGCGACGTCATCGTCACCCTCGACGGCGACCTGCAGAACGACCCCAAGGACATCCCCAAGCTGGTGGCCCGTCTGCTCAAGGAAGACATGGACCTGGTCGCCGGCTGGCGTCAGAACCGCCAAGACGGCCTGTGGCTGCGCAAGGTGCCCTCCAAGATCGCCAACCGCATCATCCGCAAGATCACGCAGCTGGAGTTCAAGGACCTGGGTTGCAGCCTCAAGGCCTACCGCGCCAGCGTGCTCAAGCGCGTGAGCCTGTACGGCGAAATGCACCGTTTCATCCCGGCCTGGATGGCCACCGTCACCTCCCCAGCCCGCATGGCCGAAGAGCCGGTCAGCCACCATGCCCGCGCCCACGGTGAGTCCAAGTACGGCATCTCGCGCACGCTGCGCGTGGTGCTCGACCTGCTGTCCGTCAATTTCTTCCTGCGCTTTGCCAGCCGCCCCGGCCACTTCTTCGGCGGGGTGGGCTTGGGCGTGTCCATGATCGGTGGCCTGATCCTGGCCTACCTGGCGGCCCTGAAGATCAGCGGTGAAGACATCGGCGGCCGCCCGCTGCTGTGGCTGGGCTTCTTCTGCGTGCTCGGTGGCCTGCAGTTCCTGACCACCGGCGTGATCGCCGAACTGCTGATCCGCATCTATTACAACCGTGGTGAGATCGCCCCGTACCACACCAGCCACACCGCGCCCCAGGATGCCGATCAGGCATGGCACCGTCAGGACTGATGCCCATGAGTCGCCCTTCCTCTGCTGCTTCTCAAGCGCCCGCTCGCAGTGCCTCGCGCTGGCCACGCCTGTGGGGCCCCTCTCTGGGCTTGCTGCTGGTTTTCCTGATCGGGCTGTTCTGTTACCGCCTGTGGGTTGTTCAGTCTTCCGGCATCTCGCTGTTTTTTGACGAAGCGCAGTACTGGGACTGGGCGCAAGACCTGTCCTGGGGCTACTACTCCAAGCCCCCGATGATTGCCGGGCTGATCTGGTTGAGCACGCAACTGTTTGGCAACGGCGTGCTCGGCGTGAAGCTGCTGGTCATGCTGCTCTACCCCTTGTCAGCGCTGGCCATGGTCGGCTTTGCGCGGGCATTGTGGCCAACCAGCAGCGGCGTGCGCACTGGTGTGGTCGCAGCAGCGCTGTTCGCCACCATCCCGGCCGTCGGCTTGCTCGGCATGTTCGCCAGCACCGACGCGCCCTTGGTCCTGTGCTGGACGCTGGCCGGATGGATGCTGTGGCGCGCGCAGGTCACCGACCGCATCGGCTATTGGATCGCCCTGGGTGTGTTCTGTGGTCTGGGCCTGATGAGCAAGTACACGATGGCGGCCTTTGCCGTGACCGCCATCTGGGCGCTGTGGGCCATCCACGGTCCACGCCGAGGCTTGTTCCGACTGGGCCCATGGCTCACCCTGATCACGGCCGTGGCCTTGCTGTCGCCCAATTTGTGGTGGAACGCGCACAACGGCTTCCCCACCCTGCAGCACACGGCCGAGATCACCACGCAATCATCACGCAGTGGGGGCTTGGAGCCCGTGCTGGTGTTCGCAGTTGGTCAGATCCTGATGCTGGGCCCCGTGGCCGTGCTGGCTGGCTGGTGGTTGCGTCGACGTCGTGGCCAACCTCAAGCGAGCGACAGCCAGATGGTGTCTGTGCCCGCCAGCCAGTGGGCTGCCACCACCATCATGGACCCGACCCGTCCGGCGGTCATGCCAGATGAGGTGGCCACACCTCGCAAGGTCGCCGCACGCAACTCACCTTACTACCTCGCCTCTGAATCGAGCTTCCGCTACTTGTGGGCGCTCAGCGTGCCCTTGCAGCTGATCGCGCTGGTGCAAGCTTTCCATGCCGATGCCCATGTCAACTGGGCCGCACCGTCCATGGTCGGCTTCACACTGTTGATCGCTGCGCGCCTGAGCCCGCCGCTGCAACGCTTGTCGGCTCCCCGCCCCAACCGCTGGCTGATGGCTGCCTTGCTGAGCAACATCGTGCTGACATCGGCCGTGCTGCACCTGCGTGACATCGTCGGCCCCACGCTGCCCGCCAAGCTTGATGTGCTTGTGCGCATGCGGGGCTGGGATGCGGCATTCCAACAACTCACGCCCGCCATCACCGACCCCACCACCACCGGTCTGCCGGTGTTGACCGACCAGCGTCTGCTGATCACCCATGCGGCTTACCACTGGCGCGAGCAACACGTGCGCACGCTGTACTGGAATCCCAGAGGCACGCACAACAACCACTATGAGATGACGCACAGCCTGCCTGATCAGGTGGGTGCCGATGTGCTGCTGCTGACGAACAAACGCGAGCCAACCCAGATCACCAGCCGCTTTGCGACCACCCGTCTCATGAAGTCTGTGCGGGTGCCGGTGGGGCCAGACCGCGCGGTTGAGTTGCACGTCTACTTCCTGCGTGGCTTCCTTGGCTACGGTCCACGTTCTGCGGAAACGACGTCCGCCCCAAGTCAAGATGACTGAGTCTGCATCCCTTCCGCCAGATGATCAGGCGGCCGACGAGGTCAGCCTGCAGCGCCTCACCCACCTGATCTGGGCGCTGCTCTTCTTCGCCCTGGCCATCTTCGCCAAGTTCCCGGGTCTGGACCTGCTGATCTCGGCGCGCTACTACGATCCAGAACTGGGCTTCTTTCACCGCAACCAACCCGTGGTGCTGGCCCTGTACGACTGGACGCCGTGGATTGGTCGCGGGTTGGTGATCGCCTTGGCGGTGTATGCCTTGGTGGCGCCCCTGTTGGCGCGCCACTTTGCCAAGCAAGGCGAGCACAGCCTGGCACAGCGTGCGGGCGGCTCCTGGCGCCACCTGGCCACCGTGGCCGTGGTGTGCGGCCTGCTGGGCCCAGGTCTCATCATCGAAGGCATCTTCAAGAACCACATGGGGCGCCCCCGCCCCGTGCAAGTGGTTGAGTTTGGCGGCAAGGACACCTACCAAGGCCCCTTCGTGCAAGGCGCCACGCCCGAGCGCAACCGCAGCTTCGTCAGCAGCCATGCCGCGGCGGGCTTCTGGCTGATGAGCCTGGGCCTGACCTGTGGCCCGCTGTGGCGCCGCCGCTGGCTGCTCATCGGCATCGTGACCGGCGGCGTGGTGGGCCTGGGACGCATCCTGCAAGGCGGCCATTTTTTCAGTGACATCCTGTTCGCGTTTTTCACCGTATGGCTGTCATGTGAAATCGTGGCTTGGCTCGACAAACGCCGGCGCAGCCGACACACTTGACCCCCGCTTGGCGCGCCTGAGCCGGATGCGCCCAGACACGCCCAGACACGCTCCTTTGCGTCCAGACCGTTCACGAGACGACAACGACCATGAACCCCACCGACACCGTTTCCTACGACTACGACCTGCAGGACGCCAGCGGCGCCACCTGCACGGCCCACGCCTGGGCCAAGGTGCCCGCCCCGCTGGCACCGGATGAGAAGGCACGCGTCAAGGCCCGCATCAAGGAGCTGCTCAAGGCGCAGAACGCCGTGCTGGTCGCCCACTACTACGTCGATGGCGACCTGCAAGACCTGGCCATGGAGACCGGTGGCTGCGTGTCGGACTCGCTGGAAATGGCCCGTTTCGGCCGTGACCATGCCGCCCAGACCCTGATCGTGGCCGGCGTGAAGTTCATGGGCGAGTCGTCCAAGATCCTGAGCCCCGGCAAGCGCGTGCTGATGCCCGACCTGGACGCCACCTGCTCCCTCGACCTGGGTTGCCCCGCCGAGGACTTCATCAAGTTCTGCGACGCCCACCCCGACCGCAAGGTGGTGGTGTACGCCAACACCAGCGCCGCGGTGAAGGCCCGCGCCGACTGGATGGTGACGAGCTCCTGCGCGCTGGCCATCGTCCAGCACCTCAAGGACCAGGGCGAAAAAATCCTGTGGGCGCCCGATCGCCATCTGGGCCACTACATCCAGAAGGAAACCGGCGCCGACATGCTGATGTGGAATGGCGCCTGCATCGTGCACGACGAGTTCAAGGGCCTGGAGCTGGACCTGCTCAAGAAGGACCACCCGAACGCCCTGGTGCTGGTGCACCCCGAATCGCCCGACAGCGTGGTGGCCCAGGCCGACGTGGTGGGCTCGACCTCGCAGCTGCTCAAGGCTGTGGTCGAGTCCGACGCGCCCGAGTTCATCGTCGCCACCGACAACGGCATCCTGCACCGCATGCGCCAACTGGCGCCCCACAAGGTGCTGCTGGAAGCCCCCACCTCGGGCAACAGCGCCACTTGCAAGAGCTGCGCCCACTGCCCCTGGATGGCCATGAACGCCCTGCAAGGCGTGCTGGACTGCCTGGAAAAGGGCACTGGCGAGATCACCGTGCCCGAAGACATCCGCGTCAAGGCCCATGGTTGCATCGACCGCATGCTCGACTTCGTGGCCAAGAACCCGGCTGCCATCACCAAGCCCGCCCAGGGCTTCGTGTCCAACATCGGCGCGGCCTGATTGCAGCCGCCGTCACTTGTCTTTTTGCCCATTGCGACTCCCCATGTTCGACCACAACGAAACCCTGCAAGAAGCCCGTGAGCGCAATGTGCGCGACGCCCTGTTCGAAGACGTGGGCGTGTGCGACTGGACGGCGCAGCTGGTGCCCGCCAACCAACGCGTGAAGGCACGCTTGCTGGTGCGCGAAGAAGCCGTGCTGTGCGGCCGTGACTGGTTCGAGGCCTGCCTGCTGAAGCTCGACCCCAGCGCCCGCATCCAGTGGGCCTACGAAGAAGGTGCCCTGATGGCCGCCAACACCGAGGTCTGCCTGATCGAAGCCGATGCCCGCGCCATGCTGACGGCCGAGCGCCCCGGCATCAACTTCCTGCAGACCTTGTCGGCCGTGGCCACCCTCACCCACCGTCACATGCAGGCCATCGAGGGCGCTTCGCCCAACCCGCGTGGCTGCGTGGTGCTCGACACCCGCAAGACCTTGCCTGGCCTGCGTCTGGCGCAAAAGTACGCCGTGCGCGTGGGTGGCGGCGCCAACCAGCGCCTGGCTTTGTACGACGGCATCCTGATCAAGGAAAACCACATTGCCGCCGCCGGCAGCGTGACCGCCGCCTTGAAGAACGCCCAAGCCCTGGTGGCCGCGCAAGCCTCGCCGCTGCGCGAGCAGATCACGATTCAGGTGGAAGTGGAAACGCTCGACCAGTTGCGTGAAGCCCTGGCCGCAGGTGCCGTGAGCGTGCTGCTGGACAACTTCAGCAACGAGATGATGCGCGAAGCCGTGCGCATCAACCAGGAGGTCGCTCAGGGTGCTGCGCTGCTCGAAGTCTCGGGCGGTGTGACCATGGACCAGCTGCGCGACATCGCCGCCACCGGCGTGGACCGCATCTCGATCGGCAAGCTGACCAAGGACGTCAAGGCCGTGGACTTCTCGCTGCGCGTGCTGGAACGCATCGGCGGCTGAGTCCGGCAAGCCCCATCGGCGGCGTCAAGCGCGGCCGATGAGGGCCATGCGCCCCCTCAAGGCAACCAGGCGTCCTTCTTCTTGGGCTTCTTGCTCAAGATGGTGGGGAAGCTCACCGGCAGCGTGCGCGGGTAGTCGCGGCTGAAGTGCAGGCCGCGACTTTCCTGACGCGACAAGGCCGAACGCACGATCAGTTCGGCGCAATCGACCAGGTTGCGCAACTCCAGCAGGTCGCGCGTGACGCGGAAGGCCGCGTAGTAATCGTCGATCTCGTGGCGCAGCAGCTTGATGCGGTGCAGTGCGCGCTCCAGGCGACGGGTCGTGCGCACGATGCCCACGTAGTTCCACATCACCAGGCGCAACTCGTCCCAGTTGTGGGCGATCACGACCTCTTCGTCGGCATCCGACACCTGGCTTTCGTCCCAGCCCGACACCTTGGGGGCGCTGGCCGGGATCTGTGCGGTGATGTCGTCGGCGCAAGTGCGGCCCAACACCACACACTCCAGCAGCGAGTTGCTGGCCAGGCGGTTGGCGCCGTGCAGGCCCGTGTAGGTGGTCTCGCCCACGGCATACAGACCCGGCAGGTCGGTGCGGCCATGCAGGTCGGTCACCACGCCACCGCAGGTGTAGTGCGCCGCTGGCACGACCGGAATCGGCTGCTTGGCAATGTCGATGCCCAGGGACAGGCAACGCGCGTGGATCGTGGGGAAGTGCTCCTTCAGGAAGTCCTCGCCCAGGTGGGTCGCATCCAGCCAGACATGGTCCAGGCCATGCTTCTTCATCTCGAAGTCAATGGCGCGGGCGACGATGTCACGGGGAGCCAGTTCGCCGCGCTCGTCGTGCTCAGGCATGAAGCGCGTGCCATCGGGCAAACGCAAGATGGCACCCTCGCCACGCAGCGCTTCGGTGATGAGGAAGCTGCGCTCTTGCGGGTGGTACAGGCAGGTCGGGTGGAACTGGATGAACTCCATGTTCGCCACGCGACAGCCGGCGCGCCAAGCCATGGCAATGCCGTCGCCGGTCGAGGTGTCGGGGTTGCTGGTGTAGCGGTACACCTTGCCCACACCGCCGGTGGCCAGCACCACCGCCGAGGCGACCAGGGTCTCCACGCGGTGGGTTTCGATGTCCAGGGCGTACACGCCGTGACAGCGCTGCGTCGCACCCGACTCCACCGCGTTCTTCTTCAGGTGGCGCTCGGTGATCAGGTCGATCGCCATCCACTTCTCACGCAAGGTGATGTTGGGATGACGCTTGACCTCGTCGAGCAGCACATCGTGAATGGCCTTACCGGTGGCATCGGCCGCGTGGGCGATGCGGCGCACCGCATGGCCGCCTTCGCGAGTCAGGTGCAGGCCCAGCGGACCGGCCGGATCGGGCGAGAACGGCACACCGCGTGCAACCAGCCACTCAATGGCTTCGGCACTGTGGCGTGCAATGAACTCGGCGGTGCGCTCGTCAACCAGGCCGCCGCCGGCTTCCTGGGTGTCGCGCACATGGGACTCGATGCTGTCGTCGCTGCCCAGCACGCCGACGATGCCACCCTGGGCCCAGGCCGTGGCAGCTTCGTGCATCTCGCGCTTGGCCAGCACGATCACGGGCTGCGTTTCTGCCAGGTGCAAGGCCACCGTCAAACCAGCCAGCCCCGCACCGACGATGACGACAGGCAGGGACGATTCAGACACAGCAGACATAGCGCTCACAATGGCCTCAGGGCAGAAGGAGAGCGACGATTCTACGCCCCCCGTTCAGGTGGTCTCGGGTCAAAAACCATTCAGGGCGTACAGCGATCGGCACCGCAATAACGTTGGCAGAAACTGCAGCCCCACACCGGCAACCACGACGGGAAGGCGTAGTAACGGCGGTTGACCTCGGCCATCACCTGCTCGCGGTAGGCTGCGTACGAGAAGTTGACGCCTTCCAAGGCGTAGAAGGTCGCCCCGTCTTGCTCAAAGGTCAGCAAGCGCACCGAGTCAAAGAAGCCCCGGTAATCGTCCGGCGACAGCTTGCGCGTGGCCATCACGCGGATGGTCTTGCCCTCCAGCGCCGCGTAATCCACGATCAGGTCATCTTGGCGCGCATGCTTGCCGCCGATGCCCAGCACCGGCACATGGTGACCCGCGGCATAGCCAAAGATCGAGGCCGCAGAGTAAGCATTCGACGCCAGCACCACACCGGGCACCTGCACCTGTTTGACCATCTCATCAGCGCGGGCCGCTTCGACGAACCGGTGGTAGTTCTTCTCGACCACCCGGACGTGTGATGACATGCGATGCCACTGGCTCAGATCAGATAGCGCGGCCCCCCCTGCGACCAGCAAGTGCAAGACCAGGAAGACGCCCAGGCCGCGCGCCGCCGTGCGCAAGGCTGAAGCCGGCAAAGCCCAGGTCCACATCACAAACAGGAAGGGATAGAAGCCCATGACCCAATGCAGGCCGATTTCCTTCTTGATCGCCAACACGCCAAACAGCGCCAGCGGAACCACCGCGGCGCACACCAGCAAGGCCTGGCCCTTCAGGCCCTCACGCCACGCGCTGCGATGGCGCCAGCCCAGCCACAACAACACCGGGCTGATCAGGTAGGCCATCATCACCAGGTACACCACGACGTTGGCGGGCGACGCCTCCGCCCCCTCGTTGCGGTTGAACAGGTTGAACATGATGTTGGTCCAGCAATGCTGGAGGTTCCACAGCACGTTCACCGCCACGGCCGGCAGGGCCGCCAACACGATCAGCACCAGCCCCCGCCAGCGGGCCCGCGCGCACAGCGCGAAGTACACGACAAAGGCCATCCCCAGCAGCACGGCGAAGTACTTGGACAAAAACGCCAGGCCCATGAAGAAACCGCTGAACGCATACAGCCCCCACGGCGAACGCCCCCGGTCAGCAGCCTGCTCAGCACGCACCAGGGAGGCGGTGGCCCAGGCGGCCCACAAGATCAACGGCGAGTCCGTGGCGATCAGGGCATTGAGCCAGTTCACCGGGGCCAGCCAGTACAGCAAGATGGCCCAGGCCGCCCGCTCGCGACTGACCGGCGACCACGCCCACCACAGCGCCCAGCCCACGCCCAAGGGCAAGAGCACCGCTGGCATCCGAATGGCCCATTCGGCATCCCCCAGCACCGCACGCATCCCGGCAATCCACCAGGCCACCATGGGCGGGTGGTCGTAATAGCCATAGTCCAGAAAGCGCGCCCACCAGTAGAACAGCGCTTCATCGCCCGTCAAGGGCATGACAGCGGCCATCCAGCCCCGCCAGGCGAGGGACGCCAAGGCCACCAGCCACAGCCAGCGGGTCGGCATGGACAGGCGGTCGGCACCTGTCGCAGAGGACGTGGCCGAGCGGTTGAAAACGGACAAAAACGACATGATCAGGGGGTGGGGCAAAAGAAAGTGCCGCAGTCGATCCGCAAGACGGAACCGGGCCCTGGATTCTAGGTGGCCGCTGCTACCATTTGGCGCAAGCGATGTGCCCCACGTCCATTCCGAAAGGACCGTCCCATGCGTTGGCAAGGCAACCGAGAAAGCGACAACGTCGAAGACGTCCGTGATGGTGGCGGGCGCCCGTCCGGCATCGGGCTCGGCGGCGGCAAGCTGGGCCTGGGCGGCGTGGTGATCGCCTTGGTGGCCAGCTACTTTCTGGGCATCAACCCCATGACGGTGCTCAACCTGCTGGGTGGTGGCGACGCCCCGACCGTCAACGCCCCCGGTCCCAACACCCCACCGGCCAATGACGAAGCCACCCGCTTCGTGCGCACCGTGCTGGCGGACACCGAAGACGTCTGGCGCGTGCTGTTTCAGCAAGCGGGCGGTCAATACCAGGACCCCAAGCTGGTGCTGTTTCGCGGCGCCGTCCCCACGGCCTGCGGCACCGGCCAGTCGGCCATGGGCCCCTTTTACTGCCCGGGCGACAACAAGGTCTATCTGGACTTGGACTTTTTCGACGTGATGCGTGAGCGCCTGGGCGCCCCGGGCGACTTCGCCCAAGCCTATGTGATCGCGCACGAGGTGGGTCACCATGTGCAGAACCTGGTCGGCACCTCGGCCAAGATGGACCAGATGCGCCAGCGCCTGAGCGAGACCCAGTACAACGCCATGAGCGTGCGACTGGAGCTGCAAGCCGACTGCTACGCCGGCGTATGGGCCCACCACGCGCAAAACAGCCGCCAGATCATCGAAGCCGGTGATGTGGAAGAGGCCCTGAATGCGGCCGCCCAGATTGGCGACGACACCCTGCAACGCAAAAGTGGGGGTGCCGTGTCCCCCGAAAGCTTCACACACGGCACCAGCCAGCAGCGCATGACCTGGTTCAAGCGCGGCATGGACACCGGCGACATCCGCCAGTGCAACACCTTTGACAAGAACGCCCTGTGACCCAGTTCAGGGCTCAACGACCCTCGGAGACATTTTCAACATGCAAGCCTGGATCTGCAACGAACTGAGCGGCCCTGATGCCCTGACCTGGCAAGACGCCCCCACCCCCGAGCCCGGACCGGGCGAGGTGCGCGTGGCCATCAAGGCCGCCAGCCTGAACTTCCCCGACCTGCTGATCGTGCAGGGCAAGTACCAGATGAAGCCGCCCCTGCCCTTCGTGCCGGGAGCCGAGTTTGCAGGCGTGGTCGAAGCCGTGGGCGATGGCGTCAAGCACCTGAGCGTGGGCAGCCACGTAGCCGGCTTCGGCGGCACAGGCGGTTTTGGCACACACACGATCTCGAAAGCCACGGTGCTGATGCCGCTGCCGCCAGCCTTCTCGTTTGAGGACGCCGCCGCCTTCCTGTGCACCTATGGCACCACCTACCACGGCCTGATGGACCGCGCTGCCTTGAAGGCAGGCGAGACCGTGCTGGTGCTGGGCGCCGCCGGGGGCGTGGGCACCGCCGCCATCCAGATCGCCAAGGCCGCGGGTGCCAAGGTGATCGCCGCGGCCTCGACCGACGAGAAGTGCGCGCTCTGCAAGGAACTGGGGGCCGACGCCACCATCAACTACAGCACGCAGAACCTGCGCGACGAGCTCAAGACCCTGACCGAAGGCAAGGGCCCGGACGTGATCTATGACCCGGTCGGCGGCGACCTGACCGAGCAGGCCTTCCGTTCCATCGGCTGGCGCGGCCGCCTGCTGGTGGTGGGCTTTGCCAATGGCGCCATCCCCTCGCTGCCACTGAACCTGACGCTGCTCAAGGGCGCCTCGGTCATGGGCGTGTTCTGGGGCGAGTTCGCCCGCCGCGAACCGCAAAACAACGCTGCGTGCCTGATGCAATTGGCTGCCTGGTACATGGAAGGCAAGATCAAGCCCGTCATCGAGCACAAGCTGCCGATGTCGCAGCTCAAGGAAGCCTTTGCGCTGATGGGCACCCGTCAGGTGCGCGGCAAGGTCGTGCTGGTCAACAGCTGAACCAGCGCTGATTGAGCGTCACTGCGGGGCGTGTTGCTGGGCCAAGGCCCAGTGCACATGCTCCGCCACCTGCGCCTGGGCCTCCCCCGTCACCGTGGGGGCTGCCAGCCAGGCTTGCAGGGCCTGCACCATCTGGGCACGCAAGCTGGCCTCGTCGGCCGTGAGTACGCGATCGCGCCAGGCGGCCAGCGCATTGCCCATCGCCACCGCGATGTTGCGCTGCCAGCGTGCATGACCAATGCGCCGGATCGGGCTGCCTTCGGTCAGGCGCAAGAAGGTGGCCTCGTCCCACCGCCACAGTTGCAGCAGCGTCGGATCGTTCAAGGCCGGGCGCACATCGAAATCGGGCACGCGGGCGCGCTGTGCGAACTTGTTCCACGGGCAGGCCAGCTGGCAGTCGTCACAGCCGTAGATGCGGTTGCCCATCAAGGGTCGCAGCTCAGCCGGGATCGGGCCATCGTGCTCGATGGTGAGGTAAGAGATGCAACGGCGTGCATCCACCTGACGCTCTCCCACGATGGCCTGGGTGGGGCACATGTCCATGCACGAACGGCAGGCGCCGCAGTGCGCCGTGACCGGCTCCGTCAACGGCAAGGGCACGTCCACATAGATCTCACCCAAAAAGAAAGTGGAGCCGGCCTCGCGCGACAGCAGCAAGGTGTGTTTGCCACGCCAGCCCACGCCACTTCGGCTGGCCAGTTCAACCTCCAGCACAGGGGCCGAATCGGTGAAGACGCGGTAGCCCAATGGCCCGATCAAAGCGGCCAGCTGATCGGCCAGCTTTTGCAGGCGCGCGCGCAGCACCTTGTGATAGTCCCGCCCGCGGGCGTACATCGACACGGCCGCGGCGTCGGGACGTTGCAAGCGCGCCCACTCCACCGCCTGCCAGCCCTCGGCGGCCACACTGGCGGGCAGGTAGTCCATGCGCGCCGTGATCACACGCACGGTGCCCGGCACCAGCTCGGCCGGACGCGCGCGCTTGAGGCCGTGGCTGGCCATGTAGCGCATCTCGCCGTGGAAACCACGCGCCAGCCAGGCCATCAAACCGGGCTCTGCACTTGACAAATCCACATCGGCTACGCCAATCTGAGAAAATCCCAACGTTGTCGCCCACTGGCGCAGTTGAGCCATGACCTCGGCAGGATCGGCCTGCAGGCGTGGCCCATTGGTCAAAGGTGACTGAAGTTCAGGATGCATGTGTCGATCGTAGCAAGTTCGCCCCCCTCCCCCGCCGACGCTTTCTTCTGGTCGGACGAAAGCGACTGCGGCGCCATGGCCCAGCGTCTGGCCGAGGGTCTGCGCCCCCTGCTCAGCCAAGGGGGCACGGTGTACATCGAGCTGCACGGCACGCTGGGCGCAGGCAAAACCACCTTCACGCGGCATCTGCTGCGGGCTCTGGGGGTCGAAGGTCGCATCAAGAGCCCCAGCTACGCGGTGGTCGAACCCCACGAAGCCCCAGGCGGCATCCAGATTCATCACTTTGACTTTTACCGCTTCAATGATCCGCAGGAATGGGAAGACGCAGGTTTCCGCGACCTGTTTGCCGCGCCCGGTCTGAAACTGGCCGAGTGGCCCGAGCAGGCCGCAGGCCTGTTGCCTCGCCCTGATCTGCGACTGCACCTCACTCCCGTCTCCGACACGCGCCGCGAAGTGCGCCTGGAAGCCCTCACCCCCACGGGCGAGACTTTGCGGATGGAGGCGATCAAGGGGATGACCCAACCATGAGTCAGAAACATCTCGCTCCGGTGTCCGCGTCCCGCCGCAAGCTGCTTCAGCAATCGCTGGGTGGCGCCGTGGTGCTGTGCCTGGGACCTCAGCAGCTGGCGTGGGGTGCCGACCTGGTGGCCGTGCGCGTGTGGCCGGCCGAGGCCTATACCCGCGTCACGCTGGAGTCTGACACGGCGCTCAACGCCAACTTCTTTGCGGTCGAGCATCCCAACCGTTTGGTCATCGACATCGAGGGCCTGGCCCTGAGTCCGCAGATCAAGGAGTTGGTCAGCAAGGTTCGCTCGGACGACCCCTTCATCGCCGGCGTGCGCGTGGGGCAGAACAAGCCCAATGTGGTTCGTCTGGTATTGGACCTGAAGCAGCAGACCAAACCTCAGGTGTTCGGCCTGGCGCCGGTGGCGGCCTACCAGCACCGACTGGTGTTTGACCTCTACCCCACGCTGGACGCCGACCCGATTCTGGCCTTGCAGCGCAGCCACGCCTTGACGCCCCCCGCGGCACCGGCAGCCCCCGGCAAACCAGCCATCGGTACCAGCCCTGGGGCCTACATGTCCGCTCCTGGCGCTGGCAACGTGCCGGGCACCGGCGCCGGGCCACAGCCCTCGGTGCCATCTGCGCCTCCCCTGGCCACAACCAAGCCCGAAGCCGGCAGTTCCGAACAGGCCGCTGCGGCCATGAACGACGCGCTTGACGAGTTCATTGGTTCTCTGCATGGCAAATCGCAAGACAAGGCCGTGGCCAAGGCCGCGCCACGCCCCGCTGAGAAAGCCGACAAGGCGGACAAGCCGGGCGTCGACCGTAAAACCACTGTGGCCACTGGCAACCCACGCGCCAGCGCGCAACGTCTGGTCATCGTGGCGCTGGACGCCGGCCATGGTGGCGAAGACCCCGGCGCCATCGGCCCCAGCGGGCTGTATGAAAAGAACGTGGTGCTGGCCGTGGCCCAAAAGTTGCGCAATCGCATCAATGCCACACCGGGCATGCGCGCCATGCTCACACGCGAGTCCGACTACTTTGTGCCCTTGCACGAGCGTGTCAACAAAGCCCGCCGCGTGCAGGCGGATCTGTTCGTCTCCATCCACGCCGACGCCTTCACCAACCCGCAGGCACGGGGTGCCTCGGTGTTCGTGCTGTCAGAGAACGGCGCCTCCAGCGCCTCGGCACGCTGGCTGGCCAAGAAGGAGAATGCCTCCGACCTGGTGGGCGGCGTGAACATCAAGGCCAAGGATGCCGCGATCATGCGCACCTTGCTCGACATGTCGACCACGGCGCAGATCAAGGACAGCCTCAAGCTGGGTTCGGCCGTGCTGGGTCACCTGGGCAAGGTCGGACGGCTACACAAACCCCGCGTTGAGCAGGCAGGCTTTGCCGTGCTCAAGGCCCCGGACATCCCCTCCATCCTGGTGGAAACGGGCTTCATCACCAATCCGGAAGAAGAGTCCAAACTCAAGGACGACAGCTATCAGGATCAGCTGGCCGAGGCCCTGATGGCCGGCATTGCCCGCTACTTCGAGAAGAACCCGCCCCTGGCTCGCGGCAACGCCATGTGATACGTGGGAGGCCCGAAAACGCACAACGGCCCTTGCGGGCCGTTGTAATGGGTGGGCTGCGCGTCAGGCTGCCGTGCGGGCTTGGCGACTGGCCTTCCAGGCCCCGAACAGCGCAATCAAGCCCGGGATCAGGATCAGCGCCCAGATGATCTTGCTCAGGTGCTGCTGCACAAACGGCAGGTTACCGAACAGGTAGCCCACCGTGGTCAGTCCACACACCCAGATCAACGCGCCGATGACGTTGTAGGCGGTGAAGGTGGCACGGTTCATCTCGGCCACGCCGGCGACAAAGGGTGCGAAGGTGCGGATGAAAGGCATGAAGCGCGCGAGGATGATGGTGATGCCACCGTGCTTCTCGTAGAAGTTGTGGGCGGCGTCAAAGGCCTTGCGGTTGAACCAGCGTGAGTCCTCCCACTGGAACACCTTGGGCCCGATGTAGCGTCCGATCGTGTAGTTGAGTTGGTCGCCCGCAATGGCCGCCACCAGCAGCACCGCCATCGCCACCGGCAAGCTCATGGCGCCGGTGCCCGCGAGAGCCCCCACCATGAACAGCAGGGAATCACCCGGCAGAAAGGGCATCACCACCAGACCGGTTTCCACGAACACGATCAGGAACAGCAGGGCGTACACCCACATGCCGTAGGTCTGGACGAATTCGGCCAGGTGCTTGTCGACATGCAGGATGAAATCGATGAGAAAGTAGATGATTTCCATGGCGCCGGATTATCAGGGCGATTCGTGAGCCTCTCGGGGCCGACCACCCCCAGCCTCCTACAATACGGGGATGACGCAAGAGCCTGCCCGCGCCCCCTTGTCCGATGATGCGCAAGCCTCAGGAGTCGGTGAGGTGCGTCCTCGCCGCACCATCCGCGAACTGCCCGACGAACTGATCAGTCAGATCGCTGCCGGTGAGGTGGTCGAGCGCCCGGCCTCGGTCGTGCGCGAACTGGTGGACAACGCGCTGGACGCGGGTGCCAGCCAGATCACCGTCAAGCTGATGGCCGGCGGCATCCGCCAGATCCTCGTGGAAGACGATGGCTGCGGCATTCCGCTCGAAGAGCTGCCCCTGGCGCTGCGTCGCCATGCCACCTCCAAGATCCGCTCGCTGGAAGACCTGGAAAGCGTCGGCACCATGGGTTTTCGGGGTGAAGCTCTGGCGGCCATTGCCTCGGTGTCTGATGCCTCGATCTCCAGCCGGACGGGCGACGCCGCCCATGCGCACCGCCTGGATGCACGCTCCGGCGAGTTGAGCCCGGCGGCGCGCAGCGTGGGTACCAGCGTCGAGGTGCGCGAGCTGTTTTTCAGCACGCCGGCCCGACGTAAATTTTTGAAAAGTGAAGCCACCGAGCTGGCGCACTGCCTGGAATCGGTGCGCCGCCATGCCTTGTCACGTCCTGACGTGGGCTTCAGCGTGTGGCACGAAGGCAAGCTGGTCGAGCAATTGCGCCCCGGCAGTGCCAGCCAGCGCCTGCAAGACGTGCTGGGTGACACCTTCATCGAGACCAGCCGCGAGGTGGACCTGCAGATCGGCCCGATGCGCGTGCACGGCCGCGCCGGCCTGCCCGATGCCGCCCGCTCGCGCGCCGACTGGCAGTACTGCTATGTGAATGGCCGCTATGTGCGCGACAAGCTGATCTCGCACGGCGTGCGCTCGGCCTACGAAGACGTGTTGCATGGCTCGCGCCAGCCCACCTACGTGCTGTTCATCGAGATCGACCCTGAGCGTGTGGACGTGAACGTCCACCCGACCAAGATCGAAGTGCGCTTCCGCGATTCGCGCGAGGTGCACCAGGCGGTGCGCAAGGCGGTGGAAAGCGCCCTGGCCTTGTCACGCGCCGGTCAGGTGAAAGCCGATGCCTCGCATGTCACACCCATCGGTGCAGACGCCCCGGCCTCCGCCTCGACAGGCGCAACGGATACCTCGACCGCCGGCAACTCGGCGGACGCCGCAGCGCCCGCCGTGGCTTGGCCGACGCCGACCCACCAGCAGAACACCCTGCCCTGGACCCGAGTGCAAGACAGCGCGCCAGAGCGCCGCTGGGCGGGCTGGCCGACTGCCGCCGATCAGCCCTCTGCGCACACCGGCACCGGCGTCGACCCGTTCGCCAACCTGAACTTGCCTCGCGTGGTGGCAGCCAACACCGAGCTCAATGAGCCGACCGACGCGCTGCCGCCCTTGAGCGTGACGCACCCACCGGTGGCCACCACGCCGTCCGCCTTCGCGGTGGGCCTCAGCACCACGGAAGCCGACAAGCTGGACGACACGCACGAGTGGCCGTTGGGCCGCGCCATCGCGCAGGTTGGCGGCATTTATGTGCTGGCCGAAAACGCCAAGGGCCTGATCATCGTGGACATGCACGCCGCCCACGAACGTGTGGTCTACGAGCGCCTCAAGGCCCAGATGGCACACGAGCGGCTGGAAAGCCAGCCCCTGCTGATCCCGCTGGTGTTCGCCGCCACGCCGCAGGAAATGGCGACCGCCGAAACCCAGCGCGACGCCCTGCTGTCCCTTGGGCTGGACGTGGACGCCATCGGCCCCGGCAAGCTGGCCATCCGCGCCACGCCCATGGCCCTGGCGCAGGCCGATGGCATCGACCTGGCACGCTCGGTCCTGGCCGAACTGGCCCAGCTCGACGCCAGCAACGTGATCCAGCGTGCCCAGCATGAACTGCTGGCCACCATGGCCTGCCACGGCGCCGTGCGCGCCAACCGCAAGCTCACCCTCACTGAAATGAACGCGCTGCTGCGCGACATGGAAGCCACGGAGCGGGCCGACCAGTGCAACCACGGTCGCCCCACCTGGCGCCAGCTCACCCTGCGCGACCTTGACGCGCTTTTCCTGCGCGGCCGCTGACGCTCAGGCAGGAACCGAACATGACCGAACGTAAAAAACTGACCCTGCGCAAGCCTGCTGCAGCCGACACCCCTGCCACGGGCCCTGACTACCGCAAGCCGCCCGTGCGTGGGACCGCTCCGCGCAAGCGCATGTCGGCCGCCGAGGCCGCGCAAGCCCGCGAAGAAGCCGCTGCCCGCCCACGTCGCTCGGCACCGGCAGAGCCCTTCCAGGGCCGCGACGAACGTGGGCCGCGTGACGATCGCCGTGCCCGCCCCCACAACCCCGAGCGCGCGCCCTATGGCGACCGCCCCCGTCAAGGCGATGCACCGCGCGGCGAATGGTCCAACCGCCCGGCCCGTGACGACCGTGGTGTGCGCGATGACCGTGCTGCGCGTGATGATCGCCGCCCCCAACGTCCTGGCGAAGCCCGCCACGAGCGCCCGGGTGAGCGCCGAGACGACCGACGCGACGACCGCTTCGAAGGCCGCCGTGACGAGCGCGCACCGCAGCGCTCATCGGCCCCACGGCGCGAGGACGGTCGCCCCGACAGCCGCTATGAGCGTCGCGATGACCGCCGCGCCATGGGCCACGACGACCGCCCCCGCCGACCGGATGCACGCCCTGACACGCGTCAGGACACGCGCCCGACTCAGCCCACGCGCGCCCCAGCGCCCGCCCCCGTTGCCGAGGTCGATCACGACGGCCGCGTGCGCCTGTCCAAGCTGATGAGTGAGCGGGGCCTGGCCTCGCGCCGCGAAGCCGACGAGTGGATCGAGCACGGCTGGGTCCGCGTCAACGGCGAGGTGGTGGCCGAACTGGGCACCCGCGTCGATCCCGACGTCACGATCACCATCGACCCGCTGGCCCGCACCCAGCAGGCCGAGCGCGTCACCATCTTGCTGCACAAGCCCATCGGCTACGTCAGCGGTCAGGCCGAAGACGGCTACGAGCCCGCTGTCGTCCTGATCACGCCCGAGAACCGCTGGGCAGATGACCGCATGCCGATCAAGCTGACGCGTGGTCACCTCAAGCACCTGGCACCCTGCGGCCGCCTCGACATCGACTCCACCGGCCTGCTGGTGCTCTCGCAAGACGGGCGCATCGCCAAGCACCTGATCGGTGAAGATTCGGGCGTGGAGAAGGAATACCTGGTGCGCGTGGAGTACATGCCCGCGCCCGGCGCCGAGAACGTCTCGGCCGTGGTGCCGCCCGAAGCCATCGAACGCCTGCGCTTTGGCCTGGAACTGGATGGTCGCCAACTGCGCCCGGCCCAGGTCTCGTGGCAAAACGAGCAGCAGCTGCGTTTCGTGCTGCGCGAAGGCCGCAAGCGCCAGATCAGGCGCATGTGCGAACAGGTCGGCCTGAAGGTGGTGGGCCTCAAGCGCGTGCGCATGGGCAGCGTGACCCTCGGCAAGCTGCCCTTGGGCCAATGGCGTTTCCTGCGTCCGGATGAGCGCTTCTGATCGCAGCGTGGGCTCGGAGCCCACGGCGTCTGACGCCACGGCATCACCTGCCGTGCCTGCCTGGGTGGCCGTGATGGCGGTGGGCCTGTTGACAGGCTTGCAGCCGCTCAGCACAGACATGTACCTGCCGGCCCTGCCGGAAATGCAGCGCGCCCTGTCACTGACCTCCCCCCAGGTGCAGTGGACCTTGTCGGTGTTGATCATGGCCTTCGGCGCTGGACAACTGGTGTGGGGCCCGGTGGCTGACCGTATCGGCCGTCAGCCCGTGCTGCGCTGGGGGCTGGGCCTGTACGCCCTGGCCAGCGCCGCGGCCACGCTGGCACCAGACCTCAGCATCGTGCTGCTGGCACGCATCGCCCAAGGCGCCAGCCTCTCGGCCGCGGTGGTGTGCGGCCGCGCCATGATCCGCGACCTGTACCAACCCGAAGAAGGCGCCAAAGTGATGACCAAGGGCATGGGGCTGCTGGGCGTGCTCGCCTTGCTGGGCCCTGTCGTGGGTGCTGTGGCGGCCACCTTGGGTGGCTGGCGAGCCACCATGGCCTTGCTCTTGCTGTTCTCCAGCCTGATCCTGCTGTTCATCTGGCGCCACCTGCCCGAGACCTTGCCGGCGCACCGGCGTCAACCTGCGCAATCGTGGCTCACACTGGTGAGCCAATGGTGGCGGATTTCCAAGCACCCCACCTTCCGCGCCCACACCCTGCTCACCTCGTCCACCTACGGCGGACTGTACGTGTACCTGGCCTTGTCCGCCTTCGCTTTCATCGATGTGCTGCACACCAGCCGCACCACCTACGGCGTCTTCATGGCCACCTTGTCGCTGGCCTACCTGGGTGGCACCTTCGTGTGCCGACGCGCCCTGCACCGCATCGGCTTGATCCGCACCATCCGCATCGGCGGCTGGCTGTCGTTGTCGGGCGGCATCGGCATTGCCCTCGTCGCCGGGGCCCAGTTTTTGCTGGGCTGGACCGTGCATCCGGTGGCCTTGCTGCCCGGCATGTGGCTGTACGCGGTGGGCCACGGCATTCACCAACCCTGCGGTCAGGCTGGGGTGGTCGCGGCCTTCCCCAAACAGGCCGGCGCCGCCTCGGCGCTGTCCGGCTTCATCCTGGCCAGCACGGCCTTTGTGGTGGGCGCGCTGCTGTCATGGTGGACCTCGCTGCCCGGCTGGGCTGGCACGCTCTACCCCATGACACTGGGCATGGGCCTGGGCGGCGTGTGCACCGCCTGGGTGGCATTGCGCCGAGTGCAACGTGACGGCCTGCCCCGGAGACACACATGAGTCATGACCAGCCACCTCACCCACCCACCTGGATCCTGGCCGGCCCCACCGCCTGCGGCAAAACCGCGGCGGCCCTGGCGCTGGCCCGCGAGATCGAGCTGGAGATCATCAGCGTCGATTCAGCCCTGATCTACCGGGGCATGGACATTGGCACCGCCAAGCCCACGGCCGACGAACTCGCCCAGGTGCCCCACCACCTCATCGACATCCTCGACCCGACCGAGAGCTACAGCGCCGCACGCTTTGTGCAGGACACGCACCGCCTGATGGGCGAGATACGTGCCCGCGGGCGCACCCCGCTGCTGGTGGGCGGCACGATGCTTTACATCAAGGCCTTGCTGGAAGGCTTGGATGAACTGCCGCCCGCCGACCCGGTGATCCGCGCGCAACTCGATGCCCAGATGGCCGTGCGCGGCAGCGCCGCGCTGCACGCCGAACTGGCTCTGGTTGACCCGATCACCGCCGCCCGTCTGGCACCGGGCGACACGCAACGCATCCAGCGCGCGCTGGAGGTGTGGCACAGCAGCGGTCGCCCGCTGTCGGCCTTCCACACCCGCGGCAGCGAGCAGACGCCCGTGCACGATGCGATTCTGGTTTCGCTGGAGCCCAACGACCGTGCCTGGCTGCACCAGCGCATCGCGCTGCGCTTCGAGCAGATGATGGCCGCTGGCTTCATCGACGAGGTCAAGCGCCTGCGTCAGCGTCCCGATCTGCATGTGGGCCTGCCCTCGATCCGCTGCGTGGGCTACCGACAGGTGTGGGAGGCGCTGGATGCGGGCCTCGATCTTGATCGGCCCGCCGTGCTGCGCGATGTCATGGACAAGGGCATTGCCGCCACGCGGCAACTGGCCAAGCGCCAGATCACGTGGCTGCGCAGCATGCCGCAACGGCATGTGGTGCCCTGCGATGTCGGCGACCCCTTGCCAGCCATTCGACAAGCTCTGCACCTCAGCCGGTGAGGCGTGTGGGTGAGGCTGCATCGTGCACGCAACACCTGGCCTTCATGATTTCGGTCAATTCCAGTAGTTTTGATCTGAGTTAACTCCGTTGACGCAAGATCGTCCTACCCTGGCAATTCTTGATCGAGATTCAACATGCCTCACGAACTATTCCGTCACAAGGGCCACGTGTGCCTGATGTTCTCCGACCTCAGCATGGAGGGCGGTGAGGCTGTTCAAGCCAACCAGTTTCTGATCGTCAACGACGACACCGGCGCCATCATCGACCCGGGTGGCAACCTGGCCTACAGCGAGCTGTACCTGGGCATGACCAAGTACTTCCCGCCCTCGCGCCTGTCGGCCATCATCGCCTCGCACGCAGACCCGGACATCATCGCCTCGCTCGACCGCTGGATGACGGCCACGCCCGACGCCAAGCTGTATGTCTCGACCCTGTGGGAGCGCTTCGTGCCCCACTTCTGCAAGCCGGGCAAGACGCTGGGCCGCGTGGTAGGCATCCCTGATCCGGGCATGCACATCCAAATCGGCAACTGCGAGTTGATCGCCCTGCCGGCGCACTTCATGCACGCCGAAGGCAACTTCCAGTTCTACGATCCGATCAGCAAGATCCTGTTCTCGGGTGACCTGGGGGTGAACTTCCTGGGCAAGAACAAGGCGTCGGACTACATCACCTCGCTGTCCCCGCTGCCCAATGGCATGGAAGCCTTCCACCGCCGCTACATGGTGTCGGGCAAGATCCTGCGTTTCTGGGCTCGCATGGTGCGCCAGATGGACATCCAGATGATCGTGCCGCAGCACGGCGCCCCGATGGCCGGCCCCGCCGTCAAGGAGTTCATCGATTGGGTCGAAGGCCTGTCGTGCGGCATCGACCTGATGACCGACGCCAACTACACCGTGCCGGGCGTCTGATCTCGTCGCCCGCACAGGCCACCCTGGCCGCCACAACCAAACGCCCCGAGGGGCGTTTTTTCATGGGCGGCGCAACAAGCGGCCACACGTGGGGAGCACCTCAGTGCGCCCCACCCGCGTCCGACGGCCCTGCCATTCGAGGCCGAGGGCGACTGGCCATCCACACCAGCGGAATCAGACACACGAACAGCACGGCCGAAGCCAGGAACACGTCGTTGGCCGAGCGCGTGAAGGCCTGCTGGTCAATCAGGCGCGTGACCTGCGCGGCTGCCTGCTCAAAGCTCAAGCCCTGAGCCATCAAGGTATCGAATGCGCTCATCGCTCCCGGGTCGGTGCGGGTGATGTGCTCGGTGAGATGCGCGTGGTGCATCGTGGCGCGGTCGTCCCACAAGGTGGTCACCACCGAGGTGCCCATGGCGCCTGCCGTGATGCGTACGAAGTTGCTCAGGCCCGATGCCGACGGAATCCGATCCGGTGACAAGCCCGACAAGGTGATGGCACTCAACGGAATGAAGAAGCAGGCCAGCGCCGCGCCCTGGATGATGGTCGGCACCATGATGGTGTCGAAGTCGGCCAGGGTGTTGAAGCGCGAGCGCATCCACAGCACCAGTGCAAAGACCAGGAACGACACGGTGGCCATCTTGCGCGGATCGACCTTGGCCACGTTCTTGCCCACAATCGGCGACAGCAAGATGGCTAGCAGGCCCACCGGTGCAATGGCCATGCCGGCTGCCGAGGCGGTGTAGCTCATGTACTGCTGCAGCCACAGCGGCAACAGAACCACGTTGCCAAAGAACAGGCCGTAGCCCACCGACAGCGCCAGCGCCCCCACCGCGAAGTTGCGGGTGGCAAACAGGCGCAACTCCACCACCGGGTGCTCGGCCGTCAGCTCCCAGGCCAGAAACGCCAGAAAGCTCACCAGCGCCACCAGGCCCAGGATGACGATCTGCGAGCTTTCGAACCACTCCAGCTCCTTGCCCTTGTCAAGCATGAGCTGCAACGCCCCCACCCACAACACCAGCAGGGCCAGCCCCACGGTGTCGATGGGCAATTTGCGGGTGGGCGTTTCGCGCTGGGCGTAGATGCGCCACGTGACCAGGGCCGCGCCCAGCCCCACCGGCACGTTGATGTAGAAGATCCAGGGCCAGGACACGTTGTCGGTGATCCAGCCCCCTAACAAAGGCCCGGTGACAGGCGCCACCAGTGTCGTCATGGCCCATAAAGCCAGCGCCGTCCCCGCCTTGGCCGGTGGATAGCTCTGCAACAACAAGGTCTGCGACAGCGGGATCATCGGCCCCGCCACCAGACCTTGCAGCACCCGGAACGCAATCAGCCATTCCAATGACGGCGCAAAGCCGCACAGCCAGGATGCCAACACGAACAACAACACACTGGCCGTGAACAGGCGCACCGCACCGAATCGCTGCGTGAGCCACCCGGTCAGCGGCACCGAAATCGCATTGGCCACCCCGAAGCTGGTGATGACCCAGGTGCCCTGCGTGGGGCTCACGCCCAGGTCACCGGCAATCGCAGGCAAGGACACGTTCGCGATCGACGAGTCCAGCACGTTCATGAACGTGGCCAGTGACAGGGCCAAGGTGCCCAGGGCCAGAGACCGGCCGGTGAGCGGTGGGTGCGCCATCGGTGGCGCGGCCGGGCTGGGCTGAGACATGCTCAGACGCCCGTTGCGGCGGCCTGCTGGGGCGTGCCGCTGCGTGCCCCCATGTTGGCCGCGATGATGTGGGCCACGCGGGCGTCGGCATCGGCTTGCAGGTTGTCAAACACGGTCGTGCTGCGCTCGGCACCGGCGCGTGGCGCCTGGGCCAGCATCGGGCCATCTTGCTGGCTCACATCCACTTCCACCTGCATCGACAGGCCCACCCGCAAAGGATGTGTCTTGACCTCTTCAGGCTTCAGCGCCACCCGCACCGGCACGCGCTGCACCACCTTGATCCAGTTGCCCGTGGCGTTCTGCGCCGGCAGCAGCGAGAACGCCGCCCCCGTGCCCGCGCCCAGGCCCACCACGATGCCGTGGTACACCACCTTGCGCCCATACACATCGGCCGTCAGCGTGGCGGGCTGACCCATGCGCAGGCGCTGCAACTGGCTTTCCTTGAAGTTGGCGTCCACCCAGGCCTGGTCCAGTGTCACCACCGACATCATGGGCGCACCGGCCTGCACACGCTGGCCCAACTGCACACTGCGCTTGGCCACATAGCCATCCACGGGCGAGCGCAGCGTCACGCGCTGCAAGGCCAGGTAAGCCTCTCGCACCCGCGAGGCAGCGCGCGCCACGTTCGGGTGCGCCGACACCGAGGTGCCCTCGGTCAAGGTCTGGTTGGCGCTGAGTTGCTGACGCGATGCCGCCAGCGCCGACTCGGCCGCAGCCACCGCGCTGCGGGCCGATGCCAGCTGCGAGGTGGCATGGTCGTACTCTTCCTTGCCAATGGCACGGCTGGCCCACAAGGGCTCACGGCGCTTGACATCGTCTTGCGCACGCACCACGTCGTTGCGGGCCTTGCTCAGTTCGGCCTCACGCAAAGCAATCTGGGCCGACAAGGTGGCGTTGTTGGCAAACAGGGTGCGCACCTCGCGCACCGTCTGTGCCAGTTGCGCCTCGGCCTGGTCGAGGGCCACCTGAGCATCGGCCGCGTCCAGCTTCACCAGCACCTGCCCAGCCTGCACGCGGTCGGTGTCATCGGCCCCAATGCTCAGCACCGTGCCGCCCACCTGCGGCGTCAGCTGCACGATGTTGGCCTGTACATAGGCGTTGTCGGTGTGTTCGTAGTGGCTGGCAAACAGGCCGTAGTAAGCCCCGTAAGCCACCCCGCCCACCAGCACCGCCACGGCAATGGCCTTCAGGGCCTTCTTGCGCCGGACCTGCGGTGCGGCCACAGAAGATGTGGAATCGGTAGGGCTCATGAAGGTTCTCCGGGGGACGCAGGACATGCGTACGAGGTGGACGACAGGGGCGTCTGCGCCTGCAAGGTTTCGGCGTTGCCCGCCACGCGGCGCAGCAGCGTCATGAAGGTCTGCCACTCGTCGTGGCTGAAACCGGTCAGCAATTCGTTCGAGATCTCACACAGCAGTTGCGGCACGGGCGCCGTGGCGGCCTCCCCCGCTGGCGTGAGCGACAGGTGAACCACGCGCCGGTCTTCGGTGGAGCGCTCGCGGCGGCACAGGCCCTTGGCCTCCAGCCGGTCCAGCGTGCGTGTCATGGCGCCGGGGTCGGTGCGCAGTTCGCGCGCCAGCGTGGCCAAGGTGGGGTGTTCCAGGCGCTGGATCAGGTACAGCGGGGCCCATTGGGCATAGGTCAGATCGCCCACTTCCAGACGGCGGTCCAGCTGGTTGACCACCACCTGCATGATGCGGCGCATCAGGTAGCCGGGGCTGTCTTCACGGACAAAGGTGCCCAGACGGTAAAAGTCGGGGCGCTCGGGCTGGGGCGTTTCGGTGTCTTCAGACATGCCCTTCAATTTATTTGCCTAAGCAACCATTGTCAAGGCAAGAAATTGCCGGTGGCAAGATAATGGCTGACCGTCACTTCGCGCGCACCATGTCCAAAGCCACCGGCCCCGCCCCTGCCAAGTCCCCCACCGCCTTGCGCGCACTGGGCCCTTACCTCGCGCCTTACAAAGGCCGCATCGGCCTGGCGCTGGTCTTCCTGATCCTGGCGGCCTTGACCACGCTGGTGCTGCCCATCGCGCTGCGCACCCTGATCGACCAGGGCATCGTCTCGGCCGACCCCAACGACCGCGTCATGGCCCTGCGTGAACACTTCCTGGCCTTGTTCGGCGTGGGGGCCGCGCTGGGCGTGTTCTCGGCCTCGCGTTACTTCATGGTGACCTGGCTGGGCGAACGCATCACCTCCGACCTCAAGCGCGCCGTGTATGCCCACGTGCTGCGCCAAAGTCCGGCCTTCTTTGAGACCACGCAAAGCGGCGAAGTGCTGTCCCGCCTCACCGCCGACACCACGCTGATCCAGACGGTGGTGGGCACCAGCGTGTCGATGGGTCTGCGCAACGCCATCATGGCCGCCGGCGCCCTGACCATGCTGATCGTCACCAACCCTTATGTGATGGCCCAGGTCATCGGCGGGCTGGTGCTGGTCGTGCTGCCGGCCATCGCCTACGGCCGCCGTGTGCGCCGCCTCTCGCGCGACAGCCAGGACCGCGTGGCCGACGCCAGCGCCATCGCCGCCGAGGTGCTCAACGCCGTGCCGGTGGTGCAAAGCTACACCGCCGAGCAACGCGAAGCCCGCCGCTTTGACGACGCCACCGAGGGTGCCTTCAAGACCGGCGAGCGCCGCATCAAGGCCCGCGCCGTGCTGGTCGCCTTCATCATCACCGCCACCACCGGCGCGCTGTTGTGGGGCCTGTACCAGGGCACCCAGGCCGTGCTGCAAGGGCAGATCACCGCCGGGCACATGGGCCAGACCGTGGTCTACGTCATCCTGCTGCTGAGCGCCGTGGCCGCCCTGTCTGAGGTCTATGGCGACATCTTGCGTGCCGCTGGCGCCACCGAGCGCCTGATCGAGTTGCTGCAAACCCGCTCGCCCATCCAGCCACCCGCCCAACCGCAAAGCCTGCCGGCCGCCCACGGTGGCTCGCGCCTGAGCGTGCGCGACCTGAGCTTCAGCTACCCCTCGCGGCCCACGCAAAGCGCGCTCAGCCACCTCAACCTGGAAGTGCAGCCGGGCGAAACCATCGCCCTGGTGGGCCCCAGCGGCGCCGGCAAAAGCACCGTGTTTCAGTTGTTGCTGCGTTTTTACGATCCCCAATCCGGCCAGATCGACCTGGACGGCGTGCCCATCCGCCAGCTGAGCCTCGAAGCCCTGCGTGAGCGCATCGGCATCGTCCCGCAAGACAGCGTCATCTTCTCGACCAGCGCGATGGAAAACATCCGCTACGGCCGCCCCGGCGCCACCGACGAGGAAGTGCAAGCCGCCGCCCGCGCCGCCCACGCGCACGACTTCATCACCCAGCTGCCCGAGGGCTACGCCACCTTCCTGGGCGAGCGCGGCGTGCGCCTGTCCGGTGGTCAGCGCCAACGCATCAGCATCGCGCGCGCCATCTTGAAAAACGCGCCCTTGCTGCTGCTTGACGAAGCCACCAGTGCACTCGATACTGAAAGCGAGCGGGCCGTGCAGGCCGCGCTCGAAGAGGCCATGAAAGACCGAACCACCCTGGTCATTGCCCACCGTCTGAGCACCGTGGTCAATGCCCATCGCATCATCGTGCTGGAGGCCGGCGCCATCGTCGATGTGGGCACCCACGCCGAGTTGATGCACCGCAACGGCCTGTATGCCAAACTGGCCTCCATGCAGTTCGATCAGGCTCCGGCCTGATGAAGGCTTGTCATCGCGGCGCACCTGTCGCGCGTTAGGGTGACAAGCCAGTTCCGAGGCCCTGCCTCGCTCTACCTATAAAGGAAGACACATGACCTTCGCCAAAACCTCCCAAGCAGCCGCCCGCCTGAGCCACCCCGCCTTGATCGTGGCTGTGGCCGGTGCCATCGCGGCCACGGGTTGCGCGAACATGGACCAAACCCAACAAGGTACCGCCAAGGGTGCTGCCCTGGGTGCCATCGCGGGCGCCCTCATCGGCAATGCCACCGGTGGTGACAACACTGTGCGCGGCGCCGCCATTGGTGCCGCGGCTGGCGCCATCGCTGGCAACCTGTGGTCCAAGCGGATGCAAGAACAGCAGGCCGCCATGGAGCAAGCCACGGCGGGCACCCCGGTCGAAGTCACCCGCACCGACGACAACCAGCTCAAGCTGAACATCCCCAGCGACATCTCGTTTGACCGCAACAGCGCCACCCTCAAACCTGAGCTGCGTTCGGTGCTCGACACCTTCGCCCAAGGTCTGACCCGCAATGGCAGCGGCATGGTCGTGCGCATCGTCGGCCACACCGACAGCACCGGCACCGACGCCATCAACAACCCCCTGTCGCTGCAGCGCGCTGAAAGCGTCAAGAACTACCTGAACGACCGCGGCGTGCCGGCCTCGCGCATCGAAACCGTGGGGCGTGGCTCGCGTGAGCCGATCGCCAGCAACGCCACCGCTGCAGGCCAGGCCAAGAACCGCCGCGTCGAAATCTTCCTGCGCGACCCGGCGCAACAGTAAACCGACCCAGCCCCGTCAGCATGGATATGTGGGATATTCCATGAGCGGGGCAATTCAGGCGGATTGACTGCCACAATGCCAACAGCCGGCCACGCGCCGGCTGTTGTACTTTGCAGACCACCATGAAACAGTACCTCGACCTCGTTCAATCCATCTTCGACACCGGCAGCTGGCAGGACAACCGCACCGGCGTGCGCACCCTGAGCATGCCCGGCGCCATGATGCGTTTCGACCTGCAAGAGGGCTTCCCGGCCGTCACCACCAAGAAGCTGGCGTTCAAGTCGGCCATTGGCGAAATGGTGGGTTTCCTGCGCGGCAGCCGCAACGCCGCCGAGTTCCGCGCCCTGGGCTGCAAGGTATGGGACCAGAACGCCAACGAAAACCAGCAATGGCTGGCCAACCCCTACCGCCTCGGTGAAGACGACCTGGGCCCCGTGTACGGTGTGCAATGGCGCAACTGGCCGGCCTACAAAATGCTGCCCGCCGGTGAAACCCGCCAGATCGAAGACGCCACCGCACGCGGCTACCATCTGCTCGGCCGCTTCGACAGCACCGATGGCCAGGGCGAGCAAGTGCTGCTCTACAAGGCCGTGGACCAGCTGCGCCAATGCCTGGACACCATCATCAAGGACCCCGGCAACCGCCGCATCCTCTTCCACGGCTGGAACTGGGCGCAGCTCGAAGAAATGGCGCTGCCGCCCTGCCACCTGCTCTACCAGTTCCTGGTCAACCAGGCCAAGGGCGAGATCTCGCTGTGCCTCTACATCCGCAGCAACGACGTGGGCCTGGGCACGCCCTTCAACCTCACCGAAGGCGCCGCGCTGCTGACCCTGATGGGCCGCCTGACCGGCTACAAGCCACGCTGGTTCACCTACTTCATCGGTGACGCGCACATCTACGAAAACCACGTGGACATGCTGCAAGAGCAGCTCAAGCGCGAGCCCTTCCCCGCGCCCAAGCTGGTCCTCTCTGACCGCATCCCCGACTATGCCGTGACGGGCCAGTACGAGCCCGAGTGGCTGGAAAAGGTCGAGCCCTCTGACTTCTGGCTGGAAGGCTACCAACACCACGCGCCGCTCACCGCCCCCATGGCCGTCTGAGCAACGCCCGTCGAATCCATTGCGCGCCACGCCACTTGTGCTAGGCTGATGCCATGAGCCAACTGGTCCGTCTGCTGCTGGTCTGCCTGACGATGCTGATCCTGCCCCTGCAGGCTCAGGCCATGTCGCGCTCGGCACACGCGCACGACCACGGTGCCGCACCAACTCACACCGCGCCCATGCCGCCCGAGATGCAGCATGTGTCGCACGCCCACCCAGCGGCCCAAGCTCAAGCCCTTGCCAACGCAGACCGCCATTGCGCATCTGGCCAGGCCCACTGCCAGGACAAAGCCCAGACAGGCGCAGACCACGGTTGCGGCGGCGCCCACTGCGCGCTCTGTGCCGCCTTGCCTCACCTGGCGTTTCGCCTGCCCGTCATCGCCTTGAACAGCGAGTTGGTGCCGGTGCCCCTGACCGGGGGCCTCGCCCCGCCGCTCGACAGCCTCGAACGCCCGCCTCAACACCGCCTCGCCTGACGCGCAGCGCCTGCACACGCGGGCGTTGCTGACCCTTCGTCCGTGTTCAGCCCCTGGCTGACGCGGCCACTCAGGTTCGCGAGGATGCCATGAGCGTTTCCCTTTCCCCCTGGCGGCTGCCCGTGCTGTTGGCACTGGCCTGGCTCGCCCCCGGCCTGCACGCCCAAACCGCGGCCAGCGCCCCACCCGCACGCCCCAACCCTTTGCAGGCGGATGCCCCCGTGCCACCGCTGCGCCACAACTCGGCCCTCACGCGCTACAAGGCGCACACCGACGTCGAAGTCGGCGCCTGGCGCAAGGCCAATGACCTGACCGCGCAAATTGGCGGCTGGCGCGCCTATGCCCGCGAGGCCCATGCGCCCGATGCCCCTGTCGCCTCACCGTCGGCAGCTTCGTCGGCGACCAGCGCCCCCAGTGCATCAGGCGCCGGCAAAGCAGCCGGCCAACCAGACAAGCACCCACACCACCACTCGCACGGCACCTCCCACCGGCACCACCACGGAGGCAAGCCATGACCCGCGCCCGACTCCTCACGCCCCTGGCGCTGACCCTGCTGCTGGGTGGCTGCGCCAGCTTCAGCCCCGACGGTGGCCTGGGGCCCGTCAACACCCTCACCCAGGCCCACACCGGCCAGGCCGTGCAACGCATCCAGACCGATGCAGACCACGACCGCACCGCCCAGCGCGTGGCCGAACTGCTGGCCCAGCCTTTGACCGCCGACAGCGCTGTGCAGATCGCCCTGCTCAACAACCGCGGCCTGCAAGCCTCATTGGCCGAACTGGGCATCACCGAGGCCGACGTGGTGCAAGCCGGCCGCCTGCCCAACCCCGGCTTCTCGTTCGGCAAGCAACGCACGGGGGACGAGCGCGAAATCGAGCGCAGCGTGCACGTCAACCTCGCACGTCTGCTGTTGATGCCCACCGTGCAGCAGCTTGAAAACCGCCGCTTCGCCCAAGCCCAGGCCCAAACCGCTCAGCAGGTGCTGCAGCTCGCCAGCCGCACCCGCAAGGCCTATTACGAAGCCTTGGCGGCCAAAGAGACCACCCGCTACATGGACCAGGTCATGCAGGCTGCCGAAGCCAGCGCCGAACTGGCCCGCCGCATGGCCCAGGTGGGCAACTTCAACAAGCTGCAGCAGGCCCGCGAGCAAAGCTTCTATGCCGACGCTGCCCAAGGCCTGGCCCGCGCCCAGCGCCACGAAGCCGCCACGCGCGAGCGCCTGATCCGCCTGCTGGGCCTGTGGGGCGACGCCACCACCTTCCAGTTGCCCGATCGCCTGCCCGACCTGCCTCCCACCGTGCGCGATCTGCCCGATGCCGAACGCACCGCCATCGCCCAAAGGCTGGACGTGCAAGCCGCCCGCCTCGCCACCGAGCAAACCGCGCGCAACCTGGGCCTCACCCAAACCACGCGCTTCATCAACGTGCTGGAGCTGGGCCTGATCCGCAACTCGTCCAACGAAGCGCCGACCACCCGTGGCTGGGAAGTGAGCCTGGAACTGCCTCTGTTCAACTGGGGCGGTGCCCGCGTGGCCAAGGCCGAGGCCATCTATATGCAGTCCCTGCACGCCGCCGCCGACACCGCCATCCAAGCGAGGTCGGAAGTGCGCGAGGCCTATGGCAACTACCGCTCAGCCTACGACATCGCTCGCCACCAGCGCGACGAAGTCGTGCCCCTGCGCCAACGCATCGCCAACGAAAACCTGCTGCGCTACAACGGCATGCTCATCGGCGTGTTCGAACTGCTGGCCGATGCCCGTGCCCAGATCAGCAGCGTGGCCACCTACATCGACACCCTGCGCGACTTCTGGCTGGCCCAGGCCGACCTGGACATGGCCCTCGTCGGCCCTGCCAACCTTAGCGCAAGCACCGCCCCACGCGCCGCCGCCCCCGAGGCCGCAGGCGCCGGCCACTGAACAAGGACACCCCATGGTTTCCAGACGCAACTTCCTCTCCGGCGCCGGTGCCATCACCGCCGCCGTCGGCAGCGCCACGGTCAGCAAAGCCGCCCTCGCCGCCCTGCCCGAGCCGGTCATCCAGACCAGCGCCGACACCCAGGCCCCGCTGGTACCGCCCAACGGCCGCCCCTACAACCCCGTCGTCACCCTCAACGGCTGGACCCTGCCCTGGCGCATGAACAACGGCGTCAAGGAGTTCCACCTCGTGGCCGAGCCCGTGGTGCGCGAAATGGCGCCCGGCTTCGTCGCCCACCTGTGGGGCTACAACGGCCAGTCGCCCGGCCCCACCATCGAAGTGGTCGAAGGCGACCGCGTGCGCATCTTCGTCACCAACAAGCTGCCCGAGGTCACCAGCGTGCACTGGCACGGCCAGCGCCTGCCCTGCGGCATGGACGGCGTCACGGGCCTCACCCAGCCGCCCATCGCGCCCGGCAAAACCTTTGTGTACGAGTTTGTGGCACGCCGCCCCGGCACCTTCATGTACCACCCGCATGCCGACGAGATGGTGCAGATGGCCATGGGCATGATGGGCATGTGGATCACCCACCCCAAACTCGACAAACACGGCAAGCACCCGCTGATCGACGACGTGGACCGCGACTTCTGCTTCCTGCTCAACGCCTACGACGTGGACCCCGGCAGCTACACCCCCAAGGTCAACACCATGCTCGACTTCAACCTATGGAGCTGGAACAGCCGCGTCTTTCCCGGTATTGACCCACTGGTGGTGCGCCACATGGACAAGGTGCGCATCCGCGTGGGCAACCTGACCATGACCAACCACCCCATCCACCTGCATGGGCACGAGTTCATGGTGACCGGCACCGACGGTGGCCCCGTGCCCAAAACCGCCCGCTGGCCCGAAGTGACCACCGATGTGGCCGTGGGCCAGATGCGCCAGCTCGACTTTGTGGCCGACGAGGAAGGTGACTGGTCACTGCACTGCCACAAGAGCCATCACACCATGAACGCCATGGGCCACGCCGTGCCCACCATGATTGGCGTGGACCACCGCCAGGTGGCCAAGCAGATCACCCGCCTGATTCCGGACTACATGGTGATGGGCGAGCGCGGCATGCACGACATGACCGAAATGGAAATGCCCCTGCCCGACAACACCGTGCCCATGATGACCGGGCACGGCCCCTTCGGTGCCATTGGCATGGGCGGCATGTTCAGCGTGCTGAAAGTGCGCAAAGGCCAAAAGCGCGGCGACTACAGCGACCCGGGCTGGTTCAAACACCCCGCCGGCACCGTGGCGCGCGAATGGCAAGGCCCCACACCGGCCGCCCCCCAGGCGCCAGCCGCCACCACCCCACAACCCAAGGTGGAAGTGAACATCCGCAAACCTGCCGGCCATGGCGGGCACAGCGGCCACTGACACCTCAACCCATTTGAGCAAGGAGCAACCATGAACCCCTCACGCCGACACCTAATGCTGGCCCTGGCCGCCACACCCGCTGCCCTGCTGGCTGCCCACGCGCAAGCCAACCCCTTCAAGCTGCCCACCGTGCATGTGTGGAAGAGCCCCACCTGCGGTTGCTGCACCGCCTGGGTGGACCACATGCGCGCCGCAGGCTTCACCGTGAACATCACGGAGGTGGACGACACCGGCCCCACACGCAAACGCCTGGGCATGCCCGCCAAGCTGGGCAGCTGCCACACCGCCCTGGTGGGCGGCTACGTACTGGAAGGCCACGTGCCTGCGGATGACGTGAAGCGCCTGCTGCGCACCAAAACCGCCGGCCTGGGCCTGAGCGTGCCTGGAATGCCCGTGGGCTCACCCGGGATGGAAATGGGGCCGCGCCTAGACCCGTATGACGTGCTGCTGGTGCAACGCGATGGCCGCACCAGCGTATTCAGCCATTACCCGAAAACCAAACCCCAAGCCTGAAAGGACGAACGATGACAGTGAAACACTTTGCCGTGATGGCTGGACTGTGGCTGAGCGTGGCCACGGGTGCGCAGGCACAAGCCGGATCACATGCTGGACATGGGCATGACACCCAAACCGACACCGCGCCAGCCTCGGCGCCTGTCAACACTGAAGCGTGGGCTGAGGGGGAAATCAGGAAAATAGACCTGAAGACCGGAAAAGTGACCCTGAAGCATGGGTATATACCCAGCCTGGATATGCCGCCCATGACCATGGTTTTTGGAATATCGGACAAGCAGGTGCTGAGCCAGGGATAACATGTTCAACAATTTGTAAGCCTGTTGCCAAGGTGTTGATTCTGATGAGAAAGATGAAAACGGCTGGTGCGACAGGCGTCATTAGGCCGCGTTTCGCTTGTGCGTGCGTGAGGCCTAATAACAGTTATGTGTAAAAATCAACAATCCAACAATAAGGAACAAATATGAGTTACAAAACGGAGCAAGAACAATTTTGGTCAGGGGAATTTGGTGATGAGTACATTGGAAGGAATCAAGGTGAAGCGAGTATTGCTTCAAATACTGCGTTGTTTTCAACAATATTAAAATCAACGAACTCCATCTCAAGTGTTATTGAGTTTGGGGCAAATATTGGTCTTAACTTGGAAGCAATAAAACGCCTAATACCTGAAGCTCAGTTGTCAGCGATAGAAATAAACGAAAAGGCTGTTTCTCAATTAAAAGAAACCAAAAACATCAATGTTTATCATTCTTCAATTCTGGATTTTAACCCCGACGAGGAAAGAGATTTAGTATTAATTAAGGGGGTGTTAATACATATCAATCCAGACGAATTGAAAAACGTCTATGAGCTATTGTATAAAACAAGCAGAAAATATATCTGTGTTGCTGAATACTACAACCCATCACCTGTGGAAGTAAGATACCGTGGGCACGAAGGAAAACTTTTTAAAAGAGATTTTGCGGGTGAAATTATGGACCAATTTCCTGATGTAAAGCTAATTGATTACGGTTTTGTTTATCATCGAGACAATAATTTCCCGCAAGATGACACTACATGGTTTCTATTGGAAAAACAGTAGAATCACATAACAAGGCAAATGCACTCGGACAGCAAAAAGCGCCGCTCCTTCGTCGCTCTGCTTTTTGCTGCCGGTGATTTGCGACGTTAGGTCCCGTTTAAAAATACGCTCAGGTAACTCGGTGCAAAGGCTCTGGCAAATGTCAACATCGGTGCAAGTTCATACATCCAGCACGCGGGAATCACTTGTCGTGCCAAGGTTGTTTTCTTTGCATGGCAAGGGTTGCGCATTACGCGTCGCCACTCCCACGCGAGAACACTGATGTTCGCCAACGCCGCTTCCGTGCTCACTCAAGCAGTTGTTCGCATCTTGAAGTTTGGCGTTTTACTGGCAAGCAGTTCGTTCACCGGGTGCAGCGCCATGTCTCAATCTACTATCACCGGTTTGGGTGCTTCAACCAGGTCGGTTTGTCTGTCACACTCTCTGGAATTCTGGCAGCAGCAAAAATTCACCGTGACCCGCCCTCACCTCGACTTCATCTGTCGTGTGTTTCAAAGCCGTGCCACAGGTGCAAAACCTAACTGTGCGTTCAACGTGGACGCCAACAGCGGCCATGCCTTCGGCATTTTATTGGCCGCTGTTGGTACCCTGCGCCCCTGCGGGGCTCCGGCGCCAGTTAACTAATTCGTTAGACCACATGGCCTTGCTCGATTTGCATATTCGCATATGTGAAGAATATAAAGCCACCTTAATGGGGATGTGCAGTTAGCGAAATTTCTGCTAGCCTGCGTAGCGCTGCTAGCGCACGGTCTAAGCTTGCTTAGGCCATACGCCATCAGCGCTACGTAACATAGTCATCGAGATCTGCCCCATGCCTGCGATGAGTGTCAAATTATCAGTCGTGTGCGGGCCCGCAAGACCACATGGTCTAACCCTCCGTTGAAGCCAAATGGCCTGCGTCCATTCGGCTTAACTCATCAGTTAGGGAAGGTCTGCACAACCACCGCTGACGCGGCGGCTTGGGGCTGTTATTTCAGATGACGACACTTTTTTGCGTTCAAAGGGCAGATACGGGGCGTATTGAGCCCCAGTCGTGGCCCCTTGGCCGTTTTTGGGCGCACTCATCCCTGCGCCCCCATATTCAAGAGTCGTTTGCGCACCATCCACAGGTTGGACAGTGCAAACAGCGTCATCAGATTGGCCGTATTCTTGGCCAGCCCACGGTACTTGACCTTGACGTAGCCGAACTGCCGCTTGATGACACGAAACGGATGTTCCACCTTGGCACGGATGCTGGCTTTGGTCTTTTCCAACCGCTCCAGGATGCTGCCCATGGGCGTGCTCTTGTCCATGGCCTTTCGCTTGCCAGGCATCATGGCGATGTGCCATTCCACATCCGGGTGCTTGGCTTGAATTTCTTCGCGCTTTTCAATACCCCGGTAGCCCGAATCGGCAAAGACGTCCGTTTCTTGGCCGTGCAACAGCGCGTGTGCCTGGGTGATGTCGTGCGCGTTGGCCGCTGTGGTGGTCACGCTGTGCACCAGCCCCAAATCGGCATCCGAGCCGATGTGCGCCTTCATGCCGTGGTGCCACTGGTTGCCCTTTTTGGTCTGGTGCATCTCGGGGTCGCGCGCGCCTGTGCTGTTCTTGGTCGAACTCGGCGCCGCAATCAACGTCGCATCCACGACTGTGCCTTGCTTGAGCAGCAAACCCTTGGCGGTGAGCGTGGCGTTGACGGTTGCCAAGATTTGCAAGCTCAGATCGTGAGCTTCGAGCAAATGGCGAAAACGCAAGATGGTGCTTTCGTCGGGAAGATGGTCCTCCCCCATGTCCAGTCGGGCAAACTCACGGAACATCGGCGTGTCGTACAGCGCCTCTTCCATGGCCGGGTCAGACAAGTTGAACCACTGCTGCAAAAAGTGGATGCGCAGCATTGTTTCCACAGCAAACGGTGGACGCCCACCTTTGGCACCACGCGCCGGCGCGTGTGGCGCAATCAAGCCCACAAGCTCAGCCCAAGGCACGACCAGGTTCATCTCGTCGAGGAACTCGCGCTTGCGCGTTCTCTTGGTCTTGCGTTCAAATCCAGTGGTGCTCAGGCTCATCTGCTTCATGCTGTCACTGTCTCACATTCAGGGCTGCATGCGGAGGTTTTGCAGACCATCCCTAAGGTAGCCAAAACTCGCTCAATTAAAGGTGAGGCATGAATAGAATCCAAGCAACAGCAATGTTAATACCTTCCACTCCGCGCCCCAGCCTAACTGTCAGGTCAACGCGGACGCAACCAAGGGCCATGCCTTCGGCATTCTCATGGCCCTTGCTTGTACCCTCCGCCCTGGCGGGCTCCCGCGCCGGTTACCTTGGTAGTTAGGCCCTCGCGTAAATGCGCCGCGTGCGCAGGCCACACGAGCCGCCTCCTCGGCGGCAGTCGAACATTCGTTCTTGCCATCAAGTTGGTGTGCTGGCACCTTCGCTGCTCAGGTTGAACGTACGTTAGATTGAGGCATTCGTCAGCGCATGGCTGACGCCATACGCAAAGGGAGGCGTGATGGCACGGTTCAATTCAAAGGCTGCCTCAGCAGCTCATCGCGCACACCAGGCTGGCGCCTCGTGTGCGGGCTCGCTGCCAGCGCAGCGGCTCTGCCACTTGCACCGGCCTAACTGGGCGTTGCAGGGGACGCCTCCACCACTGCGCGCTTCGGCAACGCCAAGCGCGCGCCCCTGAACTTGGTAGTTAGGCTAGAAGAGTCATGCCAACACCACCAGAGTTAATCACTGCCTTGTCCAGGAGCACAGACCCTGACGCCTTGGTTCTACTTCATATGGCCAAGGTGGGGGCAGACCTCCGAAAGCCACACGAACCCGACTTCGCATTCGATGTACCAAACAAGGAAAGTGCCGAGGCCCTAGCCCAAGATCTTTGTCAGCTTGACTATGAGGTACAACTCTATGAGCCCGATGATGAAAATCCAGAATACAAAGTTGTTGCAATGACAACGATGGTTCTGGATCTAGGAGTTCTCAACCAGCTTTCGTCCAAATTTGAATCGTTAGCTGAAAAGTACGGTGCCAGCTATGACGGGTGGGGCGCAGAGGTTGTTGCGTGAGTCACGTCGAACGCGCTCCTGGAATCACCCTCGGCGCCCCTCTTGGGCTCAATGCTGCTAAGACATCCAACCATTCCATCAAGCCTTAGCGTCTGGCAAACTCTCTGGAAACATCAAAGGGAGCGTCTATGCAGCATTGCTGTCATTCAAGCCATGCCCAAGTTGCCGTGTGCTCTCCCACCTTCCACTTCGCGCCCCAGCCTAACTGTAGGTTCAACGCGGACGCCAACATAAGCCATGCCTTCGGCATTTTCATGGCTTATGTTGGTGCCCTCCAGCCTTCGGCTTCCGGCGCCGGTTAACCAGGGCGTTAGGCCCTGTTAGGCAATATCGTCGCATTACCCACAAGAGAGCCTTTACCACTTGGTGAACCCGAACCACTTCTAAAGCATGAAAGCTATCAAAGTTCTATTTTTGCTCGCCCTATCGCTTGCATTTTGGTCTGCAACATTTGCAATGATTGGTTATGCATTCCTTTCTGTCGCGCCATGCCACTGGTTTGGATCGCCGTTTGAAGGAACCTGCGGTTACCGAGGCGCCCTCTTTACGGTCGTAGTCTGCGCATTTCTCGCAATCGGCCTGACCATTTTCACCGTCGCCCGCTATTACCCCAAATCACAACACAACACAGGTTAAAATGCGGGGTGCGTCACCGCGCCGTCCTGCATCAGCCTAACTGTAAGTTCAACGTGGACGCTGATACGGCCCATCGCTTCGGATACGCCTTATGGGCGCCAGTTAACTAGTTCTACAAGGGCTTCCCCGTCTGTCAAGCAAAATCATCCCACTGAATCACCAAAGGTGATTCATTTCCTCAATAAGTAACCCATTCAACCAATCAGGATTCAGTCGCTCAGATATTGCCCAGGATAAGGACGGCGGTACTACAAACGGCCTTTATTGCAGCTTGCTGCTGCGGGCCCTGATGAAAGACGCACGCGGGGGCTCCATTCGTTAGTCAAGGTTGCCAATGGCACCTTCCTCAGGTTATCGAGCACTCCCCGCGCAGGTCCAACCTTGGCACATCAACGCGACATCACACCATGAATCAGTCTCGGGCTACTTGCTCTCCCCGGCATCGTTCAGCTGATCGGCTCGAACGCTTCGCCTTTACTGAGCATCGCCCAGGCCATACGCGCATTCTTTGCCGCCACGGCCACCACAGCTTTCCAGTAGCCTCTTCGGTTAACCAGCTCAGTCACCCAGCGACTGAGTCTGTCGGCCTTCTTCTTGGCCGCAACCACCACCGATCGCGCACCCAGTATCAACAGCATCCGCAGGTAGCTATCTCCGGCTTTGGTGATGCGGCCCAGCCTCTGTTTGCCGCCCGAGCTGTATTGCCCCGGCACCAGACCCAACCAGGCGGCCAGTTGCCGGCCGCACTTGAAGTCGTGTCCGTTGCCAATGCTGGCCATCAGAGCCGTCGCGGTCTTCTCGCCAATGCCGGGCATTCCCATCAAGCGCCTGCAGCGCTCGTCGGCTTGCGCCATCACCGCAATATGGCGGTCGTATTCGGCAATGCGCTCATCGAGTCGGTGAACCTCACTGAGCAGGTCGCCAATGGCCGTGTTCGCCCATCCAGGCAGATCTTCCAGACATCGACCCGCTTCGCGGCGCACCACTTCGGCCTTCTGCGGCAGGATGTGACCGTACTCACTGAGCAGGCCGCGAATGCGGTTGATCGTGGCAGTGCGTTGCTCGACGAACCCTTGTCGCACACGGTGAATCGACAGCCGGGCCTGCGCGTCCTCGCTCTTGATCGGGACAAAGCGCATGTGCGGCCGTTGAACCGCTTCGCAAATGGCCTGGGCGTCAGCCGCGTCGTTCTTGCCACGCCGACCACTGAGTCGGTACGGAGCGACGAACTTCGCCGCGATGATCCGGACATCGTGGCCGAACTTGGCGAACTCGCGCGCCCAGTGGTGAGCACCTGAGCATGCCTCCATCCCAATGAGGCACGGCGGCAACTTGGCCACCATCTCCAGCAAGGCATCGCGCTTGACCGTCGGGCGCACAAGCACCGCCTTACCCCCCTCATTCACGCCATGCACAGCAAAAACGTTCTTGGCGAGATCAATGCCGATCGCAATAATGGTCATGGACTTCCCCTTCCGAGTGATTCGATGAGATTTCGCAACCCCATCGTGGCACTTGATGCCGTTCGCCGCAAACCGCGGCTAGCTCGGGACGGGGAAGTCCCTTTCATTCGTTAGACCCTTCAGCAGCCAGGTACAGCAGACTGCTACAGTGACGCATACAAAAAAGCAGGAGAGTCCACATGGGACGCCCATTTATCGTCATCGGTGATCAGACAGATCACGGTGGCGTCGTAGTCGGTGCCTCTGGCACAACAGACACACACGGCAAGCGCATCGCCAGAGTGGGCGATCAGGTCACTTGCCCAAAGAAGGGCCACGGCACCACGGTCATCGTCAGCGGCGATCCGACAATGATCATTGATGGCATGCCAGCAGCCCGTCACGGCGACAAGTGCGCTTGTGGCGCAACGCTCATTTCAAGCCAATTCGTCTCCACCACTTCGGACGGTGGCGCATCAAATCCGCAAGCGGCCAGCGCAGCACAGGCAGCAAGTTCCGCCCATCTCGCGCAGCACTCCACACCGCGCATGGAAGTAGACGAAACATCAGGTCTTTTCGTTCTCAACCACGACCAGTTTTTCGTGTTTACAGACGAACTGACTGGTGAGCCGCTACCTCACTGGAAGTACCGACTCACCTGCGGCGACAAGACAGTGGAAGGCATCACCGACGATTCTGGGCAAACTCAAAAAATTGCTGCCAAGGAAAAGTCAGACGTAAAAATCGAACTCCTCGGGGTGGAGGCACAAGCATGAGCTCAATCCTTGAGCATGTCGCGTCAACAACGCCGACCACAGACAAAGAGCCCGTCAAGCTCAAAGTCAAGGTGCCACGGGGCACCATCTACTGGGGCGGTGCCGGGCTCAATGGTGGCTACGTCCAACCACAAATCGAAGCCTTCCGAAAGGCGGGCATCAAGCACATATGGGTTGGACTCACAAACACCGCCACCAAAGTCATGGGTGGCGAATTCGGCACCATTGTTGATGCCATCCGCGCCGGACTGATCATTCGCTACGAGGACGAGAGCCCTTGGACCATTGACTCCGGCATGGATCAACCTGCCGAACAATTCAACCTGATCGGGTATTCCTACGGTTCATTACTTGCTGCGCAAACGGCCAACTTCTATTCGAAGAAGGGCTTCAAAGTGGACAACCTCGTGTTAATCGGTTCACCGATCGAGAAGGAGTTCCTTTTCAAGCTTCGTGCCTACAGAAACATCGGCAAAGTCACGGTTATTGACCTCCGAGAGCATGGCGACCCAATCTATGCAGGCATGCCGCTCACGGAGTTGACCGCAGGCGTCCCGCAACTGGCAAAAGACATGCTCGCCAACAAAGGCGAGGGACATTTTTATTACGGTCACGTTGTGCCCGATAGCCAGCGCCGCTGGACCGATCTTGCAAAGAAAATCTATGACGCAGGTCTACGCTAAGAAGCCAATTGCCTATTGGCTGGCGCTTGCGGCAAGCGCCACGCTAGGCGGCAGTTGGCTTTGTTATTTCGCATACCTAAGCGCCGTCACCATAACCAAGCAGAGCGTGTACATAGGCGCCATCACGTTTTACGCCGCCGTACTGCTTGCCGTGTCGAGCGTTTCACTTGTCGTTCTTGCTGGCTCTGTAGGCTACCTTGCTCGAACCCGGCATCATCTTTGGAGGTCAGCCTTCTTGGGGGGAGCACTTGCAATTGCGGCTGCGGTCGTTGTCTTTGTAATCAGTCGCCCACTCATCAGCAGCGCGACCTAATATGCATCTGGCGCCAGGTCTAACTGTCGGTTCAACGCGGACGCCAACACTGGCCATGCCTTCGGCATTTTATTGGCCGCTGTTGGTGCCCTGCGCCCTTCGGGCTCCGGCGCCAGTTAACTCGTTCGTTAGCCCTCTTGGCACCTTCAGGCCTATGCCGGAGCAAATGGATTGAAAACGTCTAGCCCGAGAGCATTGAAGTCACTGACGTTTCTCGTTGCAACCGTCAACCCATGCACTTTCGCGGTTGCCGCGATCATGGCATCTTCATAAAGCGTATCGGATTTCCTGTGCATCAATCTCGCCCAAGCCCTGAAGGTCGCCGCATCCATTGGCAAAACGTTATAAGCGCCTGCAACCAACTCCAGCCACGTTTCAATTTCTTCGGCTTTGCGAGGGTCTTGCTCTCGCGTCAACTCGATACCGGCTTGTATCTCACCGAGGGTCACCGCGGAAAGGTACAACTGGGCGTCATCAATCGACTGCAGCCAAGCAACCACGCCGCCGTGTGGGCGCTGCTTGCGGAGCTCAGAGACAACATTGGTGTCAAGCAAATACATGCTCGTCACAGCATAGGCTCCACATTGCGGCGCTTCGCCTTCCCTCTTGCTGGCACGTTCAAGTCGGAACGAGCTTGGTCAGAGAGCAGCAGTTGCTTCAAAGAGGGGCGTGCGGCAGACTGCAAGCGGCGCCACTCTTGCACAGGCACAAGCACGGCAGCTTCAGCGCCCCTCCTTGTCACCATCTGCGGCCCCTCCACGAGGCACGCATCCAAGAACTCGCTAAAACGTGCTTTCGCATCCTGAACTGGCCATGTATGCATAGCAACCTCAATCGAACTAGTCATTTAACTAGTCTGCCACTGATTGCAGTCCATGTCAAACCACCGTTGGTGCTGGGGCCCGGGCTAACTGTAAGTTCAACGTGGACGCTGTTACGGCCATCGCTTCAGCAAGGTTGACGACTACGCGTATTCCCACACGGGCGCCGCTGGAAGCCATGATGGCAAGGCGTTCAAGACCATCTTTTACAAGGTGCGTCTTTCTGGTGGTTCCATTCCGACTGGTGAAATGAAGATCACCGTTGCCAGTGAAGGCGACTCACTGGCGGTGTACGGCTTCTTCCTGAACGCGATGCAACAGTAGGCAGACCGTCCCTTTGCAAAATGAAGCCGGGTTGCGCTACAAAGAGCCTGATGAGCGCCCCTCTGTTCCATTCCTTCTGAAGGCTTCGGCCTACTCAAGATGATCAAACCCCTCCTCTCCGCCATCGCCCTCACGGTCACCCTCATGCCTGCCGTCAGTGTGGCGGGGCCGGCCACCGATGCGCTGGCCTCTTGCGTGGCCGACAACACCACTGGTAAAGACCGCAAGGACTTGGCCAAGTGGGTTTTCGTCGCCATGTCGGCCCACCCTGAAATCAAGCCTCTGTCCAAGGCCAGCGACGCCGTCAAGGAATCTCTCGACAAGAACCTGGCCAACATTGCCACCAAGCTGATCACCGAGAGTTGCCGCACCGAGGCCCATCTGGCGTTCTCCACCGAGGGTGAAAAGTCCTTCGAGTTCGCCTTCAACGCGCTGGGGCGGCTGGCCATGCAGGAGCTCACCACCAACCCCGCCGTCGCCGCGTCATTCTCCAACTACGTCAAGTATCTGGACCGCGCGAAGTTTGAGGCAGCCTTCTCAGGCAAGTGAAGCGCGCGCCCACCTCGCCATCGTCCACACCGTCCGCCATGGAGGCCCCATGAAGCTTGGCTACACCATCATCTACGTCCCAGACGTGGCGGCCTCTCTGGCGTTCTGCGAGCAAGCCTTCGGCCTGACGCGGCGCTTTCTGCACGAATCGGGCACTTATGGCGAGCTGGACACAGGCGAGACCACGCTGTCCTTTGCCGCCCACGAGTTGGGTGATGCCAACTTCCCCGGCGGGCACGTGGCCGCCCACACATCGACGCAACCACTGGGTTTTGAAATCGGCCTGGTCACCAGCGACGTGGCCGGCGCCCATGCCAGGGCGGTGAAGGCGGGCGCCACCGAGCTGTCCGCCCCTGTCACCAAGCCGTGGGGACAGGTGGTGTCTTACGTGCGCTGTCCGGACGGCTTGTTGGTTGAGCTGTGCTCGCCCATCTCCGCCTGAGGCCACCTGCACGGTGCTTTGTGGTTCAATGAGCCACGCCCGCCCATCCTTGCGCTGCGGGCATGAACACAACAGGGGGCTGCGCCATGAAGCTGTTTGTGGATTCCAACTACCTGTCTCCCTACGCCATGACCGCATTCGTGGCGCTGCGTGAGAAACAGATCCCCTTTGAGCTGGTGCTCGTCAACCTGGGGCGGCAAGAACAGTCCGACCCGCTGTACGCCGAGGTGTCCACCACCCGTCGTGTGCCCGCCCTCAGCGACGATGGCTTCCACCTGTCGGAATCGTCGGCCATTTGCGAATACCTGGAAGACCGCTATCCCGGTACGGCGCTCTACCCGGCAGACATCCAATCCAAAGCCAAGGCCCGCGAGATTCAGGCTTGGCTGCGCAGCGACCTCATGCCCATTCGGCAGGAACGTTCGGCCGAGGTGGTCTTTCTCAAGCACGGTGCGCTGCCCCCTCTGACGGCGGAAGCCCAGGCGGCACTGCGCAAGCTTGTCGCAGCCACGCAGGCCTACCTGCCACCTGGTCGCACATCCTTGTTCGATCAGTGGTCCATTGCCGACACCGATCTGGCGTTGATGCTCAACCGTCTGCGTGTGGCCGGCGATGCGCTGCCCGCCCGACTGGCCGCGTATGCCGAGGCTCAATGGCAGCGCCCCAGCGTGCAGGAATGGGTGAACCAGCCCCGGCCGGGGTGTTGAGGTCTGACAGGAGCGCGCCATGGAATTCCACCGAGGCAGGCTGTTTGATCATGTGCACTTGCGGGTCTCCGACCTGACGGCGAGCAAGCGCTTCTACCGAGCGGTGTTCACCGCATTGGGCTGGCCCGACATCGTGCAAGAGGGGCCTGACTTTTTCTATGCCGACGAACTGGTGGTGGAAGCCGCAGGAGAGTACGTGTCGCGCGTGCACCTGGCCTTCCAGGCGCCTGATCGAGCCACCGTCCAGGCCTTCCATCGGGCTGCCTTGGCCGCAGGCGGCGTAGACAACGGCCCGCCCGGCGAACGCGCCTATCATCCGGGCTACTACGCTGCCTTTGTGCTGGACCCGGACGGCAACAACATCGAAGCGGTCTGCCATGGGCCTCATCATCGCAGTGCACCTTCGGTCGTGATCCGACCTGCTTGAGACGGCGTAGTGATCCTTCACATTCAAACAAGGGAACCCATGAAATTCGTCGTCAAGTCTGTCCTGCTCGCTTCGGCCATTGCACTGGCTGCATGCAACGCCAAAACCGAAGCCCCCGTGCAGGACTCCCCTGAAGCCCGCACCGAACTGGTCAACAAGTACTTCAAGCTGGTGCCGCTGACCCAGATGGTCAATGACATATCGGTGGAAATGGCCAACAACCTGCCCCCAGAGCAGCGTCAGGACTTCATTCAGCTCATGACCCAGGAGATCCGGGCGGATGTGCTGGAGACCGCGGCCAAGGAGAGCATGTCCAAGCACATGACGGCACAGGAGTTGTCGGCCTTTGTGGCCTTCATGGAAAAGCCCGAGGGCAAGTCGGCCATGGGCAAGATGAAGTTCTACATGGCCGACATCATGCCGGTGGCGCAGCAAGAGGTCATGCGCGCCATCGCGAAGCGTCAGGGTCAGGGTCAGGGTCAGGGTCAGGATCAGGGTCAAGGTCAGTAAGCGCGCTAGGCGGCATTAACCCCACATCCCCGGTCGTGCGTGAAGTTGCCCACAATGTGCCGCTTCACCACTTCATGTCACGACAACACGAAAGGATGGCCGGTTCATGACCGCTTTTCGGTATGCCGCTTTGGTGCTGGCGGTGGGCTCACTGGCTGGCGTGATTTACGCTGCGGCCAGCGGAGCCGGACAGTCCAGCATCACCGCCCAACGGTTTGTGAACCTGCAGGAGGGTCCCCAAGTTCACGAGGGCTTCCGTCGGGCTCATGCCAAGGGCTTTTGCGTGGTGGGCGAGTTCCAATCCAGCGGCAAGCTGGCCCCCTACTCCAGCGCCCGTGTGTTTCAGCCGGGTCAAACGGGTTTTGTGGGCCGCATCTCGATTGCGGGCACCAACCCCACCGCGCCTGACCTGCGCTCGCCTGTTCGCAGCCTGGCGCTGAGCCTGGGCCGCGGCGATGCAGATGGTTGGCGCACCGCCATGAACACACCGCCTGTGATGGCCGTGGGCACACCCGAGTCGTTCTACGAGCAGTTGTCGGCGCTGGCGCCCGACCCCGCCACGGGTCAGCGCAACCCACAGCGCATTCAAGCCTTCTTTGCCTCGCACCCGGAAACGCAAGCCTTTCTGGCATGGCAAAAGAGCTATGTGCCCACGCAGAGCTTTGCCACCGAGCGCTATCACAGCATCAATGCCTTCTACCTGCTGGCGCCCAACGGGCAGCGCCAGGCCGTGCGCTGGGCTGCCGTGCCGGTGGCAGGCACAGGGCTCCAAGCAGCAACGGCACTCGACCCCAACGACCCGGATGCGCTGCAAGCCGAGTTTTTGGCACGTGTGAAGCAGGCGCCTGTGGTGTTCGATCTGGTTTTCACGCTGGCGGCGCCCACCGATGACGAGGCCAACCCCACGGTGCCTTGGCCTGCGTCTCGCCCCACGGTGGTGGCGGGCCAGTTGCTGATCCGCGCCGCCCAGTCCGAAGCCGAGGGGTCATGCAAGGACATCAACTTTGATCCGTTGGTGTTGCCCACCGGCATGGCTGCCACGGCGGACCCCATCTTGCGCGCCCGCTCGGCCGCGTATGCGGAGTCTTATCGCCGTCGCGCCCGCGAAAGTTTGTGACCCACCCGATTGGCATGCACATCATGAGTCAAGCTGACGTTTACAGCCTGCCCGCACGCATCCTGCACTGGGCCATGGCGCTGTTGTTGTTCTCGCTCTTGCTGGCCGGTCTGGCCATGGTGCAGAGCCTGCAAACCTGGCATCTCACCTTGCTGGCGACGCACAAGTCCTTCGGCGTATTGGCCTTGCTGTTGGCCGTGATACGGCTGGCGGTTCGCCTCACCCACACGCCACCGGCCTTGCCCACCAGCCTGCCGGCCGCACAGAAGCGCGCCGCCCACGCCACACAGGTGCTGTTGTATGTGGCCATGTTTGCCATGCCGCTCACAGGCCTGCTGATGCAAGGCGCAGCCGGCCGGCCTGTGAACGTGTTGGGTCTGTTCACGGTGCCAGCGCTGCTACCCGTCGACCTGCGCGCCTATGGCCTGTTGCGCGAGTTGCATGGCTGGGGCGCGTGGGGCCTCATCGCGCTGGTGCTGCTGCACGTCACCGCCGCCTTGCACCATGGGCTGATCAAGCGCGACAAGGTGCTGCGCAGCATGCTGTGAGCCTGGACGAACCCGTGTCAGGCTCACCGGTCAGCCCGGTGGACGCGGTCTGACGAGTCGATGGAGCCACCCAAACCACAGCGCCACCACCACCGGCATCGCCAGGCAGGCGTTGGCAACGGTGTCGCCCCAGCCCCCGTCGCTGAACAAGGCTGCCACCAGCCCGATGCTGGTCAGCACGCCCAGCAGCAACGGCCAACGCCAGATCGCCATGGCACCCAAGCGATGTTCCTGGCTCATGTGGTGCTCCCGGAGCTGACCACCACGGCCGCTGCATGATCACGCGCCTTGGCCGGTTGGCCCTTGCGCAGCCACAGGTACAAGCCGCTGCCCAGCACGATGATGCTGGCGATGTCGAGCACGGCCCACAGGATCTGCATGGGCAGACCACCATAGTCGCCGAAGTGCAGCGGCTGCGACACCAACAGCGCCGTCAGGTACCACGGCAACTCGGGAGACGATGTCACCACCAGCGTGCGTGCATCCACCAGCACGGGCTGCAACAGCCGTGCACTCAGGGGTTCGTTGCCACGCAGGAAGAAGGTGGTGTGATGCGGGCTGGAATAGGCCGTGCCCGGAAACGCCACGAACGACAACTCCTTGCCCGGCAACTGGGCCAAAGCCTTGTCCAGCCCCACCTGCACCGAACCACGTTCGGCCAGCGGGACCGTGGGCTGCCCCTGATACGGCGCCAGCAGGGCACTGAGCTGGTCGTGCTGCCAGTACTTCACCATCAGGTCAGCCCAGGTGTTGACCATGCCCGTGGCACCCACCACGAACAGCCACACCAGGGTGACGATGCCCAGCAAGTTGTGCAGGTCCAGCCACTTCAAGCGTGCACGCCGCTCGCGCCGCACGGTGCCAAAGTCCAGCTTGCGCATGAAGGGGCTGTACAAGACGGCCCCGCTGACGATGGCCACCAGCAGCAAGAAGCCCATCAAGCCAAGGAACAGCATGCCGGGCAGGCCAGCAAACAGGTCCACATGCAGCTTGAACATCACCCACATGAATCCCTGATCCACACGTGGCCGCTCATACACCTCACCCGTGCGGGCGTCCACCGCCACCGAGCGAAAGTCATCCGTGGGGGCCGGTGTGGGCGTCATGGTGACGAACCACAGGTCAGGGCTGTCCTCCGGTTGCGAGGCGTACTGCACCACGCGGTCCGGGTGCTCGGCCCGAGCGATGGCCAGCACCTTGTCAAGGCTGAGGCGCGGCGTATCGGCCGGCATCTCGCGCGCCTCGACCTCGGTGCCAAGCAGATGCCCGATCTCATGGTGAAAGATCAAGGGCAAGCCCGTGATGCACAGCAGCAGCATGAACGCGGTACAGACCAGGCTGCTCCATTTGTGAAGCCAGGTCCACGCTTTGATGGTCTTGTTCTGCATGGCGTGCTCAGAACTTGTACTTCAGGCTCAACGTGGCACTGCGCGGTGCCCCATAGGTGAACTGGCTGTAGGCGTCGAACATGCCGTAGTAGGTCTTGTCAAAGACGTTGTGGACGTTCAACTGCGCCGACAGTTGCGGGCTGAAGTCATAGCGGGCCATCAGGTTGACCAGGGCATAGCTGTTCTGGTCAATCTTCTGAACCACCCCCAGCGGGTTCTGGGCATTCGTATAGGTGGCCCCTTCCCAGTTCACGCCCCCCCCCAGGGTCAAGGCGTTCCATGCACCGGGCAGGCGGTAGGTGGTGAACAGACGCAGCAACTTGCGTGGGTAAATGCTGTTCACATCCTTGCCGCTGGCGTCCTTGGCCTTGAACTGGCTGTAGCCGGCGCTGGCGTTCCAGCCCGGGGCCAACTCGCCAGAAACATCCAGCTCGAAGCCTTCACTCGTCGCCCCTTCCGAGGCTCGGTACGCGGTCTCGGCAGTGGTGCCGGTCACAAAGCTCCCGGTGGCCTGGGCCAGCTTGTCTTGCTGAATGCGGAACACAGCCGCAGAGGCATTCACGCGGCCCTCCAGAAACTCCCCCTTCACCCCGACCTCGGTACTGGTGCCCACAATGGGATCCAGATAGTTGCCATCCACATCGCGCTTTTGCTGCGGCTGGAAGATGTCGGTGTAGCTGGCGTAGGCCGAGTAGGTGTCGTTCAGGTCGTAGACGATGCCGGCATATGGCGTGAACTCCCGCTCGAACTTCATCTTGTACGCCGGCGTGGCCTGGTAGTCGTCGCCCTTGCGCTCATAGTTGGTCCAGCGGGCGCCCAGGATGAGCTTCAGCGGGTCAGACAGGCTCAAACGCGCAGCGCCATACACCGCCTCCTGTGTGACCCTGCCATTGCCGTAGTAGCTCAAAGGCCCCCACGCGGGCTCCGCATAGGAGCCATCCCAGGTGTTGAAGTTGGGCGCCGCCCCTCCAGCGGCCGCGCGGCTGCGCGCCCGGAAGTCCTGTCGAGAATGGGTGTATCCCAGCGCCAGTTCATGGCTGCGGCCCAGCAACTGGAACGGCCCGGAAGCCTGCAAAGCCATGTCCTCCTGCTTGGTGCTCACCTTGTAGGAGCCCGGCCACGTGAACATGCCCAGGCCCGTGCCGGCATTCGGCGCCCCCATCAGATACAGCAGGTAAGAGTCAGCCCGACGGTCACTCTGGTTGTAGCTGGCCTTGACCTTCCAGTCATTGGCGAAACGATGGTCCAGCGTCACGAAGTAGCTGTCATGGTCGGTGTCCCATCGAGTCCAGTCCGCCGCGGTGGATTTCGAGCGATCCCAGTGTGTGCGCGAGCCATCGCTGTACCAAACAGGCAAGCCACCCCACATCGGCCCATCGGTGTCATGGGTCTGGTGAGTCAAGCCGGTCGACAAGAGCGTGTGCGGACCCAAGTCGGCCTCCAACGTTGCGTACAGCGTCTGGCTCTGGTTGTGCAAGCCATCCACCCAGCTGTCTCGCTCGGTATGTTCGGCCACCACACGACCGCGCACGGTTTGCGCCTCGTTGAGTGGCGCCTGCAAGTCCCCCATCACGCGGCGCTGGTTCCAGCTGCCTACATCGGTCTCAACGGTGCCCTGCAAGGTCTTGCTGTTGGCGCGCTTGCGCACCAGGTTGATTGCCGCCGAGGGGTCGCCCGCGCCCGTGGTCAGCCCCGTCGAACCACGCACCATCTCCACGCGGTCATAGGGGGCCAGGCTGGTCAGGATCTCGCCCGAACTCCAGGGCTGCTCCCAGGTCGTGGGCACCCCATCGATCATCAAGGTGTTGATCTTGAAGCCCCGGGCCGTGAACTGGCCTCGGTTGGTTTCGTACTGGTTCACCGACACCCCGGTCACGTTGTTGACCGCATCGGTCACCGTGAGCATCGACTGGTCTTCGATGCGTTGCCGCGTCACCACCGACACCGATTGCGGCGTATCACGCAAAGACAAGCCCAAGGGGGTCGCCGTCTTTGTCTTGCCGGTGGTGGTGTACGAGCCCGTGCCCTCCGTCGTGTCCCGCTGCTTGGTGGCTTTGACCCCCACCGCTGGCAAGGTGCTGTCCGCCTTGTCCGCGTTCTGCGTTTGTGCCCAGGCCCCCGCAGGCATGGCCAAAGCGATGCACAAAGCCAAGGGAGTGAGCTGATGGCGCTGGGTGGCGCGCGCTTGCGAGTTCATCCGATTTACCTCTCATGAAAAGCGTGGGTGCTGAACCAGCCTTGCGCTCCAAACGTCACGTTCACCGTTCAGCTCACTTTATTGTAAATACAAATCACTCTCATTTATATTCATTGCTATGATGCCAACAGGGTTACGCCGCGGGCCTGCCATCGGGCCCCCTCACCCGCTTCTCATGTACAAGGAACGAACCATGCGCAACAGCCGCCTGCAAGCCATCCTGGAATGGACCGCCCTGGCCATCACCATCGTGTGTGTCTGGGTCTTCGTGCCCGTACAGGCCTGAACCCTGCACAGCCCGGCATGACTGCCCTATAGTGCGCAACACAAGCGCACACACGGGAGATCACAATGTCCGCTGGAGACTGGAAGGACCTCTACCAGGCCGCCCTGGATGGCAACCTCGCGCTGGTCGACTACCACATCAGCCAGGGCGTCAACCCCAACTACCAGCACCCCGAGATCCTGTGCACACCGCTCGTGGCCAGCCTGATCCACGGACACGACGAGGTTGCGCATTACCTGCTCACGCACGGCGCCGACCCAAACCTCATGTCTGACTTTGACGGGCTCACACCACTGCAAGCGGCTCGCAAGCACGGTCGCACCGCCCTGGTCACCGAGCTGACCCGCTTGCGCGCGAAGGCTCCTCATCAGCCCTTTTGGTGGCGCTGGCTGCCCATCTAGGCGATGGCACACCCAGGCAACACACCATGCGCTACGTATACGGACTGCTTCTGATGGCCACCGCGGTGGTCGCGGTTCTCAACTTCAGACTCCGTTGCGAGAGCTTTGGCTGCATGGGACTGGGGGTTGCGTGGTTTGCATGGTCCGGCCTGTACCTGCTGACGCTCCTCGCAGGGCTGATCGCCTGGTTCAAGGCGCCCCATGCAACCTGCAAGCGCCACCTCCGCTGGGCACTGTGGACACAGGTGGCGGGGGGACTTGCGCTCGCAGGCTACTGGCTCATCGGGTCCTCCATCGTTTCATAATGACGCTCTGACCACCTTCATCGAAAGCACCTCATGGGCCTGATCGCCAGCATCGTCATCGCCATGGTGGCGGCCTTGCACATCTACTTTCTCGTCCTTGAGATGTTCTTGTGGGACAAGCCTGCAGGGTTGAAAGCCTTCGGCCAAAAGCTGGAGCAAGCCAAGGCCACCAAAGTCCTTGCGGCCAACCAAGGCCTGTACAACGGCTTCCTCGCCGCGGGTCTGATCTGGGGGCTGCTGCGCGGCGCAGACGGCACCCACATCCAAGTCTTCTTCCTGGGCTGCGTGATCGTGGCTGGCGTCTTTGGCGCGGCAACCGCCAGCCGCAAAATCCTCTTCATTCAGGCCCTGCCAGCGGCCATCGGTCTGGGCTTGCTCCTGCTGGCCTGAGCCTCATGCGCAGCAGGGGCCATGCCGCCCAGACCGCACGTCCTCACGCCACCTGAGCCATCACCATGTGCCTGCAACAACTCCTCGGCATTCACCTCCCCATCATCCAGGCGCCCATGGCCGGCGTTCAAGGGAGCGCGCTGGCCGTGGCGGTGTCGAACGCGGGCGGACTGGGCTCACTGCCCTGCGCCATGCTCACCCCCGAGACACTGCGCCGTGAGTTGACCGTCCTCCAGACCCAGACCACCCACCCCTACAACGTCAACTTCTTTTGCCACACACCACCCACACCTGATGCAGAGCGAGAGGCCGCCTGGCGCGCCGCCCTGACCCCCTACTTCACAGAACTGGGCCTGGATGCGAATGTCATCCCATCGGGACCTGGCCGGCAGCCCTTCAGCGCCGACATGGCCGATGTACTGGCCGAGTTCAAGCCCCCGGTCGTGAGCTTTCATTTCGGCCTGCCCTCGGCGGATCTGCTGGCTCGCGTGAAAAGCTGGGGCGCGAAAGTGCTGTCGTCGGCCACCACGGTGGACGAAGCGTGCTGGCTTGAGGCCCACGGGGCCGATGCCATCATTGCCCAAGGCCTCGAAGCCGGTGGGCACCGCGGCATGTTCCTCACCGACGATCTCCACACCCAGGTCGGCACCTTTGCCCTGCTGCCCCAGGTCGTGCAGGCCGTCAACATCCCGGTGATTGCCGCAGGTGGCATTGCCGATGCAGCAGGGGTGGCCGCCGCCCTGTCCCTGGGTGCTGCGGGTGTACAGGTCGGCACCGCTTACCTCACCTGCAGCGAGGCCACGACCAGCCCCCTGCACCGTGCCGCACTGCAAAGCGAGCAGGCCCGCGTCACGGCACTCACCAATCTGTTCACAGGCCGGCCGGCACGTGGCATCGTCAACCGCATCATGCGTGAGATGGGCGCCATCTCCCCCCTCGCCCCGGCCTTCCCGCTCGCCACCGCAGCCATCGCGCCCTTGCGGGCCCAGGCCGAAAGCCACGGGCTCACCGACTTCACGCCCTTGTGGGCAGGGCAAAACACCAGCGGATGTCACACCCAGCCTGCAGCCGAGCTCACCCGCGCGCTGGCCACCCTCGTTCGCACTTGAACCACCGACGCTCACTGTCCACGACGCCCTGATTGAAGGGTGAAACGACGCTGCGCTGGCTCTATGATCTTTGGGCACGATCACAGGAAGATGATGAACATGAAGTACCGCAAACTGGCGGCTTGCACGCTGCTGTCCACCGGCCTGCTCAGCGGTTGCAACATGGATGGACGGCTGACCTTTTCACCCGAAGACAAGATCAACGCGGCCTTTCCGGTATCAGAAGCCGTTCGCTTCAGCCAAGTCACCCTGCTGGAACAAGCAAGCCCTGAGCAACGAGACGACATCCAGCGCCTGTTGAAGTCGCGACTGCGCCTGCGCGCCCTGGAATGCGCCAAAGACTACACCCCGTCCTGGTACGCTTCGCTGACCGACATCCGCGAAAAGCTGGGCGACAGCACCTGCTTCACCGATGCCGACGCCGCCTTGCAAACCTGGCTGGGCCTGCGACGTGCCGGCATGCAACTGAGCCAGCCTGCGCTGCGCGCGATCCCGAGCACAGTCCCGCCCTACATCGTGGCGAGCTCCACCATCCAGAGCGCCCGCTTTGCAGACAAGGCGGGCGTGGCCTTGCTCGAAGCTCGCGAAACCCTTGAGGTGATGGACCTGGGCGCCAACAAGGCCATTCACCGCGCCCCCAAAGACACCTCCGCCGTCGGGCGCCTCTCCGCCAACGGACGGCTCTACACCGTCGGACTGGGACAGCGCCTTCAAATTCGTGAATCGGCCACCGGCACCACGCTGGCAGACATCCCGTCCGTCTACCCGCACGAGTTCCACTGGCTGGACGACCGCACCGCCCTGTACGAGCGCAGCGACAACCGCAAAACCTTCCTGCTCGATTTCGTCTCGGGTGAAGAAGTGGAGCTGCCCATGATCCAGCGCGGGCTCACCACTGTGGCAGCGGTGCCGGGCACCCCCAACCAGTTTGTCGTGTTCGGTCACCAGCAAGCCAGCCGCATCGAGGTGATCCGCGGCACGGGCAAGCCCGAGGTGCGCCTCGTGAGCGAGCGCAACCTGCCCCGCGCCATCAACTGGTCCACCAACACCTCTGGCGTGTTGCCAGGAGGCAAGCACGCTTTCGAGGCTTCCCGTCAACTCACAGTGATCAACCTCGAAGACCTGCAAGCCCGTGAAATCCAGACCGAGCCGCTGTACATCCAGCAGGGCAGCGCCACCCCCGATGCAGACAAGATCATCATCCGGGGCTACGTTCAAGGCGTCCCCACCCATGGTGGCAAGGACTACGTCTTCAGCCTGAGCGCCAACACCCTGTCCGAAGTCAACAGCAGCGAACTGCCATCGCGTCAGTTCACCTACGTGCCATCGGTCAACCGCCAGGCCGTGATCAGCGACAGCAAGATCACCTTGCTCGACAGCCTGCCAACTCTCCCGCCCGTTCCACTGAGCAATGTGCTGGCCGCACTGGTCGATGCCGCCAACCAGCACAAGCTGGAAATGTTCTCGCGCGAACAAGCCATGCAAGACACCATGTTGCGCGCACAACAGACTCGGGACGCCTTTCAGAACCGCCTGATGCGTGACGAAGAACAACGTCGCCTCGAGATGCAGGCCCGACAGCGCGAACTGGAGGCCTATCAAGCCCGACGACTGCGCGAGGCGGAGGAGCAACGACGCCAGCTGGAAGCCGAGCGACGCATGCGACGCGACGCCCAGATGGTGCGCCCCTGACCCGATCGTCCGCACACCTGACGCCAGACGGCCTACACTCCCCGCCCTGAACGCCGTCTGGTATCCGCTGTCACCATGTCCACCTCCACCCTCATCCTGATCGCCGCCGTGGCCCGCAATGGCGCCATCGGCAAAGACAACGCCCTGCTGTGGCGTCTGCCCGAAGACCTCAAGTTCTTCAAGCGCACCACCCTGGGTTGCCCGGTCATCATGGGCCGCAAGACCTTCGAGTCCATCGGACGCCCGCTGCCCGGACGTCGCAACATCGTCATCACCCGTAACACCGCCTGGCAACACGAAGGGGTCGAAGTGGCCCACACACTGGAGGAGGCCCAGGCACGGGTCGCCGACCAGGCCCGTGTCTTCGTCATCGGCGGCGGCGAACTGTATGCGCAGGCACTGCCTCAGGCCGACGAACTCATCCTCACCGAAGTCGATGCCGACTTCGACGCCGACACCTTCTTCCCCTCCTGGGACCGCAGCGCCTTCAACGAGGTCAGCCGCGAAACCCACCAGGCCGAGGCAGGCTGGCCTTACCACTTCGTCGTCTACCAGCGACGGAAATAAGTTTCCCCAAATTCAGTTTTTACAAACTCGAATTCATTTGAAATTCGAATTTACCTGAGAACCGGCGCGAGTTATCTTCGACGGTTTGGCCTGTTGCGCCGCCAGTTTTCCTTTCACTGCACCTCCTGCACCGCTCCTCATGGATTTCCTGTTCGACCCCAATATCTGGATCGCCTTCGCGATGCTGACTGCCCTGGAAATCGTCCTCGGCGTCGACAACATCATCTTCATCTCCATCCTGGTCGGCCGCCTGCCCGCCGACGTGCGCGACAAGGCCCGCCGCATGGGCCTGGCCTTTGCGATGATCTCGCGCCTGCTGCTGCTGTTCTCGCTGAGCTGGGTCATGAGCCTCAAGGCCGACCTCTTCCACATCTTCGACCTGGGTATCAGTGGCCGCGATCTGGTGCTGCTGTTCGGTGGCCTGTTCCTGCTGTGGAAGGCCTCGCACGAAATCTTCGTCGAAGTGGAAGCCCGCGAAGAAGATCACGCCCCTGACACCGACCCGGCCCTCATCAAGGCCGCCGGCGCCCGCCTGTTCTGGGGCATCATCGCCCAGATCGCCGTCATCGACATCGTGTTCTCGCTCGACTCGGTCATCACCGCGGTCGGCATGGTCGACCAACTCGGCGTGATGATCGCCGCCGTCATCACCTCGGTCGGCGTGATGCTGTTTGCCGCCAAGCCCATTGGCGACTTCGTCGATGCCCACCCCTCCGTCAAGGTGCTGGCCCTGGCCTTCCTCGTGATGGTCGGCATGGCCCTGACTGCCGAAGCACTGGACGCTCACGTGCCCAAAGGCTACATCTACGCCGCCATGTCCTTCTCGCTGGCGGTGGAGTTCCTCAACATCCGCGCGCGCACCAAGCGCCTGGCGTTGAAGGCGGCATCTCAGGCTTGATGCTCAGGCGCTCAGCGCCTGCACTGCTCGCCATGCAACCAAGGCCGACCCTGTGTCGGCCTTTTTCATGCGCCGCACACCTGCAACACCCGCCCCGCTGCCAGCAAGGTCCACCCACAACAGCGACAATCCGGATCATCCGACGCGCCCTGTGCGCCTCCCAGACTCGATCCGCCAAGGCCTCCCCCCCATGCAACTTGCCACCTGGAACGTCAACTCCCTCTCCGTGCGCCTGCCGCAACTGCTGGACTGGCTCGCCGCCAACCCGGTCGATGCCCTGGTGCTACAGGAAACCAAGCTCACCGACGACAAGTTCCCCCACGCCGATCTGGAAGCCGCCGGCTATCAGGCCCAGTGGTTTGGTCAGAAAACCTACAACGGCGTCGCCCTGTTGACCCGCAGCGCCAGCACCGACATCGTCAAGAACATCCCCGGCTTTGAAGACGATCAGGCTCGCGTCATCGCCGGCACCGTCAACGACCCAGTGGTCGGCAGCGTGCGCGTCATCGGCTGCTACTTCCCCAACGGCCAAGCGCCTGACAGCGACAAGTTCGTCTACAAAATGAACTGGCTGACCGCACTGGAAGCCTGGGTGCAGGACGAACTCACGCGCCATCCCAACCTCGTCATCATGGGCGACTACAACATCGCCCCCACCGACGACGACGTGTACGACCCCGTGGGCTGGAAAGACCAGATCCATTGCACCGTGCCCGAGCGCGAGCACTTCCAGAAGCTGCTGCAACTGGGGCTCACCGACGCCTTCCGCCTGTTCGAGCAGCCGCCCAAGCCCTGGAGCTGGTGGGACTACCGCAACCTGGCCTTCCGCAAGAACCAGGGCCTGCGCATCGACCACATCCTGGTGAGCGACGCCCTCAAGCCACGCGTCAGCGCCTGCATCATCGACAAGGCCCCGCGCAAGAACGAGCGCCCCAGCGACCACGCCCCGGTGGTCGTCACCCTGGGCTGATCAGCCCACCAGCAGGCGCCGCAACGGCGCCGGCAAGCCCCAGTTGGCCAGATCGGCCAGGGGCACCCAGCGCCCACCTGGCGCTTGCGCACGCAAAGCCGCCTCCAGCGCCGCCGCCTCGGCATCGTCCAGCACCACACGGCGTGGGTGCAGCCACCAGTCCAGATGCGTCAGCACATGCTTCATGCGGGGCTGGCGCTCCACCCGGGCATCCAGAGTGGTGCCCAACAAGGCCGACACGGCCTCATCGCTGTCCAGCAAAGGCAAGGTCCACAGGCCAGCCCACACGCCCTTGTCGGGCATCTGCTGTAGCCAGACCTGCTCGCGCCACTCCGGCCACAACCACCAGTTCTCGCGCTCGCTGCGCTTGAGCTTGCGGCTTTTCACCGGGTAACGCTCGGGGTCGCCCACCTGACGCGCCACACACAGATCCGACCAGGGGCACATCAGGCAGGACGGCTTACGCGGCGTACACAAGGTCGCACCCAAGTCCATCAAGCCCTGGGTGTAAGACGGCATCACATCGGCACGCAAGGGCAACACCACCTGCGCGGCCGCGATGAGCGACCTCTCGTGCGCCCGCACCGACAGGTCCTCGCCCCAGCCCAGCACCCGGCTGAGCACCCGCCTCACATTGCCATCCATGATGGACACGCGCTCGTCAAAGCAGAACGACGCGATGGCCGCTGCGGTGGACGGCCCAATGCCCGGCAAGGTCTGCAAGGCCTCACAGGACGACGGAAAGCGCCCGCCATGCAGGTTGACCACATCCTGCGCGCAGCGATGCAGGTTGCGCGCCCGACTGTAGTAGCCCAGCCCGGCCCACAAGGTCAGCACATCGACCAAAGGTGCTGCGGCCAGCGCCTGCACATCCGGAAACCGCTGCAAGAATCGCTCGAAGTAACCCAGCACCGTCGTCACCTGGGTCTGCTGCAGCATGATCTCGGACAGCCACACGCGGTACGGGTCACGCAGCTTTTGCCAAGGCAGGTGATGGCGACCATCCTGATGCTGCCAGGCCACCAGACGCTCGGCCAAATCAGGGCTCACCTGCTGCGCACGCTGCAGCAGGTGCTCGGGATCAGACCAACTCATGCGGACAAGTCTGCGCGCGCCGGCGCCTCATCGGACAAGTCCAACTCGCCCATGAGGCTACCCGAACTCGACGCCAGCTCGCCCAGGCGGTCGTCACGCGCCTGCACCAGCAACTCGTCCACCAACACGTTCAGGCGGTTTTGCAATTGCATCACGCGCTCATCCTGTGCCTGCACATCCTGCAGACGCGCGTCCAGATCGCTGGCCGCCGACTGGATGCGATCGAGCGACTCGTAGCGGCGCTTGAAGTTGCGACGACGTTCGCGCAACTGGCTGTCCACCTGGGCCGAAGACGTCTTGCTCCACAACTCGATGTCGTTGCTCACCGTCTCGAACACCACACGCAGACGCGACACCAGCATGCGACGGAACTGCTCCTGGAAGCCCGGTTGGGCCAAGCGGAAGGCCTGGCTCAAGCCCAGATACTGCACGTAATTGCGCTCGATCAGGTTCAGGTCTTCGGTGTAGCGGCGAACATCCAAAGGCGTGTCGGCCACCAGGCTGAAACCGAACTCGGCATTGAGCTTGGCGTACGAAGCCACCAGCATCGAATGGATCTCGTCGCTGCGCTGCTGGGCCAACTCCACCAAGGCACGCAAACGCGCGCACAGCTCGATGAAGGCCTTGCGAGCCCCCAACGGCAACCAGGAGCCTCCCAGTACCTGCTGCAGCCCTTCCACCTCGTGACGCAGCCGCTCGGCCGACAGATCCTGCAGCGCCTCCTTCAGCATGCGCGCATGCACCGTGCGCAGCGCCTGCAAACGTGCCGTGCATTGCTCGAACTCGTTGGCCTCCATCTGCACACGCTGCAGCATCATCTGCACCTTGCCTGCACTCTTGCCACGCAGGCTGCGCAGTTCCGCCAACTGGTCGGCATACAGGCGACGCATCTCACCAAAACGACGGGTGAGTTGATGCTGGAACTGCACGGCACCTTGCGTGGCCGCTTCGGCCAGGGTTTCACGACGCCGAGGCAACAAGCCCTCCGACAGCGCCTGCTCGAACTCTTCCAGTCGGCTCTCGGTCAAACCTGCCGCATCGCCTGACAAGCGCGCAGCCAGCGCCTGGCGAGCCGAAATCGGGAACACGTGGTTGACGGGAATCTCCAGCGTCTGCGCCACGCTTTCACACTGGCGCACGATGGTCTGCTTCACCTCCGCAGGCGAACTCAACGGGTCAATCAGGGCATCGATCTTGTTGAGCGCCACATAGCGCGCCAAAGCCGGGCCACACAGGTGATCTCGCCAGATGGACAGGTCGGACTTGGTCACCCCGGTATCCGCCCCCAGGATGAACACCGTCGCATGGGCCTGCGGCAACAGCCCCAACGTCAATTCAGGTTCCGTACCGATGGCATTCAGCCCCGGCGTGTCCAGCACCACCAGACCGCGCTTGAGCAAGGGATGAGGCAAGTTGATGCGCGCATGGCGCCATACCGGCACCTCAATGCGGCCATCGGCCTGCACAGGCGGGTTGTCTTCTGGGCGTTGCTCATCCCAAAAACCCAGTCTGGCGGCTTCTTCTTGCGTCACCAGACGGGTACGCATCACTTCACCCAAGGCGGCAGCCATGCCGTCCGAGTCGGACAAGTCCAAATCGATCCAGGTCCAGGCGGCGCTCTGGCGACGGTACTCGGCCAGGGATGCCGCCTCCAAGCGGGTCTCAATGGGCAGAAGGGACAAGCCCACCGGGTCTTCTGCGTCGTAGCCCAACTCGACGGGGCACATCGTTGTGCGCCCGGCCGACGCGGGCATCATGCGGCGCCCCTTGTCCGAGAAGAAAATGGCGTTGATCAACTCGGACTTGCCGCGCGAGAACTCCGCCACAAACGCCACCATGAGCTTCTCGCCCGACAGGCGATGGCGCATGGCCTCAAACCACTCTGCCGACGCATCGTCCAGCAGATCGTGTTCACGGGCGAAACGGGCCAAGGCCGCCAGTCTGGCGTCGGTGTCGGCACGCCACTGGCCCAAGGCATCCAGGTGGCTGGCAAAGGTGGGCATCATGGCGTCGATCCTAGCGCAAGGCGCTCATGCTGTAACAAGGGCCATCACGCAGATGGCTGCCAAAAATACAACGTCTGGCGATATTCAGACCGCATCTGTCACCTTTTCTGACAATTGGGGCAGAAAAAGGTCGAGCGCTGTCCTTGCACGACGCGCTTGATCAAGGTGCCGCACGTCCGACATGGCTCGCCCTCACGGCCATAGACTGCGGTGGCCAATTGAAAGTGCCCCTGGCTCCCATGGGCATCCTTGAAGTCCTTCAAGCTGGAGCCCCCCAAGGCCATCGCCTGACGCAACACCCCTTGCACCTCGCTCACCAGCCGATCGCAACGGGGCAGGCTGAGCTTGCCGACGGCCAGCCTCGGATTGATGCCAGCCCGAAACAGAGCCTCACAGGCATAGATGTTCCCCGCCCCCACGACGATGTCGCCGGCGAGCAAAGCCTGCTTGATCGACACCGTGCGGCCTTTCAGGCGCTCGTGCACATACCGCCCGTTCAGCACCTCGTCAAACGGCTCCACACCCAGCCCGGCCAACAGCTTGCCCGGCATGCCCGTGGCCTGAGACTCGCCCCACACCACGGCACCAAACCGACGCGGATCATGCAGGCGCAATACACCGCGCGAGGTGACCAGATCAAAGTGGTCATGCGGGCCAGCCTCACCGGCTCGCCCTGAAAACGAAAGCGAACCCGACATGCCCAAGTGAATCAACAAACCTCCGCTACGGCCATCGGACGCGTGCAAAGGCAACCACAGGTACTTGCCGCGGCGCTGCACCACGCCCACCCGCCAACCACGCAAATCGTCGCCATCAATCCCCAAGGGCCAGCGCAGTGGCTTGCCCAGATGAAGGGCCAGCACCTCCGCCCCTTCGATGCGATCGGCAAAACTCAAACGGGTGACTTCAACTTCAGGCAATTCGGGCATGAGCGGATTATCTGGCGCGCCGCATAGCCTCGCGCACATCAATAGAATGACCACATCAGTTGGAGACCCCATGCCCGTCCACACGCCCGCGATCACTTCTGCGATGCCAGCCCTGCGCATTGGCCTGTTGGCTCTGGCCATGACGTGCCACAGCGCCTGGGCCGCCCCCGACAAGCCCACACCTCGCACCGCGGCGCAGGCAGCCAGCGTGGTTGTGAAGCCAGCCGTGCGCAACTCCAGCATGGACGCGCCGCTGTTCTATCAGGTGCTCATCGCCGAGATCCAGGCCAATGCTGGCGACCCTGGCTCCGCCTACCAGCTCTACTTGGAAGCCGCCCGGCGCCACAAGGATGGCCAGCTCTTCCAGCGCGCGGTCGAGATCGCCCTGCGAGCTCGCGCTGGTGAGCAGGCACTGACGGCCGCCAAAGCCTGGCGTCAGGCTCTGCCACAGTCGCGGCCTGCGGCGGAGTTCACCAGCCAGATCCTCATCGCTCTGGGGCGCACCAACGAGCTCGCCAGCACCCTTCGCAGCCTCATCCAACTGACACCGACCCCACAGCAGCCGCAGGTCATGGCCAACCTGCCGCGCAGCCTCAGCCGCCTGAACGACAAGCAGGCCGCCGCCCGCATCATCGACGAGGCCACCGAGCCCTGGCGCAAGCGTCCCCAGGAGCAAGCCGAAGCCTGGGCTGCCAGCAGCGAAGGTTGGCTGCGTGCCAACCAACTCGACAAGGCACGTGAAGGCCTGCAGCGGGCCATCGCCCTCCAGCCCGGCTTGCCGGTGGCAGGACTGCTCGCCATCGACCTGATGAAACAGTCGCCCGACAGCGAAGCCATCGTGAGGCAGCAACTCCAGCGTCCGGATGCCTCCCCGGTCGTGCGTCTGGCCTACGCCCGCCAACTGACCTTGCTGCAGCGATACAGCGAGGCTGAGCCGCAACTGGAAACTCTGGTGCGCAACCAGCCTGACCAAATGGGTCACTGGCTGCTGCTGGCCGCCATCCGCCTCGAGCTCAAGAAGCCCGATCAGGCCGAAGCTGCCCTGCAACCCGTCCTGGCCCTGGCCAGCAACCCATCCAACCGTACCCCAGCCTCGGCCACCACCGAAGGCCCCAAGTCGCCTCCTGGCCTGAGCGCGGACCTGGAACAGGCTTACCTGTTGATGGCGCAAGCCGCCGAACTGCGCGGCAAAACCCAGGATGCGCTCAACTGGATGGAGCGTGCTGACCCTCGTCAGGAGAAGCTCCTGACCCAAAGCCAGCGCGCCCGCCTGCTCATTCGTCAGGGCAGGATCCCCGAAGCGCGCGCCATCATCCGCAACATCCCTGAGGGTGAGCCCCGAGATGCGGTCCTGAAATTCCAGGCAGAGGCACAGATCCTGCGCGACGCACGCCAGTGGCAGGAAGCATACGAAGTGTTGCGCGAGGCCACCCAACGCTTCCCTGACGAACCAGACCTGCTCTACGACCGCGCCATGATGGCCGAGCGCCTGCGCCGCTATGACGAAATGGAACGGCTGCTGAAAACAGTGATGACCCTCTCACCGGACAGCCCCAACGCCTACAACGCCCTTGGCTACAGCCTTGCCGACCGAGGTGTGCGCCTTGACGAGGCGCGCCCCTTGATCGAGCGCGCCCTCAGCTTGCGCCCAGGCGACCCTTTCATCACCGACAGCCTCGGTTGGCTGGAGTTCAGACTGGGCCGCACGGAAGAAGCTCTGCGCTTGCTCAACCAGGCCTGGTCGGCCCGACCAGACGCCGAGATTGCCGCGCACCTGGGTGAAGTCCTGTGGCAACAAGGGCAGACAGACCGCGCCCGCGAAGTGTGGCGCCAAGGCCAGCAACTTGATCGTCACAATGAAACCCTGGTTGAGGTGCTCAAGCGCTTCAACGTGCAACCGTGAACCGCTGGTTCAGCGTGGTTTCGCGCATGGCGTGGTCGCGGCAACTGAGCCTGCTCGCCCTGGCAGGCACCTTGAGTGCCTGCAGTCACATGGCCGCGGTACCCCACCCACCTGCTCCCCCTCCGAGCGAGCATGCGGCGGCCTCCGGCACAGAGACCGCCACCCACCTGTCGCTGCAAGGTCAACTCAGCATCAAGCTGCATGCTTGGCAAACCCTGCCAGCCAAAGGCCTGAGCCTGGGCTTTTTCTTCAGCGGCCACACGGACCAGGGACTGCTCGACCTGATGACGCCCCTTGGCACCCTCATGGCTCAGGTAGGTTGGCAGGCCGACGAGGCCTGGGTGGTCACGTCGCAAGGGCGTCAGACCTATCAGGATCTCGACGAGCTCAGCCGACAAACCTTGGGTGAAGCCCTGCCCCTGCGCAGCCTCGTTCACTGGATGCAAGGCGTGCCCGACCCATCACAAGTCAGCACAACCACCAACGAAGACGGAGTCTTCGAGCAGGCCGGCTGGCGCATCGACACCCGGGAACTCGGTGCGCAACGCCTCCAGGCCAGCCGCCTCGGCACGGAACAACAACGCGCCATCCACATCAAGGTCTACCTCGACCGTTGACCGCCGTGCGCCGTCTGGCGCCCCGACACCATGCCCAGCCTTCACCACCTGCCTGCCCCGGCCAAAATCAACCTCTTCCTGCACATCACGGGGCGCCGCCCTGACGGCTACCATCTGCTGCAATCGGTGTTCATGCTCATCGACTGGCAGGACATCCTGCACATCGAGACCCGCTCGGACGGACAGATCCGCCGCCACGACCTCACCGTGACACTGCCCGAGGACGACCTCTGCCTGAAGGCTGCGCGCCTGTTGCAAGCCGAGAGTCGCACCTCCCAAGGCTGCGACATCCGCATCGAAAAAAACGTGCCCTGGGGGGCCGGCTTGGGAGGCGGCAGCTCCGACGCCGCCACCGTATTGCTCGCACTCAACCAGCTGTGGGGCCTGCACTGGCCACGCAGCCGCCTGCTGGGCCTGGCCCTGCGCCTGGGTGCCGACGTGCCCTTCTTCGTGCGCGGCCACAACGCCTGGGTCGAAGGCATTGGCGAGCAGATCACCCCGTTGGCCCTTCCCGACGAGGTGCTGCAAACGCCCTTGATGTTGCTCAAACCCGCCATCGCCGTGCCCACCGCCGCGATTTTTGGCAGCGATGCGTTGAAACGCGACACAAAGCCTGCTATAGTTGCAGACTTTCTTGCAGCGCCCAAGCGCTTCGGTCAAAACGACTTGCAGGATGCCGCGGTGGCTTACCAAGCCAGCAGCGAATCCGGTAACGACATTGGCCTGGCACTTGAAGTCATGCAGAACCAGTTCGGCAACAGCCGGATGACCGGTTCAGGCAGCACGGTGTTTTCGTGGGTCTCCCCCGATCAAACCAGCCACTTGAATCACATCCAGCCAAGCGATCTGGGCCTGAATGACGGATTGTGGATCGGTCGCGTATGTCGCGGTCTGCCTCAGCACCCACTGCTCAAGATGCTCAATCAGATCGCTGATTGAAGACATCGAAAGCGTGATGCAAATGAGCAACAGACTTGCAAAACATGCAAAAGCTGATCTAGAATAGAAGGCTCTGAACAAGAGTACAGACTACTAGGTAGCAAGACAGCAAAGACGCAAGTCAGCGCAGTTTTGAAACCTGTGTAGGGGAGTCGCCAAGTTGGTTAAGGCATCGGATTTTGATTCCGACATGCGAGGGTTCGAGTCCTTCCTCCCCTGCCAAATTTTCTAAATTCGGCACCATCACCGAATCACACACCTGCCCTACACCTTCCGCGAAGGCTGTTTATCCTGATTCACACATCAGGACTTCCTGAGGGCAAGGTGCTGGGCAAGTGCTTTTTTGTTTATCAGCACAAGATCCCAAGGTCGGCCCACCATGATCTCCGATACCGTTCTGTTCACCGGCAACGCCAATCCGGCGCTTGCTCAGGAAATTGCCACCAACCTGGGCATCACCCTGGGTAAGGCATCGGTCGGACGCTTCTCGGATGGTGAAACCACCGTCGAGATCCAACAGAACGTGCGCGGTCGCGAAGTGTTCGTGCTGCAGTCCACCTGCGCCCCCACCAACGACAACCTGATGGAACTGCTGATCATGGTCGACGCGCTCAAGCGCGCTTCCGCTCAGCGCATCACCGCCGTCATCCCCTACTTCGGCTACGCCCGCCAGGACCGTCGTCCTCGCTCGACCCGCGTGCCCATCTCGGCTCGCGTCGTGGCCAACATGCTCGAAGCCGTTGGCGTCAACCGCGTCCTGACCATGGACCTGCACGCCGACCAGATCCAGGGCTTCTTCAACATCCCGGTCGACAACATCTACGCATCGCCCGTGCTGCTGTCCGACCTGCAAGCCAAGAAGTACGAAGAGCTCGTCGTCGTGTCGCCCGACGTCGGTGGCGTGGTGCGTGCCCGTGCCCTGGCCAAGCAACTGGGTTGCGATCTGGCCATCATCGACAAGCGTCGCCCCAAGGCCAACGTGTCGGAAGTGATGCACGTCATCGGTGAAATCGAAGGCCGCAACTGCGTGATCATGGACGACATGATCGACACCGCCGGCACCCTGGTGAAGGCTGCTGAAGTGCTGAAGGAGCGCGGCGCCAAGAGCGTGTACGCCTACTGCACGCACGCCGTGTTCTCGGGTCCCGCCATTGAACGCATCAAGGCTTCGGCCCTCGACGAAGTCGTGATCACCAACACCATCCCTCTGAACGAAGCCGCCAAGGGCACGACGAAGATCCGTCAGCTGTCCACCGCCTTCCTGTTCGCTGAGACCATCCGCCGCATCACCGACGGCGACTCGGTCACGTCCCTCTTCTCGGAACAGAACGCCAACTTCTGATCCGAATTCCCTGACCGGGCCGTCACAGGTTCGGTCTTTTTACAGCGCCTGGTCGCGGGCGCTATACCCACTTGGAGCATTCCATGAAATTCACCGCTTTTGAGCGCAATCTGCAGGGGACCGGAGCGAGCCGCCGCCTGCGCAACAACGGCAAGACCCCTGGTATCGTTTACGGTGCTGGTCAAGAGCCGAAGAACATCGAGCTGGACCACAATGCGCTGTACCACGCCATGCGCAAGGAAGCCTTCCACTCGTCCATCCTCGAGATGGAACTGAATGGCAAGGTTGAGAAGGTCCTGCTGCGCGACTACCAGAAGCACCCGTACAAGCCCCTGGTGCTGCACGTGGACTTCCAGCGCATCGACGCCACCACCAAGATCCACAAGAAGGTTCCTCTGCACTTCATCAACGAAGAGCAGTCGGAAGCCGTCAAGATCGACAAGTGCATCATCAACCACGCCGTGACCGAACTGGAAATCGAGTGCCTGGCTGAACAGCTGCCCGAGTTCCTGACGGTGGACCTGGCCAAGGTCGTGAAGGGTCAAACGATCCACGTCAACGATCTGGTCCTGGACAGCCACATCAAGGTCCGTACCCACGGCCACAAGAACCCGCTGATCGCTACCGTGGTCGAGCCGGTCGAGGAAGTCATCGCCGCTCCCGTGGCTGCTGCCGAACCCGCCAAGGGCAAGAAGAAGAAGTAATTCTTCTTCGGCAACGCCGCCGAAAGCCTTCGGGCTTTGAGTCAAGCCCCGCCCAAAAGCGGGGCTTTTCCATTTTCAGGCCCCTCTCCATAATCCGCGACCATCATGATTCGACTGTTTGTCGGCCTGGGCAACCCCGGACCGGAATACGAAGACACCCGTCACAACGCCGGCTTCTGGTACATCGACGACCTGGCGCGTCGCTTGAAGGTGACGCTGCAACCCGACCGGGCTTATCACGGTCTGGTGGCGCGCGCGAACACGCCCAATGGGCCTGTGTGGCTGCTGCAACCCCAAACCTACATGAACCTGTCGGGCAAGTCGGTGGCAGCCTTGGCGCGTTTTTTCAAGATCGCGCCCGACGAAGTGTTGGTGGCCCACGATGAACTCGATCTGCCCCCTGGCCAGGTCAAGCTCAAGAAAAGCGGCGGACACGGTGGACACAACGGCCTGAAAGACATCCACAGCCAATTGGGCTCGCCCGACTACTGGCGTCTGCGACTGGGCATCGGCCACCCGGGTGTGAAGCATGAGGTCGCGGCCTATGTGCTGCGCAAGCCGCCTCAGTCGGAACGCGAAGCGATTTTCAAATGCATCGGTCAGGCGCTCGATGCCACCGAGCTCCTGCTGGCCGGCGACACCGCCAAAGCCACGGCCCAGATCCACGCGCAACCGCAACGGCCCAAGCCGCCGCGCAAGGTGATGCCCGCCGCCGCACCGGCGGTCGATGGCAGCACCGCGGGCTCACCCAGCGCCCCCAACCCAGACAAGCCCACTGCATGAGGCAAGCGACGTTCGGGGCCGGCCATTCCACAGGGAGGACACATGGCCCCGCCACGTTCATTCATCGTCAATCTGATCCGCTCGCTTCGCACACGGGGCTGGGCCATTGCTGCGCTGTCACTGTGCGTGGTCACCAGCGTCGTTGCCAAGTCTGAGAGCGGTTCCGACGGCGTGGCACGTCCGCGCCACACCACACGCTCGCCCGCTCATGCCGAAATGCCGTCGAGTCGCAGCCGGCCCGTGCATGCTTGTCAAGACGCCACGGGGCGCACGACCTACAGCCAGTTCCCGTGCCTGAGCGAGACATCGAACCGTCAACGCCAGCTGACCGCCCACGACAGGCGTCAGCCTGGCCAGGTGGTCCACAGCACCTCGATGATGCAGCGTGAACGCAAGTTGCTCCAGACCATGGAGCGTGACCGGCAACGGGCGGCACGACAGGCTGAATCGCCTCGTCGAACACGCCATGTACGGCAAGATCCGTCAAAAGAAGATGTCAGGCGGCACAACGACGTGCAGCACATCAAAGACAAGGACGCCCGACCTGTGCGCTACCGGATCTTGCCGCCGCTCATGGCCGACACCCCCACACCCGGTCGCTTGAAGCCCTGATCAGGCTGTGCCTTGCAGTTTGAGGTACTTGGCCATCAACTGCTCATGTGTTTCCACATGCTCGGGGTTGACGGGAATGCACTCGACCGGACAAACCTGCACGCACTGCGGCTCGTCAAAATGCCCCACGCACTCCGTGCATTTGTTGGGGTCGATGACGTAGATGGTCTCGCCCATCGAAATGGCCTGATTGGGGCACTCGGGCTCGCACACATCGCAGTTGATGCATTCTTCGGTGATTTTCAGTGCCACGATCTTGACCTGACTGCTGGACGGGGTGAATCGACAATCGCTGCGAGCCAGCCTCAGGCCGACTGCTGCGCCACGCGCGCCTTCAAACGCGCCAGAACGGCCGGCGCAACGAACTTCGAGACGTCGCCGCCAAGCATCGCGATCTCACGGACAAAGGTGCCGGACACAAACTGGTATTGATCAGACGGTGTGAGAAACACGGTCTCCACCTCGGGCATGAGGTGGCGGTTCATCCCGGCCATCTGAAACTCGTAATCGAAGTCGCTGACCGCACGCAGGCCACGCACCACCACCTTGCCTTCATGGGCCACCACGAAATCACGCAGCAAGCCCGAGAACGCGATGACCTCGACATTGGGGTACTCGCTGGCCACCTCGCGGGCCATGCTCAAACGCTCCTCCAGAGAAAACATCGTCTTCTTGTGGTGTCCAGCCGCCACCGCCAGCACCAGTCGCCCAAAGAGCTGGCTGGCCCGGCGCATCAGGTCCGCATGGCCCAGGGTCATGGGGTCGAACGTGCCGGGGTACACGGCGGTCAACAAAGGGGATGACATCGATAGAACTCCTGCGCGGGCCTTACCCCTTCGGGTTGACCCTCAGTGTAAGTGTCAGGCCGCCGAAGCGTCAGCAAACGCTGCATCAGCCACGCGCTGAAAAAGGTGAAAGTGCACGGCACCTGCCTGACCATGACGGTGCTGACGCAAGCCGGCACGTTGAACGGCGGGCTCATCGTCAGCGAACGCCCGGTCTGCTTCCAGATAAATCCAGCCGCCAACGGGCACGCAGCGCGCCGCCAAGGCCAATGCCGGTGCGAACACGTCGGCATCGAAAGGGGGGTCCAGAAACACCAGATCAAAGCGTCCTGCTCGCTGCGCCTGCGCCATCCAGTGCAGTGCGTCGGCTTGCTGCACCTGCACCTGCGAGGCCTTGAGGCGCACCAGTGCGGCCTGCAAGGCGCGCACCAACGCCGGATCACGCTCCAGCAGGCAGACGTCGTCCGCACCACGGGAGGCGGCCTCCAGGCCCAATGCCCCACTGCCCGCAAAAGCGTCCAGCACACGCCAGCCTGCCAGATCTTGCCCCAGCCAGTTGAAGAGCGTCTCCCTCACGCGCGAGGGCGTGGGCCTCAATCCGGCAGACACCGGCACGTGCAAAGGCGTGCGCTTCCATTGCCCCCCGAGGATGCGCACCTCTTGGGCCGCCGTGCGGGCCACTTTGCGCGCAGCTGCCGCGGGATCTGCAGCCTGGGAGCGGGTCTGGGCCCCAGACGGGCGCTGCGAACGCGAGGAAGGTGGTTTTGTCATGTCGTGGCGCATCAAAGGGGGGATTGTAAAAAGGCCCGCGCACCTACAATCACCGCATGTTCAGTTTCATCAAGAAAAAGCTGGGGTGGGGCACCACGCCAGCCGAGCCGTCCCCCCAGGAGCCCTCGCCCGAGGCCACCCAGGTTGAGACGCCTGCCACCCCCACCCTCCTGGCACCGCAAACGCCCGAGCCTGCGAGCGCCGCGGTGACATCGCCCCCTCCGACGCCCTCTTCGGACATCGTGCTGATGGCCGAAGAGCCGGTGGTGGAGCGTCGCTCCTGGCTGGACAAGCTCCGCCAGGGCTTGCGCAAGACGGGCTCCAGCATTGCGCAGGTGTTCACCGGGACGCAAATCGATGATGCGCTGTATGAAGAGCTGGAAGCAGCCTTGCTGATGGCCGATGCAGGCGTCTCGGCCACCGAGTTTCTGCTGCAAGATCTCAAGCGCCGGGTGAAAGAAGCCAAGGCCACCGACCCGGCGCAAGTCAAGGGTCTGCTGATCGACGCCATCACCGAACTGCTGCAGCCGCTCGAACAAGCGCTCGAGGTGGGGCACCACACGCCAACGGTGATCATGGTGGCCGGGGTCAATGGCGCCGGCAAAACCACCACCATCGGCAAGCTCACCCGTCATTTGGCTGATGCGGGTCAGCGCGTGCTGCTGGCTGCAGCCGATACCTTCCGGGCGGCGGCGCGCGAGCAATTGTTGGTCTGGGCCGATCGCAACCGGGTGGAGATCGTCAGCCAAGAGGGTGGCGACCCTGCGGCCGTCACCTTCGACGCCGTCAAGGCCGGGCATGCACGCAGCTGCGATGTGGTGATCGCCGACACAGCCGGCCGCCTGGCCACGCAGTTGCACCTGATGGAAGAGCTGCGCAAGATCAAACGGGTGATTGGCAAAGCCATGGAGAGCGCACCGCACGAGGTGTTGCTGGTGGTCGATGGCAACACGGGACAGAACGCCCTGTCGCAGGTGAAGGCATTCGACGAAGCCCTCGGCCTGACAGGGTTAGTCGTGACCAAGCTGGACGGCACCGCAAAGGGCGGCGTGCTCGCGGCCATCGCCCTGTGGTCGCGCGAGCGTCACAAGAGCGTGCCGGTTTACTTCATTGGTGTTGGCGAGAAGCTGGAGGATCTCCAGACTTTCAAGGCCCGCGAGTTTGCGCAAGCGCTGCTGAGCTGATCTCACCCGCAGCGCACAGGCTCAGCGTGAGCGTTGCGCAGGTGGTGGCACTTCGTCCAGCGGGGCCGGCATGGTCGGCTCCAGGTCATCAAACCAGGTCGAAGGAGGCGGATCCCGGTGGGTGGCAGCATGGCGCCCGGCGCCAGCCTGATCGGACTCGTCGAGGTCATCAAGGTTGAAGTCCACCCCGCGCTCTTTGACGGACATGCCTTGCATGAGGCCACCGGTGCGCATGGCGGCGACCACGGCTGCCGCTTCGGCATCACGACGACTGCGGCTGCTCTCTGCGGAGCCCGCGCCGCCCTCACGTCCGGGTGCGCCCAAACGGGCCGCGTCCGCCCCCAGAACAGCCTCACGCACGGCCTGAACATCGGGCAAGGCTTCTTCATGCCAGACATGCACGGGAATGTGTGACGCGCGCAGCACCTTGTCCATGCGGCTGTGGCGACGCCGGGTGCGGTCGGTTTCCTGATCAGATGGGCGACGAATTTCCACCACGGCCAGCACATGCGAAGCCATGTCGCACACCACCAGATCCACGCAGAGCGAACCGACGCGTCGCAACCATTCGGCATAGGAGTTGCGTGTCGGGACCTTGATGAAACGGGCCACCGGCACTTGGGCCAGAATCATGTGATCAGGCAATGCCTTGCGCAGCAGGTGGTAGGCCTCGCGCTCGGTGTGGGTCAGGAGCCGGGTGGAGCCAGGCTCCCAATCAAGCACCGTGTCGAGGCTGTCGTATGCCGAAGGGCGGCCCGATTTGCGAGGGCGCGGATCACCGTCCTGGGGATGGGCGGGACGGGTCACCTGTGAGGCAGCCAAACGCCCACGGCCGAAACGCCACGCAGCGGCCACGCCCACGGCACCGACCCCACCCACCAGCAAGGCCGGCCACAACGACACCCAATCCATCATGTTCTGTCTGCGTACGCATTGATCGAATGCATACGCTAACAGCGGCACGCACCAGAATCAATCAGAAATTGCGGCCAGGCGTGACAAGGCGTGACAAGCTCGGTCAGCGTCCCATGCCGCCCATACCGGGCAGGCCCTTCATGCCGCCCATGCGCTTCATCATCTTGAAGAGGCCGCCGCCCTTCATCTTTTTCATCATGGTGCGCATCTGCTCGAACTGGTTGAGCATGCGGTTGACATCCTGCACTTGCACCCCGGCACCGATGGCGATGCGGCGTTTGCGGCTGGCCTTGATGATCTCGGGCTTCTGACGCTCTTGCGGGGTCATGGCGCGAATCATCCCCTCCATGCGGCGCACGTCTCGCTCGGCTTTGTCCATGTCAGCCTGGCCAGCCTTGGAAGCGATCTCGGTGGGCAACTTGTCGATCAGACCGGACAGGCCGCCCATGTTCTTCATCTGGCTGATCTGAGCCAGGAAGTCTTCGAGGTCGAAATCAGCGCCAGACTTGACCTTGTCGGCCAACTTCTGGGCGGCAGCGATGTCGACGCCCTTTTGCACCTCTTCGACCAGGGCCACGATGTCGCCCATGCCCAGCACACGGCCGGCATGGCGTTCGGCATCGAACACCTCCAGGCCGTCGATCTTCTCGGAGACGCCAGCAAACTTGATGGGCACACCTGTGACCTGGCGCACCGACAGGGCCGCACCACCGCGGGAATCACCATCGAGCTTGGTGAGCACGACGCCGGTCAGCGGCAGGGCTTCCTTGAAGGCCTTGGCCGTGTTGACCGCGTCCTGACCCTGCATGGCGTCGACGACGAACAGGGTTTCGACCGGCTTGAGTTGGGCGTGCAGCGCCTTGATTTCAGCCATCAAGGCTTCGTCAATGGCCAAGCGGCCGGCGGTGTCGACCAGCAGCACGTCGAAGTAGTGACGGCGGGCGTGGTCGATGGCCGCCGCCGCGATGTCGGCAGGTTTCTGATCCGGCGTGGAAGGGAACCATTCGGCCCCCGCCTGCCCGGTCACGGTCTTGAGCTGCTCGATGGCCGCTGGACGGTACACGTCGGCGGAGACGGTGAGCACCTTCTTCTTGCGTTTTTCGATCAGGTGCTTGGCGAGCTTGGCCGTGGTGGTGGTTTTGCCCGCACCTTGCAGACCGGCCATCAGGATGACGGCGGGCGGCTGGGCCGCGAGGTTGATGTCGGACACCCCCTCACCCATGGTGGCTGCCAGCTCCTTCTGGACGATGCTGACCAGCACCTGCCCGGGCGTCAGAGAGGAGACGACCTCCTGACCCAGCGCCTTGTCCTTGACGCGGGCAATGAAGTCGCGCACCACGGGAAGCGCCACGTCAGCCTCCAGCAGCGCCATGCGCACCTCACGCAACATGTCTTGCACGTTGGTTTCGGTGATGCGGGACTGGCCGCGCATGGTCTTGACCAGGCGACTGAGTCGTTCAGTGAGGTTGGATGCCATGAAATCGCTGCGTGTGCTCGTAAACTTGACCCATGATTTTATCGCCCGCCTTGCCCTCGCAACCCGCGCTCTGGCCCAGTGCGTTGGCCATATTGGCTTATTTGTTGGCTGCAGCCTGGCCGGGAGGCGCTTCAGGGGGGCTTGCGCGTCAGGAGCGCCCCATCTGGGCGGCCCTGTCTTTGGCCTGGTTGACCCAGGCTGTGGCCATTGTGCTGGACACCGTCGTGTCCCATGAGGGGGTGATGGGAGCCCGCTTCGGCTTTGGAACAGCGCTGTCGATCACAAGCTGGCTCGTGGTGGCGGTGTACGCCTACGAGAGCCGCCACCTGGGTCTGCCCAGTGTGCGCCGCGTGCTCCCGGTGCTGGCGGCGCTCACCGTCGGCATCGCCTGGCTGTTTCCGGGTCAGTTGCAATCTGCTCAAGGCTCCAGCTGGGCACCGTTGCACTGGTTGCTGGGCTTTGCGTCTTACGGGCTGTTTGGCGCCGCCTTGCTCCATGCGGTGTTATGGCGTCACGCCGAACGGCAATTGCGTGCGCCCCCCAGCGCATCGGGCACCCTGCCCTTGCGGGCGCGGCATGGCGGGCAGGCCCTGGGCATGCCCCTGCTGCGGCTGGAGGCCTTGACGCTGCAATTTGTGTGGGCGGGTTTCGTGATGCTGTCACTCACCCTGCTGCTGGGGTTCTGGTTCACCACGCCCTGGCGCTGGGATCACAAGAGCGTGTTCTCGGTGTTGTCCTGGGTGGTCTTTGCCGTGTTGCTGGTCGGACGAGCGCGCTTTGGGTGGCGCGGTCGACTCGCCATCCGGTGGCTGGTCGCTGGTTCGACCCTCTTGCTGCTGGCCTATGTGGGATCGCGCTTCGTGTTGGAGGTCATCCTCCATCGCGCCAATCCGACCTGAGCGCGCCATGCTGAAGTATCTGCTCATCGGTGTGCTGGTCATCTGGCTGCTGTACTCACCGCTGCTGAAGCGGATGCGGCAACTGCGTCGTGATCGCCCCGCATCGCGACCTGCAACCCGCCCGTCACCGCCCCCCGCCGCCCAAGTGGAAGACATGGTGGCCTGTGCGCACTGCGGTATTCACCTGCCTGCCAGCGAAGCCTGTCTGGACGCCGCGCAACGCCCCTATTGCTGCGCAGCACACCGCGACGCAGGCCCATCCGCACACTGAGGCACGGCCGGTCATGTCTGCTTCATCGCGGGACCCACAGACCTCATGGTTTGGTCGATCCGAGCCCAATCACGCCGATGCCTGGTCTGACACGACCGATCTACCCTGGTCGACATCGACTCACGAAGAGGCAGGGCCTCGAGGGCGGCGAGACGACCAATCCTTCCTGCGCACCTACCGGACGTTCCTGAGCGCGCGGGCGCTGCTCGCTGTGGTGCTGCTGGCCCTGCTGGCTGGCAACTGGCTGATGGGCAATCGGGCGCTGATCTGGATTGTCACGGCCGTGGCTTACGCCAGCCTCGCTTTGCTGCTGTGGGCGTGGCCCTCCACCGTGGCCCATCAACGTACCGGGGGCGCGCCCGGCACGCCGACCCTGAGCCCCCGTCAGGCTGTTTTCAGCATCGGTCTGGATCTCGCCTTTTTCTCGCTGCTCCAGCACCTGATGAGCACCGCGCTCAACACCCAGGCCTTGCTGGCCCTGCCGGTGCTGATGGCAGGGGTCATGATGCCCAGGCTGGTGGCGTTGGCCGTGGCTGCGGTGGCCTCACTCAATCTGCTGGCGGCCGCATGGATCCAAGGCACCCTCACGGCCACCTTGAGCGCACAGCTCACCGAGGCCGGCTTGACGGGTTTTGGCTTGTTCGCCATCGCCGCATTGGCAAGTGAACTGGCCGCGCGCGTGGCCCGAGAGGAGCGCAGCGCCCGAGGCAGCCTGGAGCTGGCACGGCAGCAGGCACAGCTGAACCGGCTGGTGATGGAGGAGATGAGCGAGGGCGTGTTGGTGGTCGACCGGCAAGGACGCGTGCGCACGGCCAACCCGGCGGCACGTCGCCTGCTGGGTGCCCAAGGGCTCGCACCGCTCGCACCGTTTCAATTGCGTGGCCAATCCGCATGGCAAGGCTTGGTTCAGGCGGTCGACCAGGCCGTGAGTGCACCGCTGCAGGCTGAAGCCGGCCAGGAGGTGCGGCTGCATTTCGACGATGGCAGCCGCAGAGACCTGAGGGTGCGCGTGCGCTTTACCCGCGGGCACAAGGCGCTGCAAGCGGAGGACATGTGCATGCTGTGGCTGGAAGATCTGCGCATCGTGCGTGCTCGCCAGCGCCAGGACAAGCTGGCCGCCATGGGACGGATGTCGGCGGGGATTGCCCACGAAATCCGCAATCCGCTGGCCGCCATCTCCCAAGCCAATGCCCTGCTGGGGGAGGACGCGACCAACCCGACACAGCACCGCCTGACACGGATGATTTCGGAGAACGTCGTGCGACTGCAGCACATTGTCGACGACATCCTCGCCGTGGCACCAGGCGCTCGCCCCCCAGCGCCAGCGATCGATGCGGTCGAGGCCACGCAGTCCATCTGCAACGAGTGGCGACTCACCCACGGACTGAGCGATGGGCCCTCGTCGCTGCTGCAGCTGCGTCTGACCGACCTCTCACAAGCCCCAGGGCCGCTGCGCGTGCGCTTCGAGCCTGAGCACCTCCAACGGGTGCTGGTGAACCTGCTGGACAACGCCTTGCGCCACGGCAGCGGACAGCCCGGGGCCATTGAGGTCGGACTCACCTGGCGTCCTGCCCGTCACGGCGGCGCAATGCTGGTGTTATCCATCGGCAGTGATGGTGAGCCCCTGAGCGCTGAAACTGAGCGCTCGCTCTTCGAACCCTTCTTCTCTACGCGCAGCCGTGGTACCGGTCTGGGCTTGTATATTTGCAAGGAGCTGTGCGAACGTCATGGGGCGGCCATCGACTATCGACAGCATCCCCCGGCAGTACGCCACCGCAACGAGTTTTTCGTCACGATGCCGATCGAACCTGAAGGGTCCGCCCTCCACATCGCATGAGCTCCCCTGCCCTTCATCGCCTGCTGGTTGTTGACGACGAGCCAGACCTGCGCACCCTCTACGAACTGACCCTGCTGCGTGAGGGCTACGACGTGGAGACCGCGGGCACCGTGGGTGAGGCCTGGCAGCACCTGCAAGACCAGACCTTCAGCGCCGTCATCACCGACATGCGCCTGCCAGACGGCACCGGGCTCGACCTGCTGCAGCGACTGGAGGCCGGGGGGCGTCGTGAAAAATCCATCGTCATCACCGCCTATGGGTCGGCCGAGAACGCCGTGAGCGCCCTCAAGAGCGGCGCCTACGACTATCTGACCAAGCCGGTCGACCTCAAGCAGTTTCGGTCGGTGGTGGCCGCCGCCATTGCCTCCGAGCGCCCAGGACAGCCGGTGCCAGGTGTCACCGTCACGGCATCGCCCCCCAACGCAGCCTCAATCAGTCCCTGCCTCCCCCCGCCGCGGGCCCTGTCGCGTCTGGCTGGCCACAGCGCCCCCATTCAGCACGTGCGCGAACTGATCGAGAAAGTCGCCCGAAGCATGGCCCCGGTGATGCTCTGGGGCGAATCCGGCACGGGCAAGGAGTTGGTCGCACGGGCCATCCACGATGTCAGCGTGCGAGCCGAGCGCCCCTTCATCCCGGTCAACTGTGGCGCCATTCCAGAGCAATTGCTGGAAGCAGAGTTCTTCGGTTACCGCAAGGGGGCGTTCACCGGCGCCCAGGAAGACCGGGAAGGCTTTTTTCAGGCAGCACACGGGGGCACCCTGTTTCTGGATGAAATTGGGGACCTGCCGCTGGCGATGCAATCGAAGCTGCTGCGCGCCATCCAGGAGCGCGCCGTCCGACCTTTGGGTGCCACGCACGAGGTGGGGGTCGATGTGCGCCTGCTCAGCGCCACCCACAAGGACCTGCAGAGTGAAGTCAAGGCCGGACGCTTCCGCCAAGACCTGTACTACCGCCTCAATGTCATCCAGGTCACCCTGCCCGCGCTGCGTGAGCGCCTGGAAGACCTGCCTGAGCTGAGCGCCCGCATCCTGGAGCGAATCGCCCATGAGGCCGGTCTGTGCCCGCCGCCCACGCTCAGCCAGGCAACCATGCGAGCCCTGATGCAGCACCCCTTCCCGGGCAATGTGCGCGAACTTGAGAATCTGCTGCAGCGAGCCGTGGCCCTGAGCAGCCACTCGGTACTGGAGCCCGAGGACCTGGGCATTGCGTGCGAACGCGGACTTGCCCCGACCATCCCCGACCACGCAGAAGACCGCTGTACCTTTGTTCTCCCTGATGTGATCTCGCAGAACGCCCCTCCTCCGGTCATCGCTTCTGCGGGCACCTCCCGGCCTGACACCTCCCCGCCTTTGCCCAGCGATCTGGCCGCACACCTCGATGAGATCGAGCGCGACATCTTGGTGCGCGCACTGGAAAAGCATCGCAACAACCGCACGGCTGCCGGGGGCAGCCTGGGCTTGTCGCTCCGCCAGATGCGCTATCGCATGGCGCGACTGGGCATCCAGATCACGGATCAAGGCGTGGTGTTGGACGAACAGTTCGATCCCGATGCCATCTGAGCTTACCCCCCTCTGGTCACACGGCTGGTTGCGCGATGCGCGCGCGGTTCCGTCTCCCAACTTCGGCCCACGTCCGCCCGGCACGGCCGTGACCCTGGCCGTGATCCACTCCATCAGCCTGCCCCCTGGGGAGTACGGTGGCCCCGAGATCGAGCAGCTGTTCACCAACCAGCTCGACTGGGATGCCCACCCCTACTTCGATCAGATCCGCGGCATGGAGGTGTCCTCCCACTTCGTCATCCGCCGCGACGGTGAACTGCTGCAGTTCGTGTCGGTGGACGAGCGGGCGTGGCACGCTGGGCGCTCCAGCTGGCAGGGCCGCGACAACTGCAACGACTACTCGGTCGGCGTCGAGCTCGAAGGTCTGGAAGACCGCCCCTTCGAGCCCGCGCAGTACACCCGGCTCGGAGAATTGCTGCGCACCCTCGCACAGCACTATCCGATCAACCAGGTTGCAGGGCACGAACACGTGGCCCCCGGCCGCAAGAAGGACCCTGGCTGCGCGTTCGATTGGCGCCAGTTACAAACACTCACATCCTGGCCGGACCAGGTCTTTCCATGGGGCCAGGCGCTCGCCTGAGCGACGTTCCCCCTCTGGAAAGTCCGTTTTTGTGGCCGTGAATCCTGGGGCTTCCCCCGATCTCACAAACCTCGCAGACACTACCCCTAGTGCTTGCGATGTCACAAAACACCAGATATAGTGCTCGGACGCAGTGGCCTCCACGAACCCTTGTCGGGCTCGGAAGCCTGAATCTGGGGCCCGCCACGCTCGGTCGTGCGGCCCGACGAACCCCAAGGGAACTCCATGCAAACGTCCACGTCCAGCACCTTGCCGCCCTCGTCTTCTGCTTTCACCGGCGCCTCCGCCGTGGCCACCGAGCCGCGCCAATCGGCCTACGCCGGCTATCAGATCATCCGCCGCAACGGTGCCGTCGTGGCCTTCGAGCCGAGCAAGATTGCCGTCGCCCTGATGAAGGCCTTTCTGGCCGTGCATGGCACCCAAGGTGCTGCCTCGGCCAGCGTGCGTGAAGACGTCGACAACCTGACCGAAGCCGTGGTGCGTGGCTTGCTGCGCTCCCGCCCCAGCGGTGGCACCTTCCACATCGAAGACGTGCAAGACCAGGTCGAACTGGGCCTGATGCGCGGCGGCCACCACGAGGTCGCCCGCGCCTACGTGCTCTACCGTGAGCGCCGGGCCCAGGAGCGCGCCAAGCAAGCGTCCGAGCAACAAGCCGCCGCCCTGCCCACCCTCACCGTGATCGACCGCGGCCAGCGCGTCCCGCTCGACCTGCCCGCCCTGCAAGCCCTGATCGAGTCCGCCTGCGAAGGCCTGGGCGAAGACGTCAAGGCCGCGCCCATCCTGGCCGAGACCCAGCGCAACCTGTACGACGGCGTCTCCATCGACGAGGTCTACAAGGCCGCCATCCTGGCTGCCCGCACCCGCATCGAGCACGACCCGGCCTACACCCGTGCCACGGCCCGCCTGCTGATGCACACCATCCGCCGCGAGATCCTGGGCGAAGAAGTGACGCACGCCGACATGGCCACGCGCTACGCCGAGTACTTCCCCAAGTTCATCAAGAAGGGCATCGAAGCCGAGTTGCTCGACGAAAAGCTGGCCCAGTTTGACTTGGCCCGCCTGGGCGCCGCGCTGAAGTACGAGCGCGACCTGAACTTCGACTACCTCGGCCTGCAGACCCTGTACGACCGCTACTTCCTGCACCACGACGGCCAACGCATCGAGATGCCGCAGGCCTTCTTCATGCGTGTTGCCATGGGCCTGGCCCTCAATGAAATCGACCGCGAAGCCCGCGCCATCGAGTTCTACGAGCTGCTGTCGTCCTTCGACTTCATGTCGTCCACCCCGACGCTGTTCAACTCCGGCACCCGCCGCTCGCAGCTGTCGTCGTGCTACCTGACCACCGTCCCCGACGACCTCGACGGCATCTACGAAGCCATCAAGGAAAACGCCCTGCTGAGCAAGTTCGCCGGTGGCCTGGGCAACGACTGGACCCCGGTGCGCGCCCTGGGCTCGCACATCAAGGGCACCAACGGCAAGTCGCAAGGCGTGGTCCCCTTCCTCAAGGTGGTCAACGACACCGCCGTGGCCGTGAACCAGGGTGGCAAGCGCAAGGGCGCCGTCTGCGCCTACCTGGAATCGTGGCACCTGGACATCGAAGAGTTCCTGGAGCTGCGCAAGAACACCGGTGACGACCGCCGTCGCACCCACGACATGAACACGGCCAACTGGATCCCCGACCTGTTCATGCGTCGCGTGATGGAAGGTGGTGACTGGACGCTGTTCTCGCCCTCCACCTGCATCGACCTGCACGACAAGTTCGGCATCGCCTTCGAAGAGGCCTACACAGCCTACGAAGCCAAGGCCGACCGTGGCGAGATCAAGCCCTTCAAGCGCATCAAGGCCGTGGACCTGTGGCGCAAGATGCTGTCGATGCTGTTCGAAACCGGCCACCCCTGGATCACCTTCAAGGACGCCTGCAACGTGCGCTCGCCGCAGCAGCACGTCGGTGTGGTGCACTCGTCCAACCTGTGCACGGAGATCACGCTCAACACCAACGACAGCGAGATCGCCGTGTGCAACCTGGGCTCGGTCAACCTGTCCCAGCACATCAAGGACGGTGGCATCGACCACGCCAAGCTGCAAAAGACCGTGCGCACCGCCATGCGCATGCTCGACAACGTCATCGACATCAACTACTACGCCGTCAAGAAGGCGCGTGACTCGAACCTGCGTCACCGCCCGGTGGGTCTGGGCATCATGGCCTTCCAAGACGCGCTGTATCAGTTGCGCACCCCGTACGCCAGCCCCGAAGCCGTCGAGTTTGCCGACCGCTCGATGGAAGCCGTCTGCTACTACGCCTACTGGGCCTCGACCGAGCTGGCCGAAGAGCGCGGCCGCTACAGCAGCTATCGTGGCTCGCTGTGGGACCGCGGCATCTTGCCCATCGACTCGCTCAAGCTGCTGGCCGAACAGCGCGGTGGCTATGTCGAAGTCGACACCTCGGTGACGATGGACTGGGACGCGCTGCGCGCCCGCATCGCTCAGCACGGCATGCGCAACTCCAACTGCGTGGCCATTGCGCCCACGGCCACCATCTCCAACATCGTCGGCGTCGATGCCTCGATCGAGCCCTGCTTCGGCAACCTCTCGGTCAAGTCCAACCTGTCGGGCGAGTTCACCATCGTCAACGAGTACCTGGTGCGCGACCTCAAGAAGCTCGGCCTGTGGGACGACGTGATGGTCATGGACCTCAAGCACTTCGACGGATCGCTGCGCCGCATCGACCGCGTGCCCGAGGACATCAAGGCCCTGTACGCCACGGCCTTCGAAGTCGAGCCCATCTGGTTGGTGGAAGCCGCTTCGCGTCGCCAGAAGTGGATCGACCAGGCCCAGTCGCTCAACATCTACATGGCCGGCGCATCGGGCAAGAAGCTCGATGAAACCTACAAGCTGGCGTGGGTGCGAGGCCTGAAGACCACCTACTACCTGCGCACCATGAGCGCCACGCATGCCGAGAAGTCGACTGTGTCGCGCGGCCAGCTCAACGCGGTCTCCAATGCCGCCCCGGTGGCCACCGCTGCAGCCGCTGAGCCTGCCACCGATGTGAAGTTCTGCTCCATCGACAACCCCGACTGCGAAGCCTGCCAATGAAGATGAAGGGCGACACGCCGCCAAGCCTGTCGCCCTGAATCCCCGTATTCATGCACCTTCTGACGTGTTTCGATGCACGGCAGCAACAACTGCTGCCCGCATCTGTCAAGAAGTGCTTGGTGTTTATCACAACACCCTTCCATAATCTGATGCCATAGGATATTTACCATGCTGGTCTGGGAAGAAGATTCCTCCAACGCCTCTTCAACACCTGTTGGTTCTGTGCCCCCCTCATCAGGCGTCGCACGGAACACGATGGCGTCACCGTCGATCAGCGCTGCAACCCCGATGCCATCGGCATCTCAGGGCACTGCCCCCCGCAGCACTCCCACTCAAACCGCACCGCAAGCCCAGTTGGCTGCCAGCGCCTCGACCCGTCGCGTCAATGCGGCCGACAAGCGCATCATCAATGGCCAGACCGACGTCAACCAGTTGGTGCCCTTCAAATACAAGTGGGCTTGGGAAAAGTATCTGGCCACCTGCGCCAACCACTGGATGCCGCAGGAAGTGAACATGTCGCGCGACATCGCCTTGTGGAAGGATCCCAATGGTCTGTCCGAAGACGAGCGCCGCATCATCAAGCGCAACCTCGGCTTCTTCGTGACCGCCGACTCGCTGGCCGCCAACAACATCACCCTGGGCACCTACCGCCACATCACGGCGCCCGAGTGCCGCCAGTTCCTGTTGCGTCAGGCGTTTGAAGAAGCCATCCACACCCACGCTTATCAATACATCGTTGAAAGCCTGGGCCTGGACGAATCCGAGATCTTCAACGCGTACCACGAGGTCTCCTCCATCCGCGACAAGGACGAGTTCCTGATCCCCTTCATCGAGGCGATCATGGACCCGAACTTCAAGACCGGCACACCCGAGAACGACCAGACCCTGCTCAAGTCGCTGATCGTGTTCGCCTGCCTGATGGAAGGTCTGTTCTTCTACGTCGGTTTCACGCAGATCCTGGCACTGGGTCGCCAGAACAAGATGACCGGCGCCGCCGAGCAGTATCAGTACATCCTGCGCGACGAGTCGATGCACTGCAACTTCGGCATCGACCTGATCAACCAGCTCAAGCTTGAGAACCCACATTTGTGGACGCCCGAGTTCAAGGCCGAGATCAAGGCCCTGTTCCTCAAAGCGGTCGAGCTCGAATATGCCTATGCCGAGGACACCATGCCGCGTGGCGTGCTGGGCCTCAACGCCTCCATGTTCAAGGGCTATCTGCGCTACATCGCCAACCGTCGCGCTACACAGATCGGCCTGGAAGAGCTCTTCCCGAATGAAGAGAACCCCTTCCCCTGGATGAGCGAAATGATCGACCTGAAGAAGGAACGCAACTTCTTCGAAACCCGTGTCATCGAATACCAGTCGGGCGGCGCCCTGTCCTGGGATTGATCCAAGCCACGCACAGAGCACTGGACCAGCCCCCACATGAGCCCCCGGCCCACCCCATTCACCACACCGCGCCCAGATCCTAGGGGGCGACGGGTGATGAATCCCTGTGCTGCGCATGGCAGTGCAGTGCTCTTTGCAACTTGATCAAGGAGATACGTATGGCAACTGCAAAAAAAGTGGCAGCAAAGAAAGCCGCTCCGGCCAAGAAGGTCGCTGTAAAGAAAGCTGCACCCGCTAAAAAGGCTGTGGCTGTGAAGAAGGCTGCGCCTGCCAAGAAGGCAGCTGCACCGGCCAAAAAGGTCGCCGTCAAGAAGGTCGCTGTGAAGAAAGCCGCAGCACCTGCCAAGAAGGTTGCCGTGAAGAAGGCCGCCGCTCCCGCCAAGAAGGCTGCAGCGCCAGCCAAGAAGGCGGCTGCACCGGCCAAGAAGGCCGCCGTGAAGAAGGCAGCTCCTGCCAAGAAGGCTGCGGTCAAGACTGCAGCTGCTAAGCCAGCCGCTAAGCCAACCGCTAAGCCAGCAGCGAAGCCCGCGGCCAAGCCGGCTGCGAAGAAGGCTGCTGCCAAGCCGGCTCCTGCCAAGAAGCCTGCCGCCCCGGCCGCCAAGACCACGCTGAGCCCCCAAGCCGCATGGCCTTTCCCGACCGGCAACAAGCCCTGAGTGATCAGCAGCTTGAACGGCTGATGCCCGTGTGCACACGGGCATCACAACCCGGCTTCGGCCGGGTTTCTCATTCTGGCTTGGCATGAACCCACCCTCCCCCTCCTGGCCCTGCCTGCGACTGGATGGCAAAGGCACCCAGCAAAAGGTGGTGCTGGACCTCAGCGTCTCACCCAATGCCAAACGCACCGAACTGGTGGGTTGGCATGACGGTGCCTTGCGCGTGCGCCTGTCCGCCCCGCCGGTGGACGGTGCCGCCAATGAAGCCTTGCGCAAATGGCTCGCCAGCGAATTGGGCGTGCCTCAGGCGCGCGTCACGCTGCTGCGGGGCGCCAGCGGTCGGCGCAAGCAATGGGCCATCGATGCCCCCGAGGCCGATGTGAGCGCCTGGCTGTCCCGCCAGAGCGTGCTGCAGACCTGAGCCTTCGCCCCCCGTCAAACCCGCGTTCGGACACCTGAATCCAGCGTGATCTGAGTGAAACGGTCATTCTTGCGCCGCGATCTGCGCGCAAAGGGCGCGCTTGCCTTAAGCTATAGGGTTTGGCGTCTCCACGTCGTGCACCTTGTCGTGCGCGCAAGCACATACCTACATGGCCCAGTACGTTTTCACCATGAACCGCGTCGGGAAGATCGTTCCCCCGAAGCGTCAGATCCTCAAAGACATCACCCTGAGCTTTTTCCCAGGCGCCAAGATTGGCGTGCTGGGCGTGAACGGCTCCGGCAAGTCCACCTTCCTGAAAATCATGGCGGGCGTGGACAAGGACATCGAGGGCGAAGCCGTCCCGATGCCGGGCATCAAGATCGGCTACCTGCCCCAGGAACCGGTCATGAACCCCGAGCAGACCGTCCGTGAGGCCGTGGAAGAAGGCATCGGCGGCGTGCTGGCTGCCAAGAAGCGCCTGGACGAGGTCTATGCGCTGTATGCCGAGCCCGACGCCGACTTCGATGCTCTGGCCGCCGAACAAGGTGAGTTGGAAGCCATCATCGCTGCCGGTGGCTCCGAGAACACCGACCTGCAACTGGAACTGGCCGCCGACGCCCTGCGTCTGCCGCCCTGGGACGCCATCATCGGCAACCTGTCCGGTGGTGAAAAGCGCCGTGTGGCCCTGTGTCGCCTGCTGCTGTCCAAGCCCGACATGCTGCTGCTCGACGAACCCACCAACCACTTGGACGCCGAGTCCGTGGACTGGCTGGAGCAGTTCCTGCAGCGCTACAGCGGCACCGTGGTGGCAATCACCCACGATCGCTACTTCCTGGACAACGCCGCCGAGTGGATTCTGGAACTCGACCGTGGCGCCGGCCACCCCTACAAGGGCAACTATTCCGACTGGCTGGAAGCCAAGGAAAAGCGCCTGGAGCAGGAACAGAAGACCGAAGACGCCCGCGCCAAGGCCCTGAAACAGGAACTGGAATGGGTGCGCAAGAACACCAAGGGTCGTCAGGCCAAGAGCAAGGCCCGTCTGGCCCGCTTCGAAGAGCTGAGCGACGTCGAATACCAGAAGCGTAACGAAACGAACGAAATCTTCATCCCCGTGGCCGAGCGCCTGGGCAATGAGGTCATCGAGTTCAAGAACGTCACCAAGTCCTTCGGCGACCGCTGCCTGATCGACAACCTGTCGTTCAAGGTGCCCGCAGGCGCCATCGTCGGCATCATCGGCCCCAACGGTGCCGGTAAGTCGACTCTGTTCCGCATGATCCAGGGCGTCGAGCAACCGGACAGCGGCGAAGTTGTCATCGGCAAGACCGCGCAACTGGCCTTCGTGGACCAGAGCCGTGAAGGCCTGGCCGCCGACAAGACCGTGTGGGAAGACGTTTCGGGCGGCCTCGACAACATCGTCGTCGGCAAGTTCGTGATGCCCTCGCGTGCCTACATCGGCCGCTTCAACTTCAAGGGCAACGACCAGCAGAAGCTGGTGGGCAACCTGTCCGGCGGTGAACGCGGCCGTCTGCACCTGGCCAAGACCCTGGCCCAGGGCGGCAACGTGCTGATGCTCGACGAACCCTCCAACGACCTGGACGTCGAAACCCTGCGCGCACTGGAAGACGCCCTGCTGGAATTTGCCGGCTCGGCCATGATCATCTCCCACGATCGTTGGTTCCTCGACCGCATCTGTACCCACATCCTGGCCTGCGAAGGTGATTCGCAGTGGTTCTTCTTCGACGGCAACTATCAGGAATACGAAGCCGACAAGAAGAAGCGTCTGGGTGAGGAAGGTGCGCGCCCGAAGCGCGTGCGTTTCAAGCCCATCCGCTGATCCATCCGGATTTACCCATGCCAAGGCCCGTCGCAGACGGGCCTTTTTCATTCCCCGAAGTGAGGGGCTGCGGGGGCTATCCCTAGTGTGAGCCGCAGGGGGGCGTTGAAGCCGCTTCCTAGAATCAGAAGGACTTTTAAGGCGCACGGCGCCACTTGGAGACCTTCTGATGACCCTTCGGTTTACACGCCTGCTCGCCTCCACCGCCTTGGCTGTCTCGGCCGTGACCCTGAGTGGCTGCGCCCTGATCCAGTCCAATGTCGCCGGCACCACGCTGAGCATTCTGGAAGATGGCTTCACGCCTCCCGTGCTGACGCTCAGCGATGTCGAAATGGGCTGCGGCTTCTCCATGATCAACACCCCGCTGGTGGGCGCCGCGCGCAACTTCTACGGTGACCCCTCCTTGATGGAGACCGTGATGCTGAGCTCGGCCGGTGTGTGCTCCGAGAACCAGGCCATCGCCGAGGAAATGCGCTATCTGCGCGCCTCACGCGACAAGCGCGCCGACGAGGCGCTGGACGCCCGCATCACCCAGAAGCGCCTGCTGGCCACAGCGGCTGAGCGCCAGTACACCGCCTTCGTGCGCATGAAACTCAAGCTGCAGCAGAAGTACTACTTCAAGTACGGCGAGGAGTGCCCGCGCTTCACGCGTGACTTTGATGAAATGGTGTACCTGCTGGGATCGGTGGGTGGTCTGCAAGCCATGCAGAACGACATCGCTGCGCAGCAAGCTGTAGGTGTGCCCACCGACATTGCCCCCCAGGTCGAGCGCGCCATGAACTGCCTGGACAACGTGAAGTGGTGGGGAGTGCCCCAGGCCGCACGTGCTGTGGTGTGGAGCATCATCCCGGGCGCCGATGCTGGCAAGGACGTGCAAGGCACGTTTGACACGGCCATGGGCATTGGTGAGCACAAGGGCGTGCGTCTGGCCCACGTGATGGCAGCCATCTCCGCCCAGTCCACCGACAACAAGCCACGCCTGCGCAGCGTCATCCAGCGCTTCGGCAAGGCCGAGAACTTCACGCCCAGCACCGAGTACCGCCTGCTGGACGCCATTGCGCAATCGCAGATCACCAACATCTCCGACCGCATGTGGACACAGAACGCAGGCACCCGCACCCCAATCGGCTCACTGGGCAAGTTCTGGGATGACAAAGCCGGTGGCGATATTGATGCTGGTAGTTTCCTGAATTGATATTGGCCTTTGGCCCCCACCCACAGGGAATTCCCTTCCCCTGGGTGCGGGCCGTGAAATGACCCCATTTCCAGCGCAGATCGATATAGTTGTAAACGACTGTTTTAGATCACAACAGTGATCAGATGTGATCGGAGAACCGGTCACCCAAGGGCCTGCAGTCAAGGCCCTTGTTTTTTGGGGTACCGAGGAGTCAGCATGAAGTTGGGCCGTAAGTCAGCCAGGATCGTGGCGACCGTGGGGGTCGCTTTGGGGGCCATGGGTCAGGCACACGCCGATCAGAAGCTCTGTGTGTACGACATGCTGGGGGCCACCGGCGACCTGTACAACATGACCAAGGACTATGTCGTGGCCATGCAGCGCAGCGGCGCCTCCATCGAACTCAAGGGCTACACCGACGAGCGGGTGGCCACCGAAGACTTCCGAACCGGTCAATGTGACGCGGTGGTGGCCACCGCTTTTCGCATTCGCCAGTTCAACGCAGTGTCTGGCTCGATCGACACGCTGGGTGCGACCACCATCGTGCGCAACGGCAAGATCGACATCCCCGCCAGCTACGAGGTGGTGCGCAAGCTGATCCAGACCTATGCGTCGCCGGCCGCCACCAAGCTGATGACCGAAGGCAACAACGAGATCGGCGGCATCATTCCCCTGGGGGCGGCTTACCCCATCGTGGCCGATCGCAAGATCAACACCATCGAGGCCCTGGCGGGCAAACGCATTGCGGCCTTCGATCACGACAAGGCCCAAGCCGTGATGATCCAGCGCATTGGCGCACAGCCTGTTTCGGCGGACATCACCAACTTTTCAACCAAGTTCAACAACGGGGCCGTCGACATGATCGCCGCCCCGACCATGGCCTACAAGCCGCTGGAGTTGGCCAAGGGCATCGGCAAGAACGGCGCGATCACCCGGTTTCCGATCATGATCCTCACCTATCAGATGGTCATCAATCGGACGAAGTTTCCCGATGGCTTCGGTGTGAAGTCGCGTGAGTACTGGAGCAGTCAGTTCGATCGCGCCATGCAGCTGATCAAGCAAGCCGACGCGAGCATCCCTCCCGCCACCTGGATGGACCTGAGTGCCGAGAACTCCTACAAATACACGCTGATGCTGCGCGAATCTCGCATCGACATCGCCCACAAGGGCCTGTACGACAAGCGCGGATTGAAGGTGATCAAGAAGATCCGCTGCAATGTGAACCCGGCCGACCCGGAGTGCACCACCAAGTCCGAAGAAGACTGGAAGTGATCTGCCACCGCCCTCGCCTCGCTGCATCTGCGCGCTGAATTCCCCTCCCGATACCACGGTCGTCCGAGTACCTCATGCACACACCCACCTCACGTCCCTTGATGGGCAGAACCGCCCTGGAATGGTTCTCGACCCTGCCCGTATTCATCATGCTGATCCTGACCCTGGTGATCGGCACGGGTGAGATGGTCCACGGTCAGTTGCTCAAACTTGGCGAGTCGCTGTTTGGCAACCCGGAAACGCAGGTGCAATATTTCATGCTGCGCGCCGAACCGGTCAAGCCCGAGTGCAACCCATCTATCGACATCGACGCCGAGGTGCAGCGTCAGTCGGCGGCGCCTGCACAGGGTGGCGACGACATCGACAACCTCTTCGGGGACACCGCCACGGCCAACGATCCAGCGGTGCTGCGCAAGTCCATCGAACAGGCCCAGGCCATCTGTCAAGCCAAGCACTCGCTGTACGAGCGCGTGCTGGCGCTGCAGACGCCTCAGGTCCAGATGTACCGGACCATCGAGACCAGCTTCTTCGGGCTTTTTCAGATCGGCACCGAGAATCGCCCTCTGATCCTGCTGCTGATGGTGGCCATTGCGACCATCACCACCACACTGGGCCGGCACCACATTGGCATCCGCCCGGTCATCTATACGCGTGACCATCAGGCTCAAACCCTGGCCCAGGTGATCGCCAATGGCTTCCTGCTGTTCTCTTGCGTGCGCTATTACCAGATCCTGCAAGGCAGCGGGGGCGTGCCCAAGGAAGAGGCGGTGCTCCACTGGATCTGGATGGCATTGTTCACCATCATGTTGCTGATCAATGTGGTGCGCGTGGTCCGTCCGCTCAGATCCTCGGAGGGAGCAGGCACCTGGGGTGCTGCAATGCTGGCCGTGCCCCTGTACGCCAACATGGCCATCATCGCTGGCGTGTATTTCCTGCTGACCGGTCACGACGCTGGCCTGGCCATCTACATCAACCAGTTGATGGCCCTGCCGAGCATCTTCATGAACCTGGCCTTGTTCATCTGGGCCGGCATGCTGCTCAAGCAAAGCCGCATCGTTGACCTGCTGCTGGACGTGATCCGTCCGTGGAGCTTGTCGCCCCAATTGCTGACCTATCTGATTCTGCTGGGCGCCTCGGTGGCCACTGCTTACACCGGCGCATCGGGGATCTTCGTGATCGCCGCGGGTGGAGTGATCTATCACGAGGTCCGCGCTGCAGGCGGCACCCGTCACTTTGCCCTGGCTGCCACGGCCATGTCCGGCTCGCTGGGTGTGGTGCTGCGTCCCTGTCTGCTGATCGTGATGATCGCGGCGTTGAACAAGGAAGTCACCACAAACGGCCTGTACCACTGGGGCTTCTATGTGTTCCTGCTGACCTCCACGCTGTTCTTCCTGGTGTCTCAGTTGCTGCGCAAGCAACGCGCTTCGATCGAATCGCCCTCGGTCGCGATCCCTGCCATGCTGCGCAAGATGATCCCCGTGCTGCCTTACGCTCTGCTGACCGTAGCGATCGTGATGCTGTATGACTACGCGCTCGAAACCCCGCTGAACGAGATCACCGCACCGACGATCATGCCGATCATCTTGCTGCTGCTGCTGATCTATGACAAGGCGACGAACAAGGGCAAGGCCGAGCTCACGCCCGATTACGCGAGCCATCGCCAGGAAGGCGTCGAACGTTCGGTGCGTTTTGCCACCACAGAAGCCATTGGCCACGTGGGTGCCCTGATGAGCCTGATGACCTTGTCCCTGGCTGTGGGCGGCATCATCGAGCGCTCTGAAATCGTTCACCTGTTCCCGCAGGTCTTCGAGTCGCCTTGGCATGCCATGGCTGTGTTGTGCCTGGTGATGGTGTTCCTGGGCATGGTGATGGACCCATTGGGCGCCATCATTCTGGTATCGGGCACCCTGGCGCCCATCGCCTATGCCAACCACATCGACCCGTTGCACTTCTGGATGGTGGTGCTGGTGTCGTTCGAACTGGGCTATCTGTCGCCACCGGTGGCCCTCAATCAGTTGCTGACGCGACAGGTTGTGGGTGAGGATGAAGTGGCACAGGCCGATGCCGACGTGCGTCACTTGGGCTTCTACGGTCGCTACGAACGCTGGATCCTGCCTGTGGTGGTGATGCTGCTGGGCCTGTTCATCGTTGCCTTCGGCCCGCTGCTGGCGCAGCATGTGGAAGCCTTCTCGTTCCTGAAGGACTTGCTGCCTCACGCGACCGAATAAGTTCAATCGCACGGCCTGCAGGGCGGCAATGTTATGGTCACGCCATGACTTGCCGCCCTTTTTTTGCCCCGCTTTGTCTGAGTCCTCTGCTGCTGTTGGGTGCCTGTGGCTCCGCCCCTCAGAAGCAAACCCACAACTCGATGGAGGCAGCCACCGTCGCGACAACGCCGAGTGTGGCTCGCCCAGTTGCGCCCGCATCGACATCGACCTCACCGTCTCCGTCTGCGGCCAGTGCGACAGGCAGCACGCCCTTTCAAACGGTCATCCAGGGCGCACAACGGCAGAGTGGCTTGCTGCCTCTGTGGCGCAAGGAAGACAAGGTCTGGCTGGAGTTGAGCCCACAGAGCCTCAACAAGCCCTTGTTCTTTTCGCCCAAGCTGGCCTCAGGTATTGGTGAAGGCGGGCTGTTTGGCGGTTTGATGCAAAGTCGATGGGCGCAGGTCGGTCGGCCGCAGTGGGTCACCTTCCGTCAGGTACACAAACAGGTGCAGTTGCTCGCGGTGAATGCCGCGTACACAGCCCTGCCAGGCACGCCGCAGGCTCGTGCGGTGGAGGCAGCCTTCTCCCCCAGCCTGCTGGGCAGCGTCCCCGTAGCCAGTGCGCCGCACCCTGAAACCGGCGCCGTGCTGATCGAGTTGACGCCGCTGCTGCTGAGTGACCTGCTCGGTCTGGGCATGCAACTGCAGCGCACCTACCGACAGGGCTACAGCCTGGATGCACGCAATTCAAGCGTGCTGAGCGCACGCGCCACCCCTGATCGGCTCGTGTTTGAGGTCAGCCAACACTTCGCCAGCGCCAACCTGGCGGCCCCCACGCCTGGTGCGTCCGTCGGAGCCACAGGCAGTGGACCCAATCCCAGCACGCCTCAGGCCGTTCCCGACCCACGCAGCTTGTTCCTGACGACGCATTACACCTTGTCGGCCCTACCGGCTCAACCCATGCGCCCCAGGCCAGCCGACGCGCGCGTGGGCTACTTCACCACCTCGGTCACCGACTTCACCGACGACCTGACGCGCACGCCGCGTCAACACTTCATCAACCGCTGGCGTTTGAGCAAGAAGGACCCGAACGCACCGCTGTCTGAGCCTGTGCAGCCCATCGTGTTCTGGCTCGATCCCAGCATTCCGGAGGCTTACCGCAGCACCATCACCGAGGGTGTGCTGGTCTGGAACCGTGCATTTGAGGCCATCGGTTACCGGAACGCCATCGAAGTGCGTGCTCCTCAGCCCGGCCAGTCCATCGACACCCTGGCCACTGGCCAGGCCTCCATCCGCTGGATGACCAACGCCCAGCCTCGCTTTGGTGCCATCGGCCCATCGCATGTCGACCCACGCACCGGAGAGATCCTGGGGGCCGACATTGCGCTGGAGAGTCTGTCGTCCCGCAGCATCCGCACGGTGCGCAGCCAGATCCTGACGTCCACAGCGCTTCATCTTGAACATGCGGATGATGCCCACGGAGCAGCCTGCCAACATGGCGACCTCGCTGCCGAGCAACTCGCCTTGGGTCTCGACGTGCTGGAAGCGCAAGGCGTGATCGACCCCGATAGCCCACAGGTGCGCGACTTCGTGCTGGCCTACATCAAGGACACCACCATGCACGAGGTGGGCCACACCTTGGGTCTGCGCCACAATTTCCGCGCTTCACGCTGGCGTACCGCGCAGGAGTTGACCCATCCGCTGTTGACGGCCGAGCACGGCATCAGTGCCTCGGTGATGGAGTACTCCCCGATCAACCTGCCCGCACCGGGGCAATCGGCCGGCGCGCCGTTCCAGACCACCTTGGGCCCTTATGACTTCTGGGCCATCGCCTATGGCTATGGTGACCTGCCAGATGACACCGCACAGGCTTCGGCGGCGCTGAAGTCCTTGGCGCAACGCAGTGCGGACCCCGCTCAAGCGGATGCTCTGGCGTATGGCACCGACGAGGACAATCTGTGGGGACTGGACCCACAAGCCTTGACCTTTGACCTCGGGCGCGACCCAGTGGCCTTTGCACGCACTCGCATCGCCATCGTGCGTGACCTGCTGAACCGCCAAGCCACGCGCACGCTGAGCCCGAACGACGATGCCACCGTGCTGCGTCGCAGCGTGAGCTATGGCTTGCGCGACCTCGCACGCACCAGCCAGACCTTGCTGCGACAGGTCGGTGGCTTGATCACCCGCCGCGATGCGCCTGGCAGTGGCCGCGACCTGCTTGAACCGCTGCCGGCTGCCGCCCAGCGCGAGGCCTTGCAAATGCTGTTGAGCGACTTCCTGTCGAGTGAGGCGGTGGCCTTGCCGCCCGCGCTGCTTCGCCGACTGGCGCCAGACTATCTGGAACGTGAAGACGCCAGCAGCACCGACTTTTCGGCCGCCGAGCAGTTGCTGAGCCTGCAGCGAGCCGTCTTGAATCACCTGATGGCCGACACACTGGCAGACCGTTTGCAAGACAACGCCGACAAGGTGCGCGATCGCGAAGCACATCCGCTGTCTGTAGCCGAATTGCAGCAAGGCCTGCGACAAGCCGTGTGGCGCCCTGCTGGTGGGCAGGCATCTTGGCAACGCAACCTGCGGCGCGAGCATGTCACGCGTCTGGCGGCCGCCGTGCTGCGCAGCACCGGACGCGCCGACGCCCGCGCCATCGTCCGTCTGGAAGCCGAAACCCTGCTGCGCCAGTTGCAGGCCAGCGCCAGCGGCGACCGCACCGAACAGGCGCACCGACGCGCCTGCATCGAGATCCTCCAGAACGCCCTGCAGGCCCGGGTGATGCGCACCGGCCCTTGAGGGGGAGTGCCCTTCACCCCAGCGGGTGACGCTCAGGTGAGCCGCAAGAGGGACAATAGCGGCTCACCGCCTTCAATTGTTCGCATGGACCTGCCCACCCTCTTCTCTGAATCCGGCCCGCTGGCCCGTGCCTTCGATGGCTATTGCGTGCGGACCGAGCAGATCGAGATGGCCCAAGCCATCCAAGCCGCCATCCGCGAAGCCAGCACGGTGGTGCTGGAAGCCGGCACCGGAGTGGGCAAGACAGCGGCCTACCTGGTGCCCTCGCTGCTCGAAGGTGGCAAGGTCATCGTCTCGACCGGCACCAAGGCCCTGCAAGACCAGCTCTTTCACCGCGACCTGCCCGCCGTGCGCGATGCCTTGGGGGTGCCCATCAAGGTTGCGCTGCTCAAGGGCCGCAGCAACTACCTGTGCTGGCACCACCTCGACCGCACCAACCAGGACGCCACGCTGCTGGGCAGCCGACAGGAGGTACGTGACCTCGGCTTCATCAACAGCTTCATCCACCGCAGCCCCACCGGCGACAAGGCCGAATGCCCGACGGTGCCTGAGCATGCGACGATCTGGGCCCGCGTCACGTCCACCCGCGAGAACTGTCTGGGCAGCGACTGCCCGCGCTACAGCGAGTGCTTCGTCGTCAAGGCCCGACGCGAGGCGCAGGACGCCGATGTCGTCGTGGTCAACCACCACCTCTTCTTTGCCGACCTGATGCTGCGCGAAGAAGGCGTGCCCGAGTTGCTGCCCAACGCCCAGACCATCATCTTCGACGAAGCCCACCAGCTGCCCGACACGGCCACGCTGTTCTTTGGCGATTCGGTCTCGACCCTGCAGTTCCTCGACCTGCTGCGCGACACCCTGGCCACGGGCCAGGCGCAGGCCCGCGATGGCGCCAACTGGAACGACGTGCTCGCCCCGCTGGACCGTGCCGCCCGCGATCTGCGCCTGTGTTTCGGGCCACAGTTACAGCGTCTGTCACAAGCCCAGCTTGGTCTGGATCACCCCTTGTGGGCCGCGCTCGACAAGCTCAAGGATGCTCTCGCGCACGTGCGCGACGTGCTCGACAGCCAGGCCGAACGCTCCCCCGACCTGGCCCAGTTGCACCGCCGCGCCCATGAGCTGATGCAGCGCCTGATGGCCTGGGGGGCCCCGGAGCGCGCTGGGGAGCCCGAGCTGTGCTGGATCGATGTGGGCTCGCACGGTGTTCAACTGCACCGCACGCCCATCTCGGTGGCCGAGGTCTTCCGACGCCAGCGCCTCGGCTTGGGCGAGGCCGAGATCGCGCCCGATGAGGAGGTGGACGAAAACGACGAGATCGTGCGCCACACACTGGACGACGATGAAGCCGCCATGATGGACGCCTTCGGGGATGTCGAGCCGGTAGCCCCGCTGCGGCCGACCAGCCCGAGTAGGCAGCGCGGCGGCAACGCTGAGGACGATGCGGATGGCGATGACGCGGAGGACCTGCAGGCGCTGCTCGCGGGGGCCGACGACGTAGGCTCGCCCTCTGGTCATGAGCGTCCCCCTACCGCCAAGCTCTCGGCCGAGGTCAGCAGCATCGCCCCACCGCCTCGCAAGGCCTGGGTCTTCACCTCGGCCACGCTGGCGGTCAAAAACGACTTCAGCCATTTCACCCATGCGCTCGGACTGGAAGACGCCGCGTGCCAGTCCTGGTCCAGCCCCTACGACTACCCTTCGCAGGCCATCCTGTACGTGCCCCACAACGTGCCGCAACCCTCCGACCCCGGCCACACCGATGCGGTGGTGGATGCAGCCCTGCCGCTGATCCGCGCCAACCGGGGGCGGGCCTTTGTGCTGTGCACCAGCTTGCGTGCGGTGGCCAAGGCCGCCGAGCGCCTGAAGAAGATCTTTGGGGAGTCCGGCGACCCCTTCCCCGTGCTGCAGCAAGGCGATGCGCCCCGCCCCACACTGCTGGAAGACTTCCGCCGCGCCGGTAACGCCGTGCTGGTGGGCAGCCACAGCTTCTGGGAAGGCATCGACGTGAAAGGCGATGCCCTCACGCTGGTGGTGATCGACAAGCTGCCCTTCGCCCCGCCCGACGACCCGGTGCTGGCCAAGCGCCTGGAGTTGCTCGCCAAGGCCGGCGGCAACCCCTTCATGAGCCACCAGGTGCCACAGGCCATCATCGCTCTCAAGCAGGGTGCAGGCCGCCTCATCCGCAGCGAGACCGACCGCGGTGTGCTGATGATCTGCGACACCCGCCTGATCGACAAGCCCTACGGCCGCCGCATCTGGCAGAGCCTGCCGCCGATGCGACGCTCACGCATCGAGCAGGAGGTCGTGGACTTCCTGCTCACTTTGTGAGCCTGCCCAGAGACCAGAGACAGCTCTCGACAGGCCGTCAGGACCCAGCGCTCAGCGCAGGGTGCCCACATAGCGTTGGCGTGGCACCACCGGGTCGAAGTCCGATGAGGCAAAGCGGGAGGCACCAAAGTCGCTGGCCTCTCTGGACGATGCCTCGGGCGGTGGCGCCCGCCGCTCAGGCTTGGGCACCGGTGCAGGTGGCAGCAATGCGGCCTCCAGCTTGTCGGCGAGCCTCAGCAACTCCGGATGGTCTTCGGTGCGGGCGACCCGGATGACCTCACGGGCATACTCCGAGCTGTGGATCATCCACTCCACATCGGTCACCCGGCCGTTGACCCGGCGCAGCACCACGTGCAGGTGCGCCGCGATGGCAAACTTTTCACTGTCCAGCATCATGTCCTCCTGAGACTCACACGGCGAGGGCCACCCCAAGGTTGTGGCGCCTCACTCGACCCGCTCACCGTGCTGGCTGAGATCCAGCCCATCGCGCTCCGCCTGGGCCGAAACGCGCAAACCAACCACGCGGTCGACCACCCAGAGGATGGCCGCTGTCACCAAGCCGCTGTAGACCAGCGTGCCGGCGACACCTGCCAATTGGGCCGCCACCGAGCCACTCACGCCGCCGATGGCCGGCGCTGCCAGTACCCCGGTCAGAACGGCACCGATGATGCCGCCCACGCCGTGCACGCCGAAGACGTCCAGCGAGTCATCGGCGCCCAGCCAACGCTTGAGGCCCGTGGCCCCCCAGTAGCAGCCCACGCCCGCAAGCACGCCCATGACCACGGCCGACTGTGGCCCGACGAACCCGGACGCGGGTGTGATCGCCACCAGACCGGCCACGGCCCCGCTGCACAGACCCAGCAAGGTGGGCGTGCCCCGCACCAGCCATTCAGCCAGCATCCAGCTCAAGGCGGCCGCTGCAGCGGCCATCTGTGTGACCAGCATGGCCATGCCCGCACGCCCATCGGCCGCCCCGGCCGAACCGCCGTTGAAGCCCATCCAGCCCACCCACAGCAGGCAGGCGCCAATCATGGTGTAGCCCAGGTTGGCAGGCATCAGGGCAGTCTGTCCAAAGCCGATGCGGCGCCCCAGCATCCACGCACACACGAGTCCGGCAATGCCGGCGTTGATGTGCACCACGGTGCCACCGGCAAAGTCCAATGCCCCCCTCTGTGCCAACCAGCCGCCCGGCTCCCACACCCAGTGGGCCACCGGCGCGTACACCAGCACAGACCAAAGGGCCATGAACCACAACAAGGCCGAGAACTTCATGCGCTCCGCAAAGGCACCGGTGATCAAAGCCGGTGTGATGATCGCAAACGTCATCTGGAACAAGATGAAGACCGCCTCTGGCACCGTAGGCACCAGCGAGTGCACCGACACCTCGCCCGAGCGGATGTCCATCATCAGGTGATCGAGGAAAGCCCCTTTGAGGCTGCCGATGAACTCATTGCCTGGCATGAAGGCCAAGCTGTAGCCCACCGCCCACCACAAGACGCTGACCAGCGCGCACACAGCCAGGGTCTGCGCCATCGTGGCCAGGATGTTCTTCTTGCGGACCATGCCCGCGTAAAACAGCGCCAGCCCCGGGATGCTCATCAGCAGCACCAAGGCGGCCGACACCATCAGCCACGCGGTGTTGCCCGCATCCAGCTGGGCCATGGGAACGACAAAGGGACCAGGAGCCGTGGGCTTCACCGCTTCGGCCAAAGCCCATCCATGCGCCGACAGCATGGCGGCGCCCACCATGCCAGTCGCGCCACATCGTTGAAAGAGACGAGTCATCGGGTACTACCAAGGTTAGGGAACACCCTGAACCTCAGCAAGAACCAGACCCGGTTTGCGCATCATCCCGATGCGATGTGACTCACAGCTCCAAATTGTCGATCAGACGCGTCTTGCCGAGACGTGAGGCAGCCAGACACACCAGCGGCTCACCCTGTGCCAGTTCGGCGTCTGTGGGCAGCATCAGGTCACGCTGACGGCGCACCATGACGTAGTCAGTCTGCCAGCCACGCTCATTGAGTGCCGCGGCAGCCTTGGTTTCGATGCGGGCAATGGCCGCCTGATCCAGTTGCTGTCCGGAACGCGCCGCCCCAACTTGCGCCTTGACGGTGCGCAGCGTGTTGATCAGCTGCACCGCCTCGGCGCGCTCGGCTTCGCTCAGGTAGCCGTTGCGCGAAGACAGGGCCAAGCCATCCGGCGCACGCAGGGTTTCGCCGCCGTGGATGGCAATGGGCAGGGCCATCTGCGCCACCATGTTGCGCAAGACCATGAGCTGCTGGTAGTCCTTCTTGCCGAACACCGCGATGCGAGGCTGCACGATGTTGAACAGCTTGTGCACCACCGTGCAGACGCCGGTGAAGAAACCGGGGCGGAAGGCGCCTTCGAGAATGTCGGACAGCTCGGCAGGCGGCACCACCTTGTAGCCTTGCGGCTGTGGGTAGAGCTCAGCTTCGGATGGGGCGAACAGGATGTCGCAGCCAGCTTCGGCCAGCAACTGGGCATCGCGCTCGAGCGTGCGCGGATAGGTGTCGAAGTCTTCGTTGGGGCCGAACTGCAGGCGGTTGACGAAGATGCTGGCGACCACAGGGCTGCCCGAATCGCCCACCAGCTCGCGGGCTTGGCGGATCAGGGCCAGGTGGCCGTCATGCAGGTTGCCCATGGTGGGCACGAAAGCGGGGGCAGCGGGCGCCTGGGCCAGTTCGGCACGCAACTCGGCCAGGGTGTGGATCGTCTTCATGGGAATCGCCAGTCTCAGTCAGCTAAGTGGACGCAGTGGGCTCAGTAAGCGTGCAGGGTTTCGTCGGGGAAGCTGCCGTCCTTGACGGCGGCCACATAGCGGCGGACGGCGTCTTCGACCGAGCCGCCCTCGGCGGCAAAGTTGCGCACGAAACGCGGCAGCTTGCCGCGCGTGATGTTGAGCATGTCGTGCAGCACCAGCACCTGGCCAGCCGTTCCACCGCCTGCACCAATGCCGATGACCATCATGCCGGGGTTCTCGTCTTGCACCTGGCGGGCCACGGCCGAGGGCATCAACTCCAGCACCGTCATGGCGGCACCGGCCTGGGCCAGTTCGGCAGCGTGCTTGCGCAAGGTGGTGGCGCCCGCTTCGTCACGGCCCTGAATGCGATAGCCGCCCAGCGCGTGCACGCTCTGCGGCGTCAGGCCCAGGTGGCCGCACACCGGAATGCCGCGCTCGGTCAGGAAGTGCACAACCTCGGTGGTCCAGCCACCGCCTTCGAGCTTGATCATGTGAGCGCCGGCCTGCATCAGGGCCACGCACGAACGCAGCGCCTGCTCGCGGCTTTCCTGGTAGCTGCCAAAGGGCAGATCGCTGACGATCCAGGCGGTCTGGTTGCCACGTGCCACACAGCGCGTGTGATAAACCATCTCGTCGAGCGACACCGGCACCGTGCTGCCGTGTCCCTGCACGATCATGCCCAGCGAGTCGCCCACCAGGATGCAGTCCACACCGGCTTCGTCGACCAAGCGCGCGAAGGTCGCGTCGTAGGCTGTGAGCATGGTGATCTTCTCGCCCTGGGCATGCATCTCACGCAGGCGATGCAGGTTCATGGGCTTGCGGGAAACGGGGGCAACAGCGGTCATCTTGAAAGGGGACCTGGCCGACAGGCCCCATGCAAAAGGGTGACGGGATTCTAGGACGGCTCGTAGGCAAGCCGCACGTAGATGGGGGCAAAGGCCTCGGCCTGCGTGATCTCGATGAGGCGTTCCTTGCCCAACTCCAGCATGGCGATGAAGGTCACCACCATGACCGGGGCGCCGCGAGTCACGTCGAACAAATGCTCGAACTCGACAAAGCGCTTGCCCTGCAAGGTGCGCAAGACGATGCTCATGTGCTCGCGCACCGAGAGCTCTTCACGCGAGATCGTGTGGTGCGTGTGCAGTTTGGCACGCTGAAGGATGTCAAGCCAGGCCAGCCGCAAATCGTCCAGCGTGACCTCAGGGTGACGCACATTCGGCGATGGCTCGCTGTGCACCTCGACCCGCATGAAGTCGCGGCCCAGCACGGGCAGCTGGTCCAGGCCGGCGGCGGCCAGCTTCATGCGTTCGTATTCGATGAGGCGGCGCACCAGCTCGGCGCGCGGGTCTTCGGCCTCATCCGCGCCCTCTACCTTCTTGGGCGGCAGCAGCATGCGCGACTTGATCTCGATGAGCATCGCTGCCATCAAGAGGTACTCGGAGGCGAGTTCGAGGTTGCGCTTGCGGATCTGATCGACGTAGGCCAGGTACTGGCGCGTGACGTCGGCCAGCGGGATGTCGAGGATGTTGAAGTTCTGCTTGCGGATCAGGTAGAGCAGCAGATCCAGCGGGCCTTCGAAGGTCTCGAGAAAGACTTCGAGGGCATCGGGTGGGATGTACAGGTCGGACGGCATGGCGAACAGCGGTTCGCCGTACAGCCGCGCCAAGGCGACCTGATCCACCACCAGGGGCAGGCCCTGGTCATCCAGGCCCGGCGCCGAGATCCCGCCCTCCGGGGCGGTCAGGGCTTCGTGCGTCACCGCTCAGCCTGGGGTCAGCCTGCCGTCAGGGCGCTCAGCCCTTGGTCTGGTAGACGTAGGGCTTCTGGGCCACGCGGGCTTCGCGCTGCGCCTTCTGGGTGTCCAGGTCCACCGGGGGACGGTCCCACAGCAGGAAGCGGCCCTGACGCTGACGCTCTTCAAGCTGCGGGTCACGCTGCTTGAGGCTGTCGATGAACTGGGTCGCGTCGGACTTGTAGGGCTTCCAGAAAAGAGGCATGGTGTGGTCCTGCAAAAGGTGTTTAGCCCGCCATTTTATCGGTCTTGCGGGAGATCCCTCAAGAATCTCTGCCAACCGGACAGCCGCAGGGCTGGCGAAGCGCAGGACAATGTCCACCATGCAGGAAATCGAACTGAAATTCCAGATCCCGGCGCAGGCGCTGGGTGCCGTGCAGGCCGAGCTCACCGCCCTTGATGGCGGCCAGCACCAGCCCTTGCGCTTGCGCGCCGCCTACTTCGACACCCCCGACCGCGCCTTGGCTCACGCTCGCATGGCCCTGCGGGTGCGACAGGAGGGCCGCCAGTGGGTGCAGACGCTCAAGGCGGGCGGTAGCAACACGATGATGCGGTTGGAAGACAACCAGCCCGCGAAGGCCCCCAAGGCGAAGCAGCCGGTGGTGGCCGACCTGTCCCGTCACCTGGGCACGCCTGCCGAAGCCGCCTTGCGCGCCGTGCTGGCCTGGGACCCAGTGCAAGACCCCAGCGGCGCAGCCTCGGGCCTGATCGAGTTGTACCGCACCGACATCACCCGCCATCGCGCCCGGGTGACCGTGGGCGTGGGCACACCCCATGAGGGCATGGTGGAGTTGGCGCTCGACCTGGGTCACATTCACGCAGGTGACCTGGACGTGCCGGTGCGCGAGCTGGAGATCGAATCCATTTCCGGCCACCCGATGGCTGTGATCGAAGCCAGCCGCGACTGGGTGAAGCGCCACGGCGTGTGGCTGGACACCCAGACCAAGGCCCACCGTGGCGACCGCCTGGCGCGTCTGGCCGCCCTCGCCTCCCAGCCCATCACCGACGCCAGCGAGGTGAGCAGCGAGCACGCCGTGCTGGCCCGCCCTGCCCGGCTCCAGCCCGACAGCAGCCTGGACGACGCCTGGCGCGCGGCCCTGGAGAGCTGCCTGGAACAGATCAGCGGCAACATGAGCGAGCTGGGCACCGCGCCCACCCAGATCCAGCAAACCGGCTACCAGTGGCGGCTGGGCTTGCGACGCCTGAGGGCCCTGGGACGGCTGCTCAAACCCACCCGCTTGCCCTTCCCGCATGCGGCACTGGCCCAAGCCGACAAGCTGTATGCCCAACTGGGCCTGTGGCGCGACGCACAGGCACTGGCCAGATTGCCCGCCAAGATCGTGCACAAGGGCGGCCCAGATCTGCCCTTGCCCTACCCGGACATGGCCGCCACCCACGATGAGGCCGTGATCGCCCTGGCGCGCTCGGCCCCGGCCACCACGTTGTGCCTGGACCTGCTGGCCGCCCTGCTGCACCCGCCTGGCGACAACGCCGAGGCTCAACAGCCGTATCGGCCCTGGTTGGTGCAACGCCTGGGGGCTTGGCGGACACGTTGCCGTCAGGCTGCGCGACACGCTGGCAAGCTGTCAGACATCGAGCTACACACACTGCGCAAGCGCGCGAAGCGCCTGCGGCTGATGGCTGACTTGTTCGCACCGGCCTGGAAGCCCAAGCGACAGCAGGCACATGGCCAGGCCTTGAAGGCCGCGCTCGATGCCATGGGCCGCCTGCAGGACGAGGCCGTGGCCGAAAGCTGGTACGCCCAGGCGGCGAAAGACGATGCCCGCGCGCGCTGGGCGCAGGACTGGCTGCACGGCCGACGTCGCAAGCTGCGCAGACAGGCCAACCGCGCCTTGCTGGCTTGGCGAGACGTCAAAGCCCCTTGGTGACCGGCACACCGACCGCCGAGACACCGGGCGGCGCTTGTTCCCGATGACCACGCTCAGGTGCCACCCGTGATGGGTGACACGCTGAGGCGGCCGAGGTCGCCAAGACCTCAGCGGATGCGCATGCCAGGCTCGGCACCAGGGAAAGGTTCGAGTACGTAGACGCCCGGGTTGGCCTTCTCGTCGGCGTGCGAGGCGGCCAGCACCATGCCTTCGCTGACGCCGAACTTCATCTTGCGCGGGGCAAGGTTGGCCACCAGCACGGTGAGCTTGCCGATCAGCTGCTCAGGCTGGTAAGCCTCCTTGATGCCGCTGAAGACATTGCGTGTGCGGCCTTCGCCCGCGTCCAACGTCAGGCGCAGCAGCTTGGTGCTGCCTTCCACGTGCTCGGCGTTGACGATCTTGGCAATGCGCAGGTCCACCTTGACGAAGTCGTCGATGGTGATCGTCCGAGCGATGTCTTCGCCACCGGGTTGCACAGCCTCGACCACCGGCGCCTCTTCGGGCTTGGGCTCGAACAGCGCGTCGAGCATCTTCGGGTCCACACGCTGCATCAGGTGCTGATAGGCGCCAATGGTGTGTGCGCCCAGTAGGCGTTCGGCATCGGCCATCACCAGCGGCTGCACCTGCAGGAAGGCTTCCACATTGGCGACCAAGGCCGGCAGCACCGGCTTGAGGTAGATGCTCAACAGACGGAAGGCTTCGATGCAGACGGTGCAGACCTCTTGCAGGCGAGCGTCCTGCCCCTCTTGCTTGGCCAGCTCCCAGGGCTTGTTGGCGTCCACGTATTCGTTGACACGGTCGGCCAGCAGCATGATCTCGCGCAGCACCTTGCCCAGTTCACGCTGCTCGTAGTGATCGGCGATGGCACCACGTTGGGCTTGCAGGGTGCTCAGCAGGGTCTGACCATCGGCGCCCAAAGCGGCGGTCAACTGGCCACCAAAGCGCTTGCTCAGGAAGCCGGCAGCGCGGCTGGCAATGTTGATGAACTTGCCCACCAGATCGCTGTTGACGCGCGCCGTGAAGTCGTCGCGGTTGAAGTCCACGTCTTCCACATTGGCGTTGAGCTTGGCCGCGATGTAATAGCGCAGCCATTCGGGGTTCATGCCCAGGCTCAGGTACTTGAGCGGGTCCAGGCCCGTGCCACGGCTCTTGGACATCTTCTCGCCGTTGTTCACGGTCATGAAGCCGTGCACGTTCACCTGGTTGGGCAGCTTGCGGCCGCTGAACTGCAGCATCGCAGGCCAGAACAGGGTGTGGAAGTAGGTGATGTCCTTGCCGATGAAGTGCACCTGCTCGACGGCCGGGTCGGCCATGAACTCATCAAACGAGCGGGCTTCGCCGTACTTGGCCTTCGGGCCGCCAGCGGCAAAGTAGCTCTTGAGCGAGGCCAGGTAGCCAATGGGCGCGTCCAGCCACACATAGAAGTACTTGCCCGGCGCGCCAGGGATCTCGATGCCGAAGTAAGGCGCATCGCGGCTGATGTCCCAGTCGCCAAGGCCGCCTTCGCCGTTCTCGTCCTTGGTGAACCACTCCTTGATCTTCTTGGCCACGCCGGGTTGCAGCTTGCCGTCTTGGGTCCATTCCTGCAGGAAGTTCAGGCAGCGCGGGTCGGACAGCTTGAAGAAGTAGTGGTCCGAGGTCTTGAGCACCGGGGTGGCGCCGGACAGGGCCGAATACGGGTTCTTCAGCTCGGTGGGCGCGTACACGGCACCGCACACCTCGCACGAGTCGCCGTACTGGTCCTTGGCACCGCATTTGGGGCACTCGCCCTTGATGAAGCGGTCGGCCAGGAACATGCCCTTTTCCGGGTCGAACATCTGCTCGATCGGGCGCACGTCGATCAGGCCTTGCTCTTTCAGGGCCAAGTAGATGCTCTGCGCCAGCTCGTGGTTCTCGGGGCTGTCGGTGCTCGACCAGTGGTCGAAGCTGATGTGAAAGCCGTCCAGATAGGGCTTGCGGCCTGCGGCGATGTCGGCCACGAACTGCTGCGGCGTCTTGCCGACCTTCTGGGCCGCGATCATGATGGGTGCGCCGTGCGCGTCGTCGGCGCCCACGAAGTGCACCTGGTGGCCCTGCATGCGCTGGAAGCGCACCCAGATGTCGGCCTGGATGTACTCCATGATGTGGCCAATGTGGAAGTGGCCGTTGGCATAGGGCAGCGCGGTGGTGACGAAGAGCTGGCGTGGCATGGTGGGAATCAGGTGAACGAGGGGCCCGGTCAAGACAAGACCGAAGTCCCTGTTGGCAGTCGGGGGGTAACCGGTAATTTTAGGGCGCGCTAGACTGCCCGTCTCAAAAGAATGACATGCCCTTTGGAATGAGCACCCCCACGCCTCTTGAAGCCGCAGCCCTCGACGCCCTGCGCACCGTCATCGACCCCTTGACTGGCCAGGACTGGGTGAGCACCCGCCACCTCAAGTCCCTCACGGTGCAGGGTGGCCAGGCCCGCATCGAGATCGCGCTGGGATACCCGGCCCGCTCGCAGTGGTCCGCCTACACCGCCCTGATCGAAGCTGCGCTCAAGAAGGTGGACGGCATCACCGGCGTGGACGTGGTCTGGTCCACCCGGATCCTCGCGCACGCGGCCTCGCGCGGCCAGGCCCTGCTGCCCGGCGTCAAGAACGTGATCGCCGTGGCCTCGGGCAAGGGCGGCGTGGGCAAGAGCACCACCGCTGTCAACCTGGCGCTGGCCCTGGCGGCCGAAGGCGCCCGCGTGGGCATGCTCGACGCCGACATCTATGGCCCCAGCCAGCCGCTGATGCTGGGCATCCAGGGCAAGCCGCCCAGCCCCGATGGCAAGACCATCACGCCGCCGGTGAACCACGGCCTGCAGATGATGTCGATGGGCCTGCTGGTGGAAAACCAGGCGGCCACGATCTGGCGCGGCCCGATGGCCAGCCAGGCTTTCGACCAACTGCTGCGCCTGACCAACTGGGGCGAGCCCGGGCAACCGCTGGACTACCTCGTGGTCGACATGCCGCCGGGCACCGGTGACATCCACCTGAGCATCAGCCAGCGCGCCCCGCTGACTGCTGCCGTCATCGTTACCACCCCGCAGGACATCGCCCTGCTGGACGCCCGCAAGGGCCTGCAGATGTTCGAGAAGGTGTCGGTGCCGGTGCTGGGCGTGGTCGAGAACATGGCGGTGTTCTGCTGCCCGAATTGCGGTCACGAAGAACACATCTTCGGCCAGGACGGCGGCGTGCGCATGGCCGAGGAGTTCCATGTGCCGCTGCTGGGCTCCATGCCGTTGGATTTGAAGATCCGCCTGCAGGCCGACAGCGGCCAACCCACGCTGGTGGCAGAGCCCGACAGCAAGGTGGCCGGTCTTTACAAGGACATGGCGCGCAAACTGGCCGCCGGCCTGTCGAAGCTGCCCAAGGACTACAGCAGCAAGATGCCCGCCGTGAGCGTGCAGACCCAGGGCTGAACTGACGAGGGGGGCCTACACAGCCCCGCCTAGCAGGCGTTCAGCGCTCGGTGCGGCGCTGATGGTGGTGCGAGGCGCCTAGCGTGAAGAAGAAGCAGGCGCCCTGCCCCACCGCGGCCTCGGCCCAGATGCGGCCGCCGTGGCGTTGCACGATGTGTTGCGCCGCCGCCAGCCCCACCCCGTTGCCCGGAAACTCCTTGGCGCTGTGCAGGCGCTGGAACATGCCAAACAACTTGTCGGCGCAGCCCATGTCGAAACCGGCACCGTTGTCGCGCACGAAAAACACCTCCGGGTCGGTCTCTGGCACCACCCCAACGGCCACATGCGGCCGCTCGGTCTTGCTGCTGTACTTCAGCGCATTGCCGATCAGGTTTTCCAGAACGCGACGCAACAAGACCGGATCAGCGTGGGCGGTCATGCCTTCGGCGACGTCCACATCGGCGCGAGCAGATCCGTTGAGCACCAACACTTGCTCGCCCGCCACCTCCTTGGCCAGGGCACTGACGTCCACGGCTTGCCTGCGGAGTGGCTCGGAGCTCAATTGCGCGTGCATCAACAGGGCATCGATCATGTCGCTCATGCGCTCGGCCGCACCCAGCACGCGATCAAGATACCCGTTGGCCTGCGCGTCCAGCTGGGAGCCGTAGTCTTCCTTGAGGATGCGGGTGAACCCTTCCACCACACGCAGCGGCGCGCGCAAGTCATGCGACATGGCATGACGCAGGGCGGCTTGCTCGTCCAAGCCCATGCCGACAACCGGCTGCCCGTCCGAGGACCAGGCAGCAGGCGGCGGGACTGGAGCAGGAGGGTCGCCAGCGGTGTGCATCTGACCGATTGTACGGACCGTCGTCAGCGGGTTTTTGCCTCTGGCGCAGAATTTCACAGTCCCGCTACATTTGTCAGAGTCCCTCTTGGATGGCGGACCTCATCCAGCCTCAATATCCACCCGTGATGCCGTTTTTCTGGATTCTGATCGTTGTGGCACTGACGGTGCCGGGCGCCTTGTGGCTGCGACGGCACCTGCGCCAGAGCGCCCATGAGGCGGCCCTCACCCACGCCCAGCTGGAGGCGGCTCGCCAGCAGATGAATCGTCTCAGCTTGGTGGCATCCCGGATCAACAACGGCGTGGCCATCATCGACAGAGATGGCAAGGTGGAATGGGTGAACCCGGCCCTGCTCGCACTGACCGGCTGGAGCGAGAGTCATGCCATCGGTCGACCCTTGCCAGACCTGCTGTCTCCAGACATCCAGGACCGCGACAGCCTGCCTCAACTGCGCGCGCACCTGCAGGCAGGCAAGTCGTTTCGGCTGCACTATGAAGCCCAGCGTGCTGGCAGCGACACCGCCTACTGGGGTGAAATCGATGCTTTCGAGGTGTTCGACGAAGCCGGCCAGCTCAGCCAATACGTGTGCCTGTTCACCGACGTCACCTGCCGACGTGCGCAAGATGCACAGGCAGAGCAGGAGCGCGCCTTCCAGGAAGCCTTGCTGGCCAACCTGCCGGTGAGCCTGTTCGTGGTGGACCCGGCCAACAGCCAGATCGTGACCATCAACCATCACGCCGAGGTCGAGTTCAAGCTGCAACGCGACAAGGTGGTCGGCCGCTCGATCCAACATGCCATGGGGCGGGAAGTGCTGCAAAGGGTGCAGGCCCACATCCAGGCCGCCACCACCTCCGGGCAACCCGTGGAGCATGACTTCAGCTGGCATGACGGCACGCAGATGCGTGTCATCAATGCGCGGCACTTTGCGCTGCGACACGCCGATGGGCGCCCTCGACTTCTCATCTCACTGGTACGCGACATCACGGTGGCCCAGCGCGCCTTGTCCGATCTGGAAGAATCGGAGCGTCGCTTCCGTGAACTCGTCGAGTCCATGGACGACGGTGTGTATGTGAGCGATGGCGCCCGAATGCAGTGCCTGTATCACAGCCCCCAGACCGGCACGCTGCTCGGACTGACGCAGACAGACCTCGCCGACTTGTCCGACCGCCTGCGCGCGCTGGTGATCCCGGAAGACCGCTCCACCTTGGCCCACCAGGAGGAGCAAGAGCGGCAACAGCAGGCCACCGACACCTTGCTGCGTCTGGACGTCCCCGGGCGCGGCGTGCGATGGATGCGTCACAAGAGTCGCTCGCGCCGCCTGCTCAGTGGGGAGTCTCGCATTTACGGCCTGCTCTCCGACGTGACCGACGAGCGGCAACAGGCGCTGGATCTGCAGCGCGCACGCGATCAGGCCGAGACCGCCAGCCAGGCCAAGAGCGAGTTCATGGCCAACATGAGCCACGAGATTCGCACGCCCATGAACGGCATCCTGGGCATGACCGAACTGTTGCTGGGCACCGATCTCAACGACAAGCAGCGCCGTTTTGCCCAAGCCGTGTACCGCTCTGGCGAGAGCCTGCTGGAGATCGTCAACGACATCCTCGACTTCGCCAAGATCGACGCCGGCCATGTCGAACTGACACAAAGCGACTTTGTGCTGCGCAACCTGGTGGAAGACACCCTGGAGTTGCTGGCGCCTCGCGCGCACGAGCGCGGGCTGGAGTTGAGTTTTCGTGAAGAGCCGGGGCTGCCGCCGGTGCTGCACGGCGATGCGCTGCGCCTACGCCAGATTCTCACCAACCTGGTGGCCAACGCCATCAAGTTCACCGAGCACGGCGAAGTGGTGGTCGACATCCGACGTGCCACCCCTCTCGGCGCCGGCACCCCCGACACCTTGACGCTCTCGTTCCGCGTGCGCGACACGGGCATCGGGATCACGGCCGAGGCCCTGCCCCGCATCTTCCAGGCCTTCGTGCAAGCCCAGGGTGGCACCGCGCGGCGCTATGGTGGCACCGGCCTGGGGTTGCCCATCAGCAAGCAACTGGTCGAGCTCATGGGGGGTGATCTGCAGGTCACCAGCAGCCCTGGCATCGGCTCCGAGTTCAGCTTCGACATCCCGCTGACCATCGGCCAGACCGACCTGTCCCCTGACCCGGCCAGCGAACTGAGCCTGCCGCACTACAAGGTGCTGGTGGTCGATGACAACGACACCAACCGCACGGTGCTGGAGAACATGCTGAACGCCTGGGGCATGAAAGTCACCCTGGCCAACAGCGGCCGACAGGCACTGGATCTCCTGCTCCAGCACCCGGACAACGACCTGGACATCGACCTGGCACTGGTGGACATGCACATGCCGGAGCTGGATGGCCTGAGCATGGTCGAGATCCTGCGCCGCAGCCGACGTTATCCGCAGCTCCAGCTGGTCCTGCTGTCGTCCCTGTCATCCACCGAAGAAGTTCAGCGTGCACAGGACGCGGGCTTCCAGAGCGTGCTGCGCAAGCCACTGCGCAAGGCCGAGCTGCGACAAACCCTGCAGAGCCTGGCGGCCAGCCACGAAGCCCCCTATGCCGACGCCCAACCCGGGCGAGACAAACGGGTGCTGGTGGTGGAGGACAACCCCGTCAACCAGGAGGTTTGCGGCCAGATGCTGCGCCGCTTGGGCTGCGATGTCAAAGTGGCCAGCTCCGCCCTGGAGGGCCTGCGCAGGCTGGGCGAACAGCACTACGACCTCATTCTGATGGACATCCAGATGCCCGGCATGGACGGCATCGAAGCCCTCACCTGGTTCCGCAAGGGCAGTGGCAAGCGCTTCACCTTTGTGACACCACCCGACACCCCGGTCATCGCCGTGACCGCCAACGCTCTGGAAGGTGACGAGCAGCGCTTCCTGGACCTGGGCTTTGACGACTACCTCTCCAAGCCCTTCCGTCAGGGGCAGTTGCAGCAGATTCTGGTGACCCACACCGCTGACTCCCATCATGCGGAAAAATCCCCCCCCGAAATCAGGGGCACGGAGACCAGCGTCACACCCCCCCCCTCGTCGGGCACGCCACTGCTCGATCCGGATGCCCTGCGTCGCCTCAGAGAGCTCGACCCCAAGGGCGAGAACCACTTGTTGGAAAGGGTCGCGCGTGCATTCGAAACGTCGCTGGCGCGCTTACTGCCACAATTGAGCGAGGCGGGACAACAACACGACCTCGCGACGGTGGCCCATGTCGCGCATACACTCAAATCATCGTCGGCCAGCATCGGTGCGCTCAAGCTGTCACAGATGTGCGCCGAGATCGAAAGCATCATCCGGCGCCAGACAGGAGAAGACTTGAGCTCACGCATCCGAGACATTCCCCTCGAAGCCGAACGCGTCCAGGCTGGCTTGCAACACGTGCTGGAGACACAGGCATGACTCGGGGCCACCCGTTGATCGACGACGAAGACCAGGCGCAGCCCAAGGTCTTGCTGGTCGATGACGACGAGGTCACCCTGCTGCTGACGTCGATCGCCTTGCGAGAGCGCGGGTTTGCGGTCACCGAGGTCACATCCGGGGAACGCGCCTTGCGTCTGCTGGGAGACTGGCTGCCGGATGTCGTCGTGCTGGACGCGGTCATGCCGGGTCTGGACGGCTTCGCCACTTGCCAGGAGTTGCGCAACATCCCTGGGCACGAGTCGATTCCGGTGCTGATGCTCACCGGCTTGGACGACGATGCCTCGATCACCCGAGCCTACGAAGCAGGCGCCACAGACTTCTTCGTCAAGAGCACCCAATGGAGCCTGCTCGCCGGCCGCTTGCGCTACCTGCTGCGCTCGGCACGCACCCGCCTTGAACTGGAACGCAGCAAAGCCAAGCTGGCCCGTGCGCAGGACCTGGCCCGCATGGGCAGCTTTGATTGGCGCCGCGGTTCAGGCCATCTCGACATGTCGATTGAAGGTCTGCGGGTGCTCGGCCTTGGGCCCCGTGAACATGTCAGCCTGCGGCAGGTGCTGCGCATGATGCCCACTGACGAACGCCGCAGCTTCCAGTATTTGCTGCACGAGATCTGGCGTCATGGCTCCGTCCTCTGCCTCGACGTCAAAGTCAACATCAGCGACGGCCGCCAGCGGATCCTCCATCTGGAGGCAGAGCCCGAGTTCAACGAGCACGCGACCCTGGTCGGCTACACCGGCATCGTGCAAGACGTGACCGACCGCCGCCTGGCCGAAGACCAGATCAAGCACCTCGCCAACTTTGACACCCTCACCGGTCTGCCCAACCGTCGCCAGTTGTTCCAACGCAGCGAACGCGCGATCGAGCATGCACGCCGCCTGCACCATGGTGTGGCCCTGCTGCAAGTCGGTCTGGACCGCTTCAAGATCATCAACGAGAACCTGGGTCACCATGCAGGCGACGAGTTGCTGATCGAGGCGTCCCACCGCTTGCGCGCCTGCGTGCGCCACTCGGAAGAGATGCTCGACGGCCCACTGGAGTTGCAATCCACCCGCGCGCACCGCAACCTGGAGGCCGTGGGCCGTTTGGGCGCCGACGAGTTCGTGGTGCTGCTGCCCGAAGTGAACCACCCGGATGAGGCCCTGGCCACGGCGCACCGCATGCTGGACGCGCTACGTGCGCCCCTGACCATCGGCGGGCAGGAATGCTTCGTCACGGCCAGCATTGGCGTGGCGGTGTATCCCGCACACGGAATCAACGCCGCCGATCTGTTGCGACACGCCGATGTGGCCATGGACCTTGCCAAGAGCCAGGGTCGCAACATGGCGCAACTTTACGACCCGCACCTTGCCAGCAAAGGTCGCGTGCGCCTGGACCTCGACACCGCCCTTCACAAGGCACTGGAGCGGCAAGAGTTGGTGCTGCACTACCAGCCCAAGATCGACGTGCGCACCCACCGCATGGTGGGCGTGGAAGCCTTGATGCGCTGGCAGCGCGGCAACCAGTTGGTCTCGCCGGCCGAGTTCATCCCGCTGGCCGAATCCACGGGTTTGATCAACGAGATGAGCCTGTGGGCCATCGGCGAAGCCGCCCGTCAGGCCAAGCAGTGGCAAGCCCAATTCGGATTCGACGCCTCGATTGCCGTCAACCTGCCCAGCCGACTGTTCGAGCAGGACGACTTGGTGGCCCAAATTGAACGCATCCTCCAGCGAGAAGCCATTTCCCCGCGTGCGCTGGAGCTTGAAATCACCGAAACCGGGCTGATGAAGGACCTGCAAGGTGTGGTGCCCTCGCTCACCCGCCTGAACCAGATTGGTGTCGAGATTTCCATTGATGACTTCGGCACCGGCTATTCCTCACTGGCCTACCTGACCAGTCTGCCCATCAGCGAGCTCAAGATCGACCGGTCTTTTGTGCGCGACCTGGGTGAGACCCCCCAGAGCTCTGCAGTGGTCTCGGCCATCATCGCGCTGGCCCGCGCACTGGGCCTGCGCGTGATCGCCGAGGGCGTGGAAACCACCGCCCAGATGGAGGTGCTTTACAGCCTGGGTTGCCACATCTGCCAGGGCTTCCTGTTTGCGCGGCCCATGCCCGCAGCCCAGGTTGCCACATGGTTGAACGAGGTGCTCCAGGGTGATGGCCTGCCGCGCGTGTCCGACACTGCCCCTTTGTTTCCCCCACCTGTCAGCACCCTGAGCTGAAACATGTCCACCACCCCTAGCCGGCGTCCATCCGGCGAACTCACTCCTGCACAGATTGCCAAAGCAGCGCTGGTGCGCCTGGCCCAACAGCGACAGGAACCCACCCCCGAAAACTACCGCAAGGCCTACGCCCTGGAGTCGGGCGAGGAAACCGACTTTGGCGGCATCACCCAACCTGCACCACTGGATGGCTTGCCTTCCCCTTCCGAAGAGGGCGCACGCTGGGCAGACCTGATCGCGCGCATCGTGCGCGGCGCCGAGCGCGGAGGGCGGCAGTGGACCACCGCACGCAAGAAGGACAGTCTGCAGCGTGTCATCGAAGGCAGCCGCAGCTCTGCCACGCGCCTGCACCAGCGCCTCAGCCAACTGGTCAGCAGCTGGGACAGCGACACACTGGACAACACCCTGCTGGAAGACGACGGCTCAGCACCGCTGCCACAGGCCCCTGGGAGCGACGACATCAGCACCGCCTCCCAGGGTTCAGCTCCGGTCAGCCCCATCAAGCTCACGCTCGGTGAGAGCGACAGCAGCGAGCAGGTCACCTGGCCGGCCGTGGCGCTGCACACCCTGGCCCAGCTGGAGCAGACCGTGCTGGTGGCGCTGCCCCCAGATCAGCCGCCATCCCGGGAGGCCGCTCAGGCCCTGCGCGACGCGCTGGCACACAGCCGCGCTTCTGACCAGCCCGACGCCACCGCTGTTCAAGCCGAACTCACCCAGGCGTGCGAGCAGGCGCAGCGCATCATTGAGCACCGCCACCACCTGATCACACAGCTCACCGAGTTGTGTCACTCGCTCACCGACAGCCTCGTCGACCTGTCGGAGGATGACAGCTGGGTGCAGGGGCAGTGCCAGGCCATGCGCCACCAACTCGACGAAGGGCTGCACAGCCGCGGCGTGCGCCACATGCAGCAACTGCTCAGCGACACGCGGGCGCGCCAACTCGAGCTCAAGCAGGAGCGGGAAGCCGCCCGCAAAGCTCTCAAGGATCTGATCCACCAAATGCTGCAGCAGATCGCTCTGCTGGGCAGCACCACCGATCGCTTCCAGAGCAAGCTGGGTGTGTACGCCGAAACGATTGGCGCCGCCGACTCCATCCAGAGCCTCGCGGGCATCGTGCGTGAAATGGTGGAAGAAAGCCGCGAGGTTCAGTCCGTCGTCACACAAACGCAAACCCGCTTGCAAAGCGAACACGCGCGGGCCACCGAACTCACCGACCGCGTGCGTGAGTTGGAAGATGAAATCCGCAAGTTGTCTGACGAAGTCTCCACCGACCCGCTCACCCAGATCGCCAACCGCCGGGGGTTGATGCGTGCGTTCGAGGCCGAGCAAGCCCGTGTCGAACGTCAGGGCACCCCGTTGGCGGTGGGATTGCTGGACGTGGACAATTTCAAGAAGCTCAACGACCAACTGGGCCATCAGACCGGTGACGAAGCCCTGAAATTCCTGGCCAGACGGGTCAGTGAGTCCTTGCGACCGGTGGACGTCGTCGCGCGCTATGGCGGGGAGGAGTTCGTGGTCATGTTGCCCGATACCCCGCTGGACGAAGCTCAGAAGGCGCTCACACGGCTGCAACGCAGCCTCAGCGCCGAGTTCTTCACCCACGACACCCACAAGGTCTTCATCACCTTCTCGGCGGGTGTCACGATTTACCGCCCCGGTGAAGCCATTGAAGCGGCCCTCGACCGTGCGGACGTGGCACTCTACGAGGCCAAGCGCACGGGCAAGAACCGGACCTGCACAGGCTGATCAGCCCAGCCCATGGGCCGCCAGGCGGCGCAATGCTGTGGGAATCTGCTCCGGCAAGTCATCGGCCAACAGGCCCGGCCCAAAGGCCTGAGCCGCCTCGCCATGCAACCAGACGGCGGCACAGGCCGCCTGCCAGGCCGGCATGCCCTGCGCCAGCAAGCCCAAGATCAAGCCTGCCAGCACATCGCCGGAGCCAGCCGTGGCCAGCGTGGGTGGCGCAGACGCATTGATCACCGCACGGCCATCGGGGGCCGCCACCACGGTGTCCGGTCCTTTGAGCAACACCACCGCCCCACTCAATTGCGCAGCCTTGCGTGCCCGCGCCAGCTTGCTGTCGCAGTTTGCCATCGTCGAGGGGGCGAAGATGCGCGAGAACTCGCCATCGTGCGGCGTCATGACCACCGGGCGTCCATGGCCGGCAATCGCCGCGAACAACAACTCAGGATCGTCCTGGAAGACCGACAGCGCATCGGCATCGAGCACCACAGGCCGACCACTGGCCAACACTGTCAAGACCAGGCCCTTGAGGCCGCCAGGGTGCGTTCCCCCCAAAGCCCCGGGGCCGATCAGCACGGCGCTCAAGCGAGCATCGTCGAGCAAGGACTGCAGCCCCCCCTGCCACTGGTTGGGTCCGACCCCGGCAAGCGGATGCACCATGATGCTGGTCAGGCTGGCAGCGTACACCGCCCACGCTGACTGGGGCACACACACGGTGGTCAGCCCTGCCCCGACGCGCGCCGCCGCGCGTGCCGCCAGACGGGGGGCGCCGGTCATCTGTGCACCGCCCCAGACCAGGGCATGACCGCGGTGGTATTTGTGCCCTGCGGTATCGGCCCGAGGGTAAACGGTTTGCCACACGGTGGGAACGTTCTCCCAGGTGCGCGGTTGCAGGTGCGGCAACACGGTATCGGGCACCCCGATATCGGCCAGCACCGTCTCGCCACACAGGGCACGCCCCGGCATCAGCAAATGCGCGGGTTTGAGGCGGAAGAACGTGACCGTCAGTTCGCAGTGCACGGCACCTGTGGCGGCCCCACTGTCTCCCCAAACGCCGCTCGGGACGTCCACAGCAACAATGGGCAGCGCCCTGCGCTGCGCCTTGGCGAGCGTTTCGGCGGCGGCCCCCTCCAGCGGGCGGGTCAAGCCGGCGCCAAACAAGGCATCAACCACCAAGGTCCGTCCGTCGAGGCAAGACGCCTCCAAAGGCCGGCTCACTGGCGTACCAGCAGCGAACTCGGCATGCATGGCTTGCCAGTGCCGCCACGCCATGCGGGCATCACCCGACCAAGCATCGGGTTCTGACAGCAACACCACCTCCACAGACCAGCCCTGCTGCAGCAACGACGCCGCGGCCACCAGTCCATCGCCACCGTTGTTGCCAGGGCCGCACAGCACCACTGTGGGCCGTGGCGCCCAGCGCTGCACGATGGCGCGGGCCACCGCCTGCCCCGCAGCCAGCATCAGGGTGAAGCCGGGCGTGCCACGCTCGATGGTGAGGGCGTCCGCCTGAGCCATCTGCCCCACTGTCAGTAATTCACATGCCATGTTGGTTGCAAAGGCGACTCCACGCCCCAAGCCAGATTCGCCTCACAGTGTGCCGCCAACACCCTCACTCAGGGGGACTCTCGCACCGCTTCCCCTCTGAAATCGCCAACAAGACCACACGAATCGCATGGACAACCAACAAGTCTCAATTCTGAACTGATTAGTATTAATTGATACCGGATGGTTTTATCGTGAACCAACCGGTCCTTCAACGGCAATTTCAACGCATTGGAGCCATCATGAACGCACTGAGCAAACGTCAATTCCTGAAGCTGAGCCTGGCCAGCGGCGTCGCACTGACGCTGTCCGCTTGCGGCGGTGGCGACGACGACTTCAGCGACATCGTCGCAGTTCTGAGCGCCAAACCTGAGTACAGCCTGCTCGTGGAGGCGGTGCAAGCAGCCGGTCTGGTTGACACCCTCAAGAGCAGCGGCCCGTTCACGGTCTTCGCGCCAAACAACACGGCCTTCGCCAACCTGTTGGACGAATTGGAAACCAGCAAGGAAGACTTGTTTGCCAACACCGGCCTGCTGACGGCCGTGCTGACTTACCACGTGTTGCCCTCGCGCGTGACCGCGGCCAACATCCCGTTCGGGGAAGCCATCGAGACGGTGCAGGGTGACATTTTCAAGATCGACAACACCCCAGACGGCCCGGTCATCACCGACGGCCGCAACCGCACCTCGAACATCAAGGTCACCAACCTGTATGCGCGCAATGGCGTGATTCATGGCATTGACAAGGTGATCTTGCCTGCCGACCAGGACATCGTGGAAACAGCCCTGGCGCTGGCTCCTGAGTTCAGCATCCTGGTCGAAGCGGTTCAAGCCGCTGGTTTGGTCGCCACCCTGCAAGGCGACGGCCCGTTCACGGTGTTCGCGCCCACCAATGCGGCGTTCGAGGCGGCATTGGACGAGTTGAGCGTGAGCAAGGACGACTTGTTTGCCAACACCGCCCTGCTCACCCAGATCCTCACCTACCACGTGTTGCCTGCACGCGTGTTGAAAGCCGAAGTGCCCATCGACACGGCGATCACCACCGTGGAAGGCACGGCATTGCGCGTCAACAGCAGCCTGCAGATCGTTGACGCCGTCAACCGCACGGCCGGCATCGTGACCACCGATGTACTGACCAGCAATGGCGTGATCCATGTCATCGACAAGGTGATCCTGCCTGCATTGCCCCCGGGCTGACCGCCAGCGGCCTCACTCCGTCATCAAACTGACCGCGACAGCCTTCTAAGATAGACGGCTGCTCTCAGTGATTGTGGAGTGAGGCCCTGACATGATCCCCCTTGAGATCCGCCAAATCGGCAATGCCGCCCTGATGCTACGTGAAGCGATCGCACTGAATCCGGTCGGCCACCGCCCCAGCATCGAACTTGAACGCAAGGCCCTCGCCTTACTGGTCGCATCCTTGGCCGAGCAAGGTTATGCTTTGGACGACTTTGACGGCAGCGACGAAAACGACGAGGGGCTGTGAACCCCAAGTGTCGTACTCAGCTTTGCCTCACCGGCGCAGAAGGCAATACCGAGGGCGGCCAGTCAACGTACGACACCCATGAAACGGTGAAGGCGCCCAACTGCTGGACCTTGCCTGCATGTTGTGCGACCTCGGTCGCAGCCGCCGTCTTGCACACCCCCATTCCCGCCATCACCGAGACCTGCAGCCATGCCCGCAAGGTCCCCCAGTGCTTTGATCCTGCCAGCATCGCATCCCCCCATGATTTCGGACGTTGTATCACTCACTGGATGACAAGCATGTGACGCGATGCGTACCCGAGTAAATCAGATATATCATATAAATGATTTACACCATTCAGGAGTACTGCATGATCGATGCTCAACAACCCAACGCCACCGAACCCCAGACGGCCCCACCCGCTCCGGTGACGGCGTCGCCAGCTGTGCCCCCGATCGAACAGGCCGCCGCACCTGTCACGGCCAAGCCAGTGGCTCGCAAAGTTGCGTCCACGCTGGCGAGCAAGGTCGCAGGCAAGAGCACTTCATCCCGCGCCAAAACTGCCCCCAAAACTGCGACGAACAAGCTTTTGGCGGAGTCTGGCGCTCAGGCCCAAGCGAAGGCTGCGCCCCCAGCCAACCCCAAGCAGGCTGCCAAGCCTTCCGCCAAAGCAATCGCCAAACCTGTGAGCAAGCCCTCCACCCCCCAAGTGGTCAAGCTGTCGGCCAAGGCAGAGAAGGTCAAAGCCAAGCTGATCAGAGACAGCTTCACCATGCCGCGGGAAGACTGGGACCTGATCCAGACTCTCAAAGAGCGCGCACTGGGTTTCAAGCGACCCACGAAGAAAAGCGAACTGCTGCGTGCAGGCTTGCAGGTGTTGGTGGGCCTGAGTGATGCCAAGTTGCAAGCTGCGCTGGAGCGACTCACGCCCTTGAAGGCCGGTCGCCCCAAAGGCTCCGGCAAGTGAGCCTGGGGACTGACTTGGGTCGTTGCAGACATGAAAAAAGCGTGTGCCGTTACCGATAACGTGACCGGCGGTTAAGCCATAAGCTGTCCGCCGGCACTAGGCGTCCCCCAGCCAACAGCGAGTGGCTGCTAAGGCATAACGTGGCCTAACGGCGAAAAATAAGCCATATGGTGGCCAATCGTGAGAAGAGCCAAACGTGAACGCCCGCGCTGCTCGCTATGAAGCGATGGAGAGATACCGGCACACCAGACGCAAGGCTCGTTAAATCGAGCACAAAATAGACTAAGCTCGATTTAACGAGCTCACACTTCAACTGACGAATCTCATATAAGATGTTCGTTAAATCGAGCCTTGATGGCTGAATCAATGATTTAACGAGCATGAAAGTCAGTCAATCCGCCACGCTCTCCGCCAAGCAACTGGATGAGTGCACCCGCATCGGGGCGCTGCTGGCTCGCCTGCGCGTTGCTCGCAAGGTCAAGCAAACCGACGCTGCCTTGCGCGCCGGTCTGTCCCGCAACACAGCCTACCGTCTTGAAAAAGGCGACCCCGGCTTGGCCATCGGCCAGGTCCTCCGTTACTTGGAGGCTATTGCCCCGGGCAGCACACTGCTTGACTTGCTCTTGGAGAAAGACCACGCCTTGCGCGCGCTGGCCGCACGAGAGCAAACCCAGCGTGTACGCGACCTGACAGCAGCAGAGCTCAAAGCTCTGGACTTCTGAGGGGACACGCATGGCAACAGAAACCACGCTGATGGTCTTCGCTCACCTTGGGCAAAACTGGGCGCCTTGCGGCCAACTCCAGATGACCGAAGAAGGCCCCGGCGTGCTCGCGTCCAACTTCGCCTACGGGCTGAACTACGCCCGCCGCCCGGATGCGCTGGAGGTGGACCCAGTGAGTCTGAGCCTGCAGGACCGCGCCCAAGTGTTGGGCAAACGGCTGCTGCCGGCCAATGGCCTGCCTCTTTTCGGTGGCATTCGAGATGCTGCGCCTGACGCATGGGGTCGACGCGTCATCGAGGCCAAGCTCAAAGTTCCGGCCAACTCCCTCCCTGAGTCGCAATACCTGCTCCACGCAGGAAGTGACCGCGTCGGCGCACTCGATATCCGTCCGACCATTCAAGATGGGCCAACGCCCGGCCAAAGTGCGACCCACTCACTGGATGCGTATTCCGGTCCAACGTGACCGTTGATTCCGGCGGATCGTGACCGCCGATTCTGGTTCATCGTGACCGGCCATTCTGGTCGAACGTGACCGATTTTTGCACCTGACCGGAATCTCGGTCACGATGCCGGAATCACCGGTCACGATGCCAGCATGGCGTCGTATGCCACCGTGATGGTGTTGCGCAAGTTGTCTCACCCAATGCAGTTAGCCTGCCCAGTTTTTTGCTGGAGCCGGCATGCCTGCACCAAGGATTCACATGCGCAAGATCAAGGACGTTCTGCGTCTCAAACTCGATGCTCGGCTCTCGCACGAGCGTATCGCCGCCGCCCTGGGCATCTCCAAAGGCGTGGTTACCAAGTACGTCGGTTTGGCCTCGGTCGCAGGTCTGGATTGGCACTCCATCCAGCCCCTGGACGAGACCGCTTTGCAGCATCGCCTGCTGGCACCGCCGCCACGGCCGCAGCACTTCGTGCACCCCGACTACGCCCAGATTCACAAAGAACTGCGCCGCAAGGGCATGACGCTCATGCTGCTGTGGGAGGAGCACACCCAGCAGCACCTGGACGGTCATACGCACTCCTACTCGCAGTTCTGCGAGAACTACCGCCGCTACGCCAAGACACTCAAACGCTCGATGCGCCAGACCCACCGCGCAGGCGAGAAGCTGTTCATCGACTTTGCAGGTCCCACGATCGAGTTGGTGGACGGCAGCCGTGCCCACATCTTCGTGGCCGCTCTGGGCGCTTCGAGCTACACCTTTGCGTGTGCCACACCGCGCGAGACCATGGCCGACTGGCTTGATGGCTGCGCCCGCGCCCTGACATTCATCGGTGGGGTGCCCCAGCTCATCGTGCCGGACAACCCCAAAGCCCTCATTGCCAACCCCAACCGCTATGAGCCTCGCGCCAACGAGACGGTGGAGGACTTCGCTCGCCACTACGGCACCTCGATGCTACCGGCGCGGCCCTATCACCCGCAGGACAAGGCCAAGGTCGAGTCTGCCGTGCAAGTTGTCGAGCGTTGGATCCTGATGCGACTGCGCCACCAACGCTTTGCGAGCGTGGACGATGTCAACGAGGCCATCGCGCCGCTGCTGGAACAACTCAACAACAAGGCATTCCAGAGGTTGCCTGGCAGCCGAGTCAGCACGTTTGCAGAGTTGGATGCGCCAGCACTGCAAGCCTTGCCTCTGCAGCCCTGGGAATTCGCCACCTACAAGACCGTGCGCGTGCACATTGATCACCACGTCGAGATCGAGGGGCATCGCTACAGCGTGCCGCAGTCCTTGGTCGGGCTGGTCCTGGAGGCACGCATCACCACGCGCGGCGTGGAGATCGTCCACCGTGGTCAGCGTGTTGCCGCTCATCTGCGCTGTCTCCACAAGGGGGGCTTCACCACCGTGGCGGAGCACATGTCGGCAGCGCACCGCGCGCATCGGGAGTGGACCCCTGAACGCCTGATTCACTGGGGCGGCACCATTGGTGTGGCCTGTGCCAGCACCGTCCAGCGTCTGCTGGAGGAGCGACGCCATCCCGAGCATGGCTACCGCGCCTGCCTGGGGCTGCTGTCACTGGCCAAGAAGTACGGCAAGCCCCGACTGGAAGCCGCTTGCCTCATCGCCCTGGAGCTCGGCACCGTCAAGTACAGGCACGTCAGCGACATTCTGGCAAACGGCCGGGATCAGGTGCCCGCCACGACCGCCACCGACTGGACCAGCCCGCACCATGCCCACGTTCGTGGCCCCGGTTACTACCAGTGAACAGACAGGATTGCACCATGATGATGAACACGACTTTGAACCAGCTGCGTGAACTCAGGCTGATGGGCATGCTCACAGCCCTTGATGAGCAACTGACGCAGGCCGGCATGAGCGCTGTCAGCTTTGAAGAACGCATGGCTCTGATCGTCGAGCGCGAGCTCCATTGGCGCCACGACAAGCGGCGTGCACGCCTGCTCAAAGAGGCCAAGCTGAAGTACCCCCAAGCCGCCATTGAGGACATCGATACACGAGCTGGACGCGGCCTGGATCGCAAGGCTGTCATGAGCCTGGCCTTGGGTGATTGGATCGACAGCGGCCACAGCGTGCTGATCACCGGCCCCACCGGAGCTGGCAAATCCTGGCTGGCTTGTGCGCTGGCCCAGCACGCCTGTCGCCGCGGTCGCTCTGCCTTCTACCAACGTGTGCCACGTCTGAGCGAAGAGCTGCGCATCCGTCACGGCAATGGCACCTTTGGCAAGTGGCTCATCCAGTTGGCCAAGACCGATGTCCTGTTGCTGGACGACTGGGGCATGGCTGGGCTGGACAACCAGGCCCGCGCTGACTTGCTGGAGATCATCGACGACCGAGCTGCCAGCAAGGCCACCATCATCACCAGTCAGCTGCCCATTGAACACTGGCATGCCTGGGTCGGTGACGCCACGATTGCCGACGCGATCCTTGATCGCCTGATGCAGCGAAACCACCGATTCACTCTGACCGGTGAGTCCCTGCGACAAAAGCCCAAACCCACGAAAAAGGAGCCCGACTCAGACCCATCGTGACCGACACCCCTACAATTTGAACGCGCAACACCTCACACGGTGCAACCGGTCACGATGGGCCGGAATCGTCGGTCACGTTCGCC